>NZ_JAMYKV010000093.1:0-12136 GCF_040317535.1 Mesorhizobium sp. M1409
CAGTTCAATCAGGCTTCAATGTAGTCGCGACCCGTGCGTGCCCGCCCAATCGCGCCCGCGACCACACAGAACCCTCCAGATTCAAGATGCTGGCTGGACGGAGGCGGCCAGCATCCGATAACGCGAGCCCTTTCGAACGATCTTCGTGAGCGTGTTGTTGAGGCAGTTGGCGCCGGCGAGAGCTGCCGTGCGGTGGCGTCGCGCTTTGGTGTTGCAGTCTCCTCGGTGGTGAAGTGGTCGCAGCGTTACTGTGCCACCGGCTCGGTGGCACCAGGCAAGATGGGCGGACACCGCAAGCGGGTTCTGGAGCCGCATCGGGCCTTCATCGTGGAGCGGATCAACCAGACCTCTGATCTGACGCTGCATCGGCTGAAGGACGAGTTGGCTGCACGCGGGGTGACGGTCTCGCACAATGCGGTCTGGATGTTCTTGAGGCGCGAGGGCCTGAGCTACAAAAAAAACGCTGCTCGCTTTTGAGCAGGCCCGGGCCGACATTGCCCGTCACCGCCAGCGCTGGAGGTCGTGGCAGGGTCGCCTCGATCCGGCGCGTCTTGTCTTCATCGACGAGACGTGGATCAAGACCAACATGGCTCCGCTTCGTGGCTGGGGACCAAGGGGACAGCGCCTGCGCGGGTTCACCCCGCATGGCCATTGGCGAACCCTGACCTTCCTGGGGGTGTTGCGCTGCGACGAACTCACCGCGCCATGCGTCTTCGACGGTCGATCAACGGTGAATGCTTCCGCGCCTATGTCCGGCAGCAACTGCTCCCGACCCTGCGGCCCGGCGACCATCGTGATCATGGACAATCTGGGCAGCCATAAGTCCGCAGCCATCCGTCATGCCATCAGGGCCGCCGGCGCAAGGCTCTGGTTCCTGCCGCCCTACTCGCCCGATCTCAATCCATGTATGGATGGCTCCTGCGGGTCAAGGGTGTCGGATCGGATTGGCGAACGGGTCGGTTGCGGCCATGTATACGGCGTCTGATTTGCAGTGAGATCGCTGCGCGTCCTGATGAATATCCGCTTGGAGAACAGGTCCCACTCAATCGAGCGCGCTCGAGGCGCTTCGGATTGATCGGGGTGTCCTGGTTCTTCGTCTCCGTTTGTTTGCCATCACCTCACTTTGCGTTGACCATTCCGGAGAGCCTGTTAGGCTGCCTGAGGCCCGTAACGCGATCCGTCCCTAAGGACGGCGAAGATTGTTTTTGCCATTCGATGCGCCAAGGCGATGGCGACGACCTTCGTTTTCTTCCGGATCAGCATGCTAGATAGCCAATCCGACCCCGGCTCGCGCTTGAGTCTACGTCTGAGCATGATCTGTGCCATGGCGCCGAGGTACAGCAATCGTCGGATATAACGATTGCCCATCTTCGAGATCCGGCCCACCCTCTGCTTGCCTCCGGTGGAGTGCGGTTTGGGTGTGAGGCCGAGCCAAGCGGCATAGTCCCTAGCGCAGTCGAAATTGTCGACATCCGGCGTCGTCGCCGCAATGATCGTCGCCGATAACATGCCCACGCCTGGGATCGTAGCCAGACGCTGGCTTGTCTCGCTTTGCTCGTAGGTCTCTTCGATCTCGTCGGTCAACCGCTCTACCCGCTTGTCCGTCTCGGCCAACTGGTCGAAGAGCAAGCTCACGGGCATCCGGGCCGCTTCCGGCAGTTGATCCAGTTGTCCCTTCAATCGATCGACATTCTGCGCACCCTTTGCCGCTATGACACCGAACTCCGTCATATGGGCTCGGATCGCGTTCCCGATCTGCGTGCGCTGGCGAACCAGAAAGTCGCGCGTGCGGTGAAGAACCAACACCGATGAGCAGGCTTCACTTTTGATGGCGACAAACCGCATAGAGGGGCGCGTCACTGCTTCGCAGATGGCGGCCGCGTCCGTAGCGTCCGTCTTGCCGCGCTTCACGTAAGGCTTCACGTAGGACGGTGGCATCAGCCGGACGTCATGCCCCATCTCCTGGAGCCTGCGCCCCCAGTCGTGAGCACCTGCGCAAGCCTCCATGCCGATCAGGCATCGCGGTCGCTTCTCGAAAAATGCGAGCAACTGGCTTCGGCGGAGTTGGCGGCGGACAAGAACCCGACCGCTCTCATCTACACCATGGACCTGGAAGACACTCTTTGCGAGGTCGATACCAACTGTGGCAAGCTCGGACATGGATGGCTCCTCTATGCGGGATGATGACTTCCCGACTATGGCGCAATGCGACGCCGGGAGCAGGAGCCATCCACACCATCAATCGAGCAGACCCTCGCCAAGATCAAGCATTGGATGCGCCACGCCCAGAAGCGAACCATCGAAGACACATCGCGCCACTTCGGTACCCTCGTCGGCACCATCAAGCCAGACGAATGCGCAAACTACTTCAACAACGCTGGATACGCTTCCGTCAAAACATTAAGGAGTCTAGCTACCCATGTAAACTCTTTCCCCGACCTCGCGGAACGCTGATGCCGAGTTGAGGAGCAGGCTATGTGACTATCCCAGATCAACGTGGGCGTAGTGGCCCGGTCATTGGGCTACATTCTTCCGGATCTTCTCGAACACAAACAGCTTGCCTTCGCGCACACTGTCTTCAAGTGACCCCACGTTCGCCACGTGCGCCGCAATGGCGCTAGCCAGCATGCAGCCCGTCCCGCGCATTGATGCAGCAAGACGTGGGGTGTCGAAACGGATTGGTTCCTGATCGGACCGTAGCAGAATATCGGTCGATCGGGATCCCACAGCGTGGCCACCTTTGATCAGCAGGGCCTGCGCACCAACTGCCAGCAATTCCTGGCCTTGCCTGACTGCGCCATTCTCGTCGACCGCTTGCACCGCGCCAACAAGGAGCGCGAGCTCGATGAGATTGGGTGTCACGAGGCGGCAAAGCGGCATCAGATCACGCTTCATGACGGCGACGGCATCGGCTTCCAGGAGCGCCCGGCCTGAGGTAGAGGCCAGCACCGGATCGAATACTGCCGGCACCTGTGGATTTTCGCGCAGTACGGCGGTAACGGCAACGATGGTCTCGGCTGTTCCGAGCATGCCGATCTTGATTGCCGCCACTTCGTTGGCCTGCAGCGCGGCGCGCATCTGATCGGCCACCAGGCTTGGTGGCGAATGAAGGATTTCCATCACAGCGTCGTGCGTCTGCACCGTGAGCGCGGTGACAGCGAGACAGGTGCGCACGCCAATAGAAGAGATCGTCTCGATGTCGCGTCCAATTCCGGCACCCCCGCTTGAATCCGATCCGCCAACGACAAGCACATGCGGTTCTCCCCTCAGCGCCATTGCTCTGTCTTTTCGATCCATTCTCTGGTGCGCGCTTCGGGGTCGGAGTTCAACGAAATGTCTGTGACCACTGCCGCGCTGTCCGCGCCGGCCGCAAAGACACCGTTGACCCGGTCAGAGTTGAGGCCGCCGATAGCGACCAATGGGATCGGCGCGACCCGGCGCTTCCACTCGCTGATCCGCTCGAGCCCTTGCGGCGCCCATTTCATCTTCTTCAAGATGGTCGGATAGATCGGACCGAGCGCAACATAGTCGGGCTCGGCAAACATGGCCGTTTCCAGCTCGACATGATCATGCGTGCTCAATCCGAGCCTGACGCCGGCTGACCGTATCCTCGAGAGGTCGGCTGTTTGCAGGTCCTCCTGGCCGAGATGCACGAAATCGCAGCCTTCCTCGATCGCCAGGCGCCAGTGATCGTTGACGATGAGCTGGCACCGGTAGCG
Organism: Mesorhizobium sp. M1409; assembly: GCF_040317535.1. NCBI lineage: Bacteria > Pseudomonadati > Pseudomonadota > Alphaproteobacteria > Hyphomicrobiales > Phyllobacteriaceae > Mesorhizobium > Mesorhizobium sp. M1409. Next base: position 3,720 of record NZ_JAMYKV010000093.1, read on the forward strand.
AGCGCACAAGGCCTTTGCTGTGCGGATTTCAGCGCGCAACCCGGCCTCATCCATCGTCTTGATGCGAAGCTGCACCAGCTTGACGCCGAGCGGGACCAGCCGTTCGATCCAGGCAGCGCTGTCGACGATCAGGTAGAAGGGATCGAGCTTCATGAAAAAATCGCCCTGCCGATTGTCGGCGTCGACGGCACGGCGACGTCGCGCGGTTCGAGCATTCCCGAGCAGAAAGCTTCACGACCGGCATCGACCGCCTTGCCGAACGCGCGCGCCATGCCGACTGGATCGGCCGCCTTGGCGACCGCCGTGTTCAGCAGCACGGCGTCGAAGCCGAGCTCCATGACGGTGGCCGCGTGCGACGGCCGTCCGAGCCCCGCATCCACAATCAGCGGGACGCCTGGGAAATGGCCGCGCATCGAGCGCAGCGCCATGATGTTGACCGGCCCCAGCGCCGAACCGATCGGTGCGCACCAGGGCATCAACACCTTGCAGCCTGCCGCAAGCAGCCGCTCGGCGACGACAAGGTCGTCGGTGGTATAGGGGAATACCGAAAAACCGTCCTCGCACAGGATGCGGGCGGCTTCGACCAGGCCGAACACGTCTGGCTGCAGTGTGTCGTGGTTGCCGATTACTTCGAGCTTGATCCAGCTCGTACCGAAGACTTCGCGCGCCATTTGCGCGGTCGTGACCGCTTCCTTGACGGAGTGGCAGCCGGCCGTGTTGGGCAAGATTCTGACGCCCATCGAGCGGATCAACGACCAGAATTTTTCGCCGGCCCTGCTGCCCGCCATCTCACGCCGCAAGGAGACCGTCACCATCGACGCGCCCGACGCCTTGACCGCGTCGGCAAGGATGGCCGGCGAAGGATATTGAGCGGTGCCGAGAAGCAGGCGGGAGGGAAGCGACGTTCCGAGAAGATCGAACATGCTAGCCTCCCTGCATGGGCGAAAGGATTTCGATCCGGTCGCCATCGCTCAGCTGGAATTTCGCCCGGTTGGCTTTGTGCACGAGGTCGCTGTTGACGGCCGTTGCCAGCCAATCGCCTTCATAGTCGAGCGCGGCAAGCAACTCTGCCAGCGTGGTGGCGGCAACCTCATGCATTTTGCCGTTGACCGTCAGTTTCATGAGCAAGCTCCTTGGTTCCGTCTTGATGGAAAACCAGGTCGGCCGCCTGGCGCGCCATGGCAGGGGCGAGAAGAAAGCCATGGCGATAAAGCCCGTTGATCGCGACGGTGCTTCCACGTGCCTCGACACGCGGCAGATTGTCGGAAAAGGCAGGACGGACGCCGACACCGGTTTCAACGATCTCAGCCTCGCCAAAGGCCGGATGGAGGGCATAGGCGGCACCCAGCAGCTCCATCATGGAACGCGCCATCGGCGGGCCGGCGCTCTGGCTTTCAATCATCGTCGCGCCGATCATGAAACGGTGGTCGGTGCGCGGCACTGCATAAAGCGGAAAGCGCGGATGCAGCAGCCTGACCGGGCGCGACAGCGAGATATCAGGGGTGCGCAGGATCAGCATCTCGCCGCGAACACCGCGCAGCCTGTCATCGACTGCGGCCATTCCCGTGCAGTCGATCCGACGATCGAAACCGGAAACATGCCGGGCGTCGGTGCCGAAGTGGAATTCGACACCCATGGCTGCAAGCTTGTCATGAAGTGCTGCCATCGCCTGGCGCGGGTCGAGATGAGCCTCGTCAGGGAAGAACAATCCGCGGCGGAACCGGCCGGCGAGGTCGGGTTCCAGGAGCGCGATTTCGTCTTCATCGACACGCCGATGGCCCGACGTGCGACTGGCGAAGCGGTCGAGCTCACCGGCATCGCGCGGTGTCGCAACGACCAGCGTTCCGGCCTGTGTCACCTGACCGGGCAGTACCGCATTCCACCAGTTGGCAGCGTCGCGGCCAAGATCCAGCACCGGCTGCTCGGCGCTTTCACGCTCGCACCATGGCGCCAGCATGCCGCCGGCGAACCACGACGCATTGCCTCCAAGGCCATGCCGGATCTCGGCGACCGTGACCGTCGCGCCGCGGGCGGCGAGTTCGAAGGCGGCGGTGAGGCCGGCGACGCCGGCCCCTTTGACCAGCACCCTCATGACGGTTCCGACGCCCCTGGCATGAGCGGTACGCCGGTCTCGTCAGCAGGCATGTAGAGATCGCCACCCTCGCGGTATTTCGCCGCCATCGCAGCCATGCCCTCCTTCTGCGCTTCGGCGCGAATCTCGTGGGAGATGCGCATCGAGCAGAATTTCGGCCCGCACATCGAGCAGAAATGCGCCAGCTTGTGCGCCTCCTTGGGCAAGGTCTGGTCGTGAAAGGACCGCGCGGTTTCGGGGTCGAGCGACAGGTTGAACTGGTCCTCCCAGCGGAACTCGAAGCGCGCGCGGGAAAGGGCATCATCCCTGACTTTCGCCGCCGGATGGCCCTTGGCGAGATCGGCGGCATGCGCGGCGATCCTGTAGGTGATGACGCCAATCTTGACGTCGTTGCGGTCAGGGAGACCGAGATGCTCCTTCGGGGTGACGTAGCAGAGCATGGCCGTTCCGAACCAGCCGATCATGGCCGCGCCTATGCCGCTCGTGATGTGGTCATAGCCCGGCGCGATGTCGGTCGTCAGCGGTCCAAGAGTGTAGAAAGGCGCCTCGCCGCAGACAGCGAGCTGCTTGTCCATGTTCTCCTTGATCTTGTGCATCGGCACATGGCCCGGACCCTCGATCATCACCTGGCAGTCCTTCGCCCAGGCGATCTTCGTCAGCTCGCCGAGCGTTTCCAGCTCGGCGAATTGCGCCGCGTCGTTGGCGTCGGCGATCGACCCGGGACGAAGGCCATCGCCGAGCGAAAAGGACACATCATAGGCGCGGCAGATGTCGCAGATCTCCGCAAAATGTTCATAGAGAAAGCTTTCCCGGTGATGGTGCAGGCACCATTTGGCCATGATCGACCCACCGCGCGAGACGATACCCGTGACCCGGTCCACGGTCAGCGGGATGTAGTGCAGCCGCACGCCGGCGTGGATGGTGAAATAGTCGACGCCCTGTTCGGCCTGCTCGATCAGCGTGTCCCGGTAGACCTCCCAGGTCAGATCCTCGGCGATGCCGCCGACCTTCTCAAGCGCCTGATAGAGTGGCACCGTGCCGATCGGCACCGGCGCGTTGCGCACGATCCAGTCGCGGATGTTGTGGATGTTGCGGCCGGTCGACAGGTCCATCACCGTATCGGCGCCCCAGCGGATTGCCCAGACCATCTTTTCGACCTCTTCGGCCATCGACGATGTGACGGCCGAGTTACCGATATTGGCGTTGATCTTGACCAGGAAATTGCGACCGATAATCATCGGCTCGCTCTCGGGATGATTGATGTTGGCGGGAATGATTGCCCGCCCGCGCGCCACTTCTTCGCGGACGAACTCCGGCGTGACAAAATCCGGTATCGATGCGCCAAAGGCTTCGCCGTCGCGCTGCAGCTTGCCGCGCAGGATCTCGCGGCCGAGATTTTCGCGAATGGCGACGAACTCCATTTCGGGGGTGATGATGCCGGCGCGCGCATAGGCAAGCTGTGTTACCGCCTTGCCTGACCTGGCCCTGAGCGGCCGGTTGCGCGCGGGAAATTCCGGCGTCAGGCGCTCGCCCGTCGCGAATCCATTGTCTTCCGGCTGCACATGGCGGCCGTCATAGGCTTCGACATCGCCGCGCGCCGTAATCCACTCATGGCGAAGCCGGGCAAGGCCCTTTTCGATGCTGGTTTCGACAGTCGGGTCCGTATAGGGGCCGGAGGGATCGTAGACGATGACGGGCGGTTCGCCTGCCGTCGGATGGACGGAGATTTCGCGCATCGGCACCCTGATGTGCGGATGGAGGACGCCGGACTTGTGGATTTTCCGTGAGGCGGGCAGTGGTCCCGTCGAGACGGAGGGGGTGAGGGCATTCATCTTGAGGCTCCTTTGCTCATGCATTGGAGACCCAGTTCTGTGCCGGAAGGATGAAAAGACGCTTTGGTCGGCCTGCTCGAAACAGGACTGCGGGCGTGAACTCCCGCAAAGCGCTTGCACCGTCCCTACGCCAGTATGAACTGGATCAGGTTCAACGGGTCACTGCGCCGCGAAAGCCAGCAGTATCTCAGCCCCTTGCCGGGACTCCCCTGGTGAATGCTTCAAGTTGAACGGGCCGACGCCAGTTTGTCAAGCGCATTCGGCCCGGGTGTTGATTGGCGGTCGATCAGTGCGGGCGCAAAAGCTCGCACACGTGTCGGGAGCAAGTCACGCCTGCCTAAGTTAGATGCCGTGGCCGGACGTTGCTGGACGTGTTACCGCACCCGCGAGTGGCGGGTAGCGGGCGCGGCATCGCTAAGGGCGGCGCCGCCCGTATTGATGGCGAAGAGCCCGGTGTCTGGCGAAAAACAATGGCGAGTATTATCGGGTTGCGAAGTCCGGAGCTGCGAGGTCGTCAACATGTTGATATCGACCAGCTATCATCTCAATGAATTGATACAGAATAGCCGCTGTCGGAGCGTATATGTGATGGTCAAAGATTGGAAAGCGAATAAGACGCCGCCCGTTTTCTCCTTGACTGAAAAACTGTGCTGACCGTTCACCGGAGAGGTCAGAGAGTTTGATCCGGAAAAGTTGATCTACTTCCTCTGGATTGAGACAGAGATCGGGCTCGTTTGTAGTTGCAAAAACGACGGGTGTGACCGCATAGCCAGATTGGGTCGCATATATGTCCAAAGTACCCAATAACTGGTCAGCCGAAAGGCTGAGCGCGAGTTCTTCGAAGCATTCTCGAATAACGGTGTCCACCGCGTCTTCTCCCTGATCACCCCGTCCTCCCGGCAATGCGTATTGGCCTGCATGTGAACGCATCTTAGCGCAGCGCAACGTGAGCAAAAGGGCGGTCTCACCTGAGCCATCGTCGGCCGCAACTAGAACGATTCCAACCGCTGCTTGTTTCAAGTTCTCTGCGTGTGGGGTCCTCCGCGGCGTAAACTGCAAAAACATGGACCGGATGTGTTCAATGAAAGACAGCGAGAACGGATATGTCGGCATAGTCTCCAGGCCTCACCAGTTGGATTCTTCTTAAAATTGGGTCTCACCTGCCACTGAGTTCTCGTCCAGTGAGGATTAGAGCGTCGGTCGTTTCCGGTGCGCCCCTTCACCCCAGAGAGCCATGTGGCAAACGAAGCGCAGGGCTCTGAGCGTCCTTCCACAACACTCGCTAACCCAGAAGCGCCTTCATGCGGCCGGTTCAGAATTGACGCTATCATTAGCCCCAGGGGCGAGAGCCGCGAAAAAAAATCATCCGTCGCATGACTTTATTTCGGCTTTTCGGCTGGGTTTGCTTGGATGTAATGGGTGGGCATCGCAGCTTGAACTCACCAACCGACAGTGCCATCGCCCGCCGGCGGGCCCCAGTTGACAACGCGGTTGCCCTGCCGGTGCGCCTCCCCACCGGCAGGGTCTTTTGAAGCCCTGGGTGGCTGATGGATGCCCGCGATCAAATCTCCGCATTGCACATTAAGCATTGGCATCTTCGTTGACGAGACGGCTGCCGCGCATGCTGCAACTCCCGGCGCTGAGGCGGGGCTTCGCATCAATCAGTCTACTCGGAATCGATGAAGCAGGAAATCCTTTTCCGGGTGCCCGCGGGCGCTTGATCCTCGCCCGTCACAGCAAACAGCATTACGAAATCGCATAACCGCACATTCGCGATGAAGTGCTTGATACCGTTGATGATCCAGTGGATCCGTCCTTGACGGCGCGAGTCTTCATTCCCTTTAGGGTTTCGTCAGCTTGGCCCGATACTCCTCGTCCAAGATGGACGGCAGGGATATCTTCTTGGTTCGGGCGCCGTCGACAGCGATCATTTCACCGCTAACGAAACTGGATTCGTCACTAGCCAACCAAAGGACCGCATTTGCTATCTCCTTTGGGGATCCGATCCTTCCCACCGGGTGTAGTTGCGCCAATTCCCGCTCGACCAAGCTTCGGTCCGGGTGGAGCTCTAGGTAGGACCGATTAAGGTCAGTCTCGATCCAACCGGGACAAACGGTATTGCAGCGTATTCCATCAGGTCCAAGGTCGACTGCGAGTCCAATCGTAAGACCGTGCACGCCGGCCTTGGTGGCGGCGTATGCTGTATGCCAGGGGTTGACCATAAAGCCCTCAACCGACCCAATATTGACGATCGTGCCTAAGCCGACACGTCTCATTTCTGGGGCCACATGCTTGGCCATGAGAAACGGACCGCGGAGATTGACCGCCATAAGTCGGTCCCAATCCTCGCCAGTCTGTTCGTCGATGGACTTATGCACGATGATACCAGCATTGTTGACCAGGACATCGATCCTGCCAAACTTCTGAAGGACGTCGTCAACGAATGCACGAACCGACGCCTCCTTTGTGACGTCAAGACGTATAAACGCGAGCCTCTCGACGCTGACAGGGAGAGAGTGCTCGTCAAACAAATCGCCGACGACAACCATTGCCTCTTCATCAGCGAGCCTCTCGGCAATCGCCCGACCTATGCCTCGATTGCCACCGGTTACGACGACAACTTTGCCTGATAGCCGATTACCCAAAAATTCCTCCTATCCTGCAGTGCGCCGCCATCTATCGGCAGAGCAAACCCCTGTAATGTGCCTGGCTGCCGCGCTGGAGAGGTACAGTGTCAAGCTTGCTATTTCTTTCGGAGTAGCCACGCGACCCCGGGGTATCGCATCAACATTCCTTTGAAGGACCTCGTCGATGCTGACCGACTTACTATGGGGCCGACACAAGCATGGGCGTATCAACGGCGCCAGGAGAGACGGCATTACCGCACGCTCCATCACTGGTAAATACCGTACAGTTAAGATTTTGTTAAGTCTTTATGAAGAACTATTGCGCCATGAATGCTGCGTCTCCATTTGTTTATGGTCCCTTGTCCCTTGGATGCAATATCCTGTCGTGGCGAGCAGCGTCCCGAGCTTGGCCCGAAGCGCGTCAGCCCGCATACAATTAGGCACACGACAGCCATCCACCTCCTGCTTTGTTGACATCAACGCGATCCTTGCCTGGCTCGGCCACGTGTCGTTGGATACCACGCACATCTACGCCCAGTTCGACCTGGAAATGACGGCCAAGGCCTTGGCCAGCGTCGACATCGACAGCTTGAGCGGGCCGCCTCGGCAACGTACTCAGCAGTCGTTGATGGCATTCCTGAAAGCCTTGTAGACGCCAACCGACGCCTCCTTATGTGTAAGACCGTAGCCCGCCTCTGTCGGTGAGGTGGCTCGCCCTACACTGCGCGTCCGAGGGTTGCTCGGGCGGGCCGAGCCTCACCACAGGAGGACGAGCCGGGCACGGCCCTCAAGGGCGCCATCACAAGAATTGACGACCATACGAGCTGCCGAAGCCCGATATCACGATCATTCCCGGGTTGTCGACTATCCTGCGTTTTCACCGTGACTACGAAAAGAACTGGTCGGAGATCGTTGCGCATCCGGTCGGCTCAAGGAGGGGGGTGAACTAGGTTTGACAAATTATCAATATTACTTTCTTGAGATGTTAAAATATTCGCAATGAAATTAAATGAACGTCAAAAGCTTAACTTTTTTATACTTGATTCTTGGCACGAAAATTCGATACATATTCTGCCGTCATACATGTCAGGCTTATAGCCAAGTCCCCACCATCACCTTGCTCGTGAAAGGATGAAGTCTCATGTCCGCTGGAGAGGCTGGCAGAAGCGTCCATGCTGTCACTCGTTTTCGCAGGACCGAACGCTGGCAGCATCAGGCGACCGATAATCGCCAACTCCTGAAAACCGGCTATCCGGTAGCCGAACCGTAGGCTCCGACAGCCATGCTCGGCAACACGGCAAGGAACAGCTTTTAGATCAGCCGCAGCCATTGCGCCGCCAATGACCATCTGCCCCTACACGGAGGTACTATCATGAACACCCTCGATCAACAGGCCGAACTGGAGCAAGCCGCACAAAAGCGAATCAAGGATTCCCATGCCCTCGACGGCGATGTTGGTCGCTTGGCCCACTTCTATCGCGGATGGGCGAGTTCTTATGAACTGGATGTTGGCCGCGAGGGCTACTGCGGACCGACGGTGGTTGCGGAAATCGCGAGCGCCGTGCAGACAGCGTATTTTGCCAATGAGCGAGCGGCCATCGCAATCCTGGACGCCGGGTGCGAAACAGGTCTCGTCGGAGTGCAACTGGAACGCCTAGGCTTCCGGTTGGTCGATGGGTTCGACCTCTCTGAGGAGATGGCCGAAAAGGCCCGAAAAACGGCCTCTACCGCCATGTCCAAGGCGATGTCGACCTTAACGGGCCGCTCTCCGACCACCCCAGTGCGACTTGTGACATTAAGGTCTGCTGCGGCGTCTTCACCCTCGGGCACGTCCGACCGGATGCGCTGCGCGAACTGGCTCGCGTC
>NZ_JAMYKV010000094.1:0-11199 GCF_040317535.1 Mesorhizobium sp. M1409
ACGCCATCACAGACGGCTTCGTTCTCGCCTCGCAAAATCAACCCGAAGCAAATGTGTGCGCACGCTAGCCCACAAGGGGAGAAGGCAAGGGCTCTTCCTCTCACCCCGCCGTATACCCACCGTCGATGGAGAAGATACCACCGCTGGTCCAGGCCGCCTCGTCGCTTGCCAGATAGACCGCGATGCCGGCCAGATCGTCGGGGCGGCCGATTCTGCCGAGCGGATAGCTGCGCTCGACATAGGCCTTCAGTTCCGCCTTCGCCTCGGCCGGCAAATTGTCGACTGTCTTGCGTCGCATGGCTGTGTCCACCGTGCCGGGCGCGATGGCGTTGACGCGGATGTTGCGCGGCCCAAGTTCGAAGGCCAGCGATTTGGTCAGCGAGTTCAACGCGCCTTTCGACAGGGAATAGAGGCTCGACGGTCGCTTCGGGATCATCTTGTTGGCGAAGTAGGACGAGATGTTGATCACCGATGCGCCGGCCGCCAGATGCGGCAGCAGGCCCTGGGTGAGGAAGAACACCGCCCCCACGTTGAGCGCGAAGGATTGCTGGAACTGCTCTTCGCTGACAGTTTCGAAGGGCACCAGGAAAGCCACCCCGGCATTGTTGACGAGGGTATCGACAGGCCGGCCGGATTTTTTCACATGCTCGACGATGGCCGCGATGCCGGCCGAGGTGGCGAGGTCGGCCGACAGAGTCTCGACGATGCCGCCGAGGTGGTTGCGGGCGGCGTCGAGCTTTTTGGTGTCACGGCCGACGATCAGGACGTCCGCTCCCTCGCGCGAAAAGGCCTCGGCGATCGCCAGGCCGATACCGTCCGACCCGCCTGTGACCAGCGCGCGCTTGTTGTGAAGTCTCATTGGACGCTCCGAGGGATTTCTGCCTCACCGAGAGCACCGTACATTGGCGGCTGCGGTCAAGCCGTTAGCCTATCCCACGGTATGAACTTCGACCGCTGGCGACCGGTAGGCCAGCCGGACCGGTTTACGCGCCGACGGTCGCAAGCTCCCGCAGGGCCAGCCGCCCCGCGACATAATTCTTGACTTGGCGGACCGCCTGTTCGCGCGAGACGCTGCCCGGCTGCAGGCCGAGCCGCAGCCAAAGCCCGTCGATCAGCGCAGTGACGCCAAGCGCGATGTCGTCGGCATCCGTGGGCGAGGCGAAGCCACGCAGGCCCGACAAGAGATTCGAGCGCATGCGTGCGTGGATCACCCGCTGGATACGCGCCATCTTCTCGTCGCGCGGCACCTCGGCGCAGAGCGAAAGCCAAGCGTGGCAGAGAGGAGGCTGGAACAGATGCTCCTCGAAATTGCCCTCGATCACCGCATCCATGCGCTCCATCGGCGTATTCGCCCGGCGAAGCCGCGCGATCACCGCCTGGCACAGGACGGCGTTGGCCTCGCGCATCGCGTGCTCGAACAATTCCTGCTTGTTGCGGAAATAGTGCAGCACGATCCCCTTGGAGGCTCCGGCCTGGGCCGCCACCTTTTCCAGGGTGGCGCCGGCAATGCCTTCGCGCTCCAGCACCGCGAAGGCGGCCTGCCGCAGTTCCTTGCGGCGTATCTCACTGAGACGCTTGAGTTTCACGGGTTCGGTCCATGCATTGAGAATCCACGTTGACATTTTCGCCCGCTCAGATCAAGAATTGACCCATGGGACAATAAAAAGACCAATTGGTCAATTTGATGACAATGAGGAGAACCGAAATGTTCCGCATCCTTGCAAATGGCGTCTGTCTTGCCGCTTTGGCGTTGGCCTCTCATGCGGCCCAGGCGGCCGAGGCCGAGCAATGCAGGACGGTCCGCATGGCCGAGCCCGGCTGGAACGACCTTGCCTTCACCACGGGGGTAGCCAATGTCCTGCTGGAGGCGCTCGGCTATCAGCCGCAAAGCCAGGTTCTTGGCATCAACGTCATTTACGAGGGTATGAAGAACAGGGATCTCGACCTGTTCCTGGGGTACTGGGACCCGGCGATGGTCACCTATTATGAGCCCTACAAGAAGGACGGTTCAGTCGAGAATGTGCGCGTCAACCTGGAAGGCGCCAAATACACATTCGCCGTGCCGACCTATGTCTGGGACGCAGGCGTCAAGGACATCTCCGACCTGCACAAGTTCGCCGACAAGTTCGGCAAGAAAATGTACGGCATCGAGCCCGGCTCCAATCAATTGATGATGGACGCCATCGCCGATCCGGCCTTTGGCCTGGATGGCTGGCAGGTGGTCGAGTCGAGCGAAGCCGGCATGCTTTCCGAGGTCGGCTACGAGATCAAGGAGAAGCAGTTCATCGTCTTCCAGGGCTGGGCGCCGCACCCGATGAACACGATGTACGATTTCAAATATCTGACCGGCGGCGACAAGTTCTTCGGCCCGAATTTCGGCGCCGCGACGGTGACGACGCAGGTGCGCAAGGGCTATCCGCAGCAATGCCCGAACGTCGCACAATTCCTCGGGAATCTCGTCTTCGATATCGATTTCGAGAATGTCGGCATGGGCTATCTGATCAATGACGGCATGAAGCCGGAGGACGGGGCGCTGAAGGCGATTGCGCTCAACAAGAACCGCCTCGATGCCTGGCTCGCCGGCGTCACCACCTTCGACGGCCAACCTGGCCTTGCCGCCGTCAAGGAAAAGCTCGGCCTGTGAGGTCGGCGGTGCTGGATGCTTTGCCGGACCAGGACGCCTGGGCTGGCCGCAAACAATTCGTCACTGTCGGCGATCTTGACATCGCCTATGTCGAGATATCAGGCACCGAGCCGGCGCTGCTGTTGGTGCACGGCTTCACCGACACCAGCCGCGGCTTTTCGCTTCTTGCGCCGCATCTGGCCGGCCGCCGGCTGATCATGCCGGATCTGCGCGGCCATGGCGCCTCGCAAGCGGGCAAGAGCTACGGCATCGCCGATTTTGCCGGCGATATTGCCGCGCTGATCCAGAGTTTACGGCTCGACCGGCCGGTCGTCGTCGGCCATTCGCTGGGCGCCATGGTGGCTATCGCATTGGCTGGGCGACACAAGGAACTCATCGGCGGGCTGGTGGTCCTGGCCGGCACGTTGAAGCCCGATTTCGCGCCGGATCATCCGCTGGTCGCCGGCGTCCAGGCCTTGCGCGACCCGATATCGCCGGCCGATCCGTTCTATGCCTGGTGGCATGCCTGCCGGCCCGGCGTGCCCCCGGCCTTTCTCGCCGGCCTGGCGAAAGACGCCTCCACGATGCCGTCATTTCGCTGGCGCGCGATCCTTGAGGAAATCCGCCGCGCCGATCTGACTGATGCGGCGCAAGCCGTGCAGGCCCGGACGCTGATCGTCGCCGGTGCGTGCGACCCGCTGTTCGGCGAGGCGCACCAGCAGGCATTGCTGCGCGCGCTCCCAGAAGCCGCCTTCGTCCGGGCCGAGACTTGCGGCCACAACCCGCATTGGGAAGATCCAGCCCTTGTCGCGAACGCCATCATCGAAGCGTTTGAAGTCTAATGCCCGACCAGCGATCGCGAGGTGGGCGACAGCCGCAATGTCTCCGTTGGTTTGGTCAGGCCGAACTGTGCGGCCTGCCACGCCGGCGAGGCAGCGAGGGCGGCTCTGTGGCGGGCATGCGCCTCGACGCTGTCAAATCCCATGACGCTGATGAAGACGTTTTCATCAGCCCGTACCGGCAGCCGTGGAAAACTGTTTTCGGCATGCTCGGTGACGAAAGCAGCGAGCAGGCGTGCGCCTTGTGCCGTCATCAGCGGCGCTATTTCGGCCCCGAAGCGCTCGGCGAAATCAACCTCTGTGCCGGGCCGCAGATGATGAATCTGGATGACAACGATGCCGGTCGGCGGCTTGTTTCGAATGGACTTTTCGTCAACGGCCAGACTTGGCCGCCGCGCACCCGATAGGTCGAAGCCGGCGCCCGGCCACGCGGGCTTGAGCAGCAGCACGTCGTCGGAATCGATCATTGTCTCGTTGGCCGCATGGCTGTGCGCCGCCCAGACCGGACCGCCATAGAAAGCTGCGAGAGCATTTTTGCGCGCGTCCATGCCGTCGAAGCCGCGCATCCAGACGAACATGTCCGGGCGATCGAGATCCCGGAACTGGCCGATGATGGTCATGCCGGCGTCCTCCTGGCCCTCGATCAGCCTGCCGTCGAAGATGTCGATGAGCGTATCGCGCCGGCCGGGCTTCAGCGTGTACTGCCTCAATTCGACGACAGGCGAGGCGAGCACCGCGGGCTTCGGCTCGGCATTCAGTAGCATGCTCATCCAACTCTTCTCAAAAACAGGGTGATCATCCTGTTTATAAACAGACCGGTTGTCCTGTTTTGTCAATATGCTAGAGTTCGGCAATGTCAGCAGAGATGAACGTTCGATCAAAACAGCGCCCACGAAAACGCATCAACGACCCTGACGGCATGCGCAAGAAAGTGCTCGATGTCGCCGAGGTCGCGTTCCAGGCGCGCGGCTATCACGCCTCCAGCCTCGGCGATCTGATGGCGGCGGCGGGCGTCAGCGGCGGCGCGCTGCATCACCATTTCCCGACCAAGAAGGCGCTGGCGCTGGCGGTGATCGACGAGCGTGTGGCGGCAGCGGTCGAACAGACATGGATCGCGCCGGTGCTGGCGGCTGCGTCGGTGCGCGAAGGCGTGCGCGCGGTGTTCGAGGCCGTGGCGGCGGAACTGGAGCAGCAGGGTTTCGTGCGCGGCTGCCCGCTCAACAATCTGGCGCACGAACTGTCGCTCGCCGATCCCGATTTCCGGATTGCCCTTGCTGGTATTTTTGCCGGTTGGCGGCGGGCGATTTCGGACAAGGTGCGAGCCGATCAGCAGGCGGGCAGAGATGAGGGCACGGATCCCGAGCGCTTCGCCGCGCTGGCGGTCGCCGCCTATTCCGGGGCGATGTCGATGGCCAAGACGGCGCAGGATGCGAGCGTGCTGCGGGATTGCTTGGCGGGACTGGAGCGGAGCGCGCTGTCGTCATCGCAGGGCGGACTGGCAGCCAGGCGACGCCGCAGGGTGCTGCTGCGACCGAGAACCGTTTGATGTCGCAGCGACAGGGAGATATCAACGCGCCGCTTTGACTTGGCGCTCCGGCTCTAGCTACCGCGCCAGTGGCTTGATCGTCCTATAGCCGATGGATGGTGGCAAGGAGAGGCGCTGGACGGCCGGCCGCTCGCCATGCTGAAATTCACCTCATGATGAATCGCCGTTCGCCTGGATTGGTTTCCCGTCGCAGCTTTTTGGCGCGGGCAGCAGGATTTGCCGCGGCCGGCGCCTTGTCGCGCCCGGCATTCAGCCAGACCGGCCAGCGCGTCCAGTCCATCGACGCCACTTTCCTGTTCATCGCCGATGTCCATGCCTGCCGCATGGCGAGCGGCTTGAGCCCCAACTGCCTGCAGGAAGGCAAGACCGACGCGGCGCTGCTGCGCAACGTGGCCGTGCTCAACGGTCTCGTCGACAAGGACTGGCCGGCCGAGATCAACGGCGTCGCCACCGGCCTGCGCTCGGCGGCCCGCCGCATCGGCACGCCGCTCGGCCTCGTCGTCGGCGGGGACATCACCGACGACGGCGGCGGCCAGATCACCCAGCCCAGCGAGGGCACCCAACTGCTCCAGTTCAGCCAGCGCTACCAGCAGGGCGTCGGCCCCGATCGCGTCCACATGCCGGTCTATGTCGGGCTCGGCAATCATGATCTCGACCAGAACGGGCCTTCGCGCCATGTCGACTGGTACCGGCGCGAATTGCGCGATTATGTCGAGGTCAATCATCGCGCCGGCGTGTTTTTCAAGCCGCCGGTGCCGGCTACCGACTATGATATCGATACCGACTGCTATTCCTGGGACTGGGGCGGCCTGCAACTGATCCAAACGCATCGTTTCGCCGGCGACACCGGCCACGGTGCCGAGAGCAGCCTGCCATGGCTGAAGCAGGATCTGGCGACCTATGCGGCGGACGGTCGTCCGGTCATCCTGTTCCAGCACTATGGCTGGGACACTTTCTCGATAGAACGCTGGGATGCCGCCAAAAGGCGCTACGATGATGACGGCGCTGGCGCGCCGCATTGGTGGAGCGAGGCCGACCGGCAGGCGCTGCTGGCGGCGCTCAAGGGCTACAATGTCGTCGGCATTTTCCATGGCCACCAGCACGACACGCCGCTGATCTATCGCAGGGATGGGCTCGATCTGTTCAAGCCGAAGGCTGCCTTTATGGGAGGTTTCGCGCTGGCCAGGGTGACCAGCGACGGCATGGACGTGGTGCTGGGCGAGGCGACCGGTGATCATGGCGAGGTCGCCTTCACCAATGCTTTCAGCAAGGGCTGGAGCACATGAAAAAGACGGCCCTCGCGGCCGCCTTCCCCGCATCTCCTGGGAGTTTTGAATTCGGAGGAATTCATCCGCGGGAGGCTAACGAGCCGCCGTCGGTTAGGTTCCAGGCGTCGCCCGGGCGGCGGATCAGGTCGTGCTTTAGCCTCCCCGAGGCAAGGTTGGCGAGCTAGGCTGTGACCAAGCGCCGACCAAAGGATTGCAGGTGATCGTGCGTGCGGGGAGAAAAATGGCTGAATTCACACTCTTCATCGGCAACAAATGCTTTTCCTCATGGTCGCTGCGCCCATGGGTGGCGATGAGGCATCTGGAGATCCCGTTCGAGGAGGGTTTCGTGCGGCTGCGCACGCCGGAGACCTTTGCCAATCTGGCGAAAGTGTCGCCGACCGGCCAGGTGCCCGTCTTGAATCACAATGGCAAAATCATCTGGGAAACCCTTGCCATCCTTGAATACCTGGCTGACCTGTTTCCCGAGAAAAAACTCTGGCCGGCCGACATCGACGCCCGCGCGCTGGCGCGCTCGGTGGCGACCGAGATGCATTCCGGTTTTCGCGAGGTCCGCTATGGCTGGCCGATGAATTTGCGCAGGCCGAAGGGCCACAAGCCGCTCGACGCCGAGGGCGAACTACAGCGCGAGCGCATAGAGACGATCTGGCGCGAGTGCCGGGAACAATACGGCAAGGGCGGTCCCTTCCTGTTCGGCCATTTCACCGCGGCCGACGCCATGTATGCGCCGGTCGTCACCCGCTTCGACACCTATGGCGGCACGCTTGCGCCGGATACGCGAGACTATGTCGACGCCGTTCTTGCCACCCCGGCGATGCGCCATTGGTATGCGGAAGCGGCAAAGGAGACATGGCCGGAACCCGGCCCGGACGAATGAGCTTCTTCCCTGGTCTGGTTGCCGGAGTGTGTTTCGAAGACTAGGAGACTGTCGCATCCGCGTGATGTCGCCGGCAAGGTCCGGCTGGAAGCCGCGGCTCGGCGCCGCCGGGGAGGATGCCGGTCAGCCGGTTCTCCATACAAGAACGCCCCTCGCACGTTTTATTGTACGGGAGGCGTCCTGTGTGTCAGCGTCCCTGAGATCGCTCTCTGAAACTGCTGACACTCTTAAATGCACGGGCGCGAAATTGGTTCCCCGAAGGCTGCTATTTTTTGAGGGAACAGGGGGCGCCTTGGTTTCCGTGCCGGATCCGCGGGCGAATGGACCCTTGCCAGACAGCGTTTGCATCGAATCTTGGTGAGAGGAAAACCAGAAATTGACACGACCCCAAAAGAAGTCTACAAGCACCTCGTCGATATTTGTTTGACTGACTTTTGTTATCCGCGCTTTCGAGCGCGCCTTTGACGAACTTCCCACATCAAAAATCGGGACAAACGACGTTGTGCATCCGCATGGCGTCGAACGAATATTTGCCATGGAAAGGGTTCGTCATGAGCACCGGCACAGTTAAATGGTTCAACGCCACCAAAGGTTTTGGTTTTATTCAGCCTGACGACGGCTCTGCCGACGTTTTTGTCCACATCTCGGCCGTAGAGCGCGCCGGTATGCGCGACATCGTCGAGGGCCAGAAGCTCGGCTACGAGATGGTCCGCGACAACAAGTCGGGCAAGATGTCCGCCGACCAGTTGAAGGCGGCCTGAAAAAAGAATTCAGCTCTCCCGGTGACCACGGATGTACTGGCACCGGTGAGTAGCGAATTCGGGCGCATGGCCGCGGAGACCTGAGTTTCCACGGCATGCCATGCGCATGAGAAGGGCGTTCCGTGCATCCCCGTGCATCCTTTTGGATGTCACCTGGTTGCGCGGCGCTCTCATGAAGGTCAGGCGGTGCCTGGCCTTTTTCATTTTGCGCGTTTTGCCGCCGAAAATGCGCTGCGCGCCGGCCTGGACGTGCTAAGGGACGCTCCAGCAATTTGAATCCGCTGCCGTATTGCTTCGTGCATGGTCCTGATCGAAGAACCGGTCTCGCTCCATCGGCACAGGCTCCTGACAGGAGAAAGATTTTGACCGCTCATTCGAAGACAGTCGAACAGGCCGTGTCCTTGTTCAGCAAGACGCAAACCCAGTCGATGTCGCTCAACCGCATCAATTCCGAGCGCGATGCCGTCAGCGAGGCGCGGGAAGCCAAGACCGCGCGCCTGCGCGAATTGCGCCTGGAGAAGGAGGCTGATGAGATGGCAGCGGCCGCGGCGCTCGCCGCTTTGCCGAAACGGGCCGGAAGACGCTGATGGCTACCAAGCGCGTGCCTCCGAAACTGATCGCCGCCGACTCGACCATCGCCGACGTGGTCGAAGGCCTCAATAAGCCGGTCGAATATGTGCGCCGGGTGCTGGAAAAGCTGGAGCGCTGCAAACGCGCCCATGGCGATGCCCAGGTGCGGCTCGGTGTGCGCGGTCGCGCCGAATGCCCGAACTACCTGATCGAATATGTCCGCGAAGACGCCAAGACCCATGAGCGCGTGACCCATCAGGACGCCGCCTACAGCGGCAGCACGCATCGCGAGCTCGCAGTGCACCACATCGCGGAAGTCAGAAACTGGTCGCCCGAGGAAATGAACATCACGGCGGTTTCGGCGCTGATCGGCCGCCTGCGCAATCCACGCGCACCATCATCGCGCTTCGTCGACGAGGACTGACATGGCCATAAAATTCTCCACCAAGGACCAGCCGGCAGCCCCGGCCGCCGCCGCGAAGCCGGCCAAGCCGGTTGCCGCGCCGAAAGGCGATGGGGCCGCCGAGACCGCGACCGATCTCTTCAAGTCGCCGGCGGATTCGCCCAAGGGCAAGACAAAGAAGAAATAGCGCCTTGCCGCAAGACGCCGATCGCGATCCTGCCGCGCCGGGGCTGTCTGCCCTGGTGGCCGCCGCAAGCCTTTTGTCGTCGCAACGCAGTGCCGCTGCTCCCTTCGACTGCCAGAGCTGCGGCGCCTGCTGTTCCTATTCGGCCGAGTGGCCGCGCTTTTCCACCGAGGACGACGCGCAGCTCGACCGCATCCCAGAAAAATATGTGGCGGCCAATCTGTCCGGCATGCGCTGCGAGGGCGTGCGCTGCTCGGCGCTGTGCGGCGAGATCGGCAAGTCGACCGCTTGCGGCATCTATGAACTCCGCCCGGATGTCTGCCGCGCCTGCATGCCTGGCGACGACGATTGCCTGATGGCGCGCCGGGCACACGGATTGCAGGTGTAGCTGCCAATCTCCCCCACATTGGCAGGGCAATCGCATGTGGATTCTTGCGAAGAGGACCCCCACCCTAGCCCTCCCCACAAGGAGGAGGGAATGCTGCCGCGCGCTCTTCTCCAATTCCTTTGGCGTCGAAACGTCGGCAGTTTGCCGATGTTAGCGCCTACGGAAGTCTCCCTCCCCCCTTAGGGGTGGGGGTACTCGTAGAGCGAGGCCTCGGCCTCCCATAAGCGATTGCCCTACCCATAAGAGGGAGATCACATTCTCTCCCCGTCTTGTGCGCCACTGTCCGGCCCGATACCTTCCCGGCGGGCAGGGCGCCGGAGGAAACCATCGTGAGCATCGAATTTCTATTGACGTCGCTGATCGTCGTGGCTTCGCCTGGCACCGGCGTTCTCTACACGCTGAGCGCCGGCCTGTCGCGCGGCGCGCGGGCCTCGATCATCGCCGCCTTCGGCTGCACGCTCGGCATCATCCCGCATATGGCCGCCGCCATCACCGGCCTTGCGGCGCTGCTGCACACCAGCGCGATGGCTTTCGAGACGCTGAAATATCTCGGCGTCGCCTATTTGCTCTACATGGCCTGGAACACGCTGAAGGAAAAGGGTGGCCTGAGCGTCGAACAGGATGTGACGCCGCGCTCCGCACGCAAGGTGATTGCCACCGGCATCCTCGTCAACGTGCTCAATCCGAAACTGTCGATCTTCTTCTTCGCCTTCCTGCCGCAATTCGTCAGCACCACCGAGCCCAACGCGCTGTCGAGGATGCTGGAGCTCAGCTCGGTCTTCATGCTTTTGACCTTCGTGGTTTTCGTCGGCTACGGCATCTTCGCCGCTTCGATCCGCAGCCATGTCGTGTCACGGCCAATGGTGCTGACCTGGATGCGCCGAAGCTTCGCCGGCGCCTTCGTCATGCTCGGCGCAAAGCTGGCGCTGGCCGACCGGTAGAAACCGGTCAGGGATCGGCTGGCGCTACCCCTCGACGATGCGGCCGCCCGCGACACGCATCAAATTGACGCCGCGCAGCGAGTTGCCGTCCGCCATGCGGTAGCGCCAGCGGATCGTCGCCCGGTCGCCAGCGACGAAGGTCTCTTCGAGGTCGAAGCGCGTGCCGAGTCCGTCGCGATCGCCGATCACAATTCGACACAGGCGGCCTTGCCGGCGTGGCGGGCACCGTCCGGCGCCAGCGTGGTGTTCTCGATCACGCAGTCTTCCGCCACCAGTCCGTCTAGCGGCGACGGGTCGTGGCGCTGAAACACGTCGTTGAAGGCACGTATGATTTCGGCCGTTTCGGCGGAGCGCCGAGCCGTTGGGCAACGCGCGGATGCCGCCGTCTGACGACCGACAGAGGCGCGGCGACCGAGGTCGCCCCAAACAAAAAGGGCGGCATCTCTGCCGCCCTTTCCGTAGCTGAAAGCTGATGGAAGCGTGGATTAGAAGTCCATGCCGCCACTCAAGCCCGCTTGCGGGCTTGAGCAACTTGGATTCATGGGCGAGCTTTATGGACTTCTTAGAAATCCATGCCGCCACTCAAGCCCGCTTGCGGGCTTGAGCAACTTGGATTCATGGGCGAGCTTTATGGACTTCTTAGAAATCCATGCCGCCCATGCCGCCCATGCCGCCGCCGCCCATGCCGCCAGGCATGCCGCCGCCAGCCGACTCCTTCTTCGGAGCCTCCGCGATCATGGCTTCGGTGGTGACCAGCAGGCCGGCGACCGAGGCCGCGTCC
>NZ_JAMYKV010000095.1:0-11093 GCF_040317535.1 Mesorhizobium sp. M1409
GCCATGTTCGCGCTCCCTTTCTTCCGCCGTGATCTGCCGGCGCTGAAAGGCGACCGCGTCACGCTACGCGTACCATTCACCAATGATTACCGCGAGTGGGCGGCGGTGGGGGGGGGGGGGGGGGGGGGGGGCCGCCCCCCCCCCCCCCCCCCGCGGGCCCCCCCCCCCCCCCCCCCCCCGGCATGAAATTTACATCAGGATATATCCTGCCGCCTTCGATTGACGGTGACTTCGCACTCAATGTAGGTAACTCTTCAAGAGGCCCACATTTCGCTCTTCCACATCGAAACCATGGGCAGGGCCTAAGCTGTGTCAAGCCCTTTTGGATACCAAGGCTGAGCCGCTAAAATTATGCTGAGTAAAAAGATGCCGGATCCTGGGCAGCCCTTGCCTTGCTGCTCTGGACTCCGCATAATTTTATGCACCGCATAACAGCGCATGTCCGTATACCCCGTCGAAAGCCAGACCTTGACCCCGGTCCCCATCGGAAACGGATTCACCGCAACGTCTCCAGTCCGCGCATGATCCGAAGCAGCGCCTCAATGTCGACATCGCGGTCCACGATCACACGGCGACGATTTGCGCTGACAACTTCAATCCGACCTGCCTCGGAGACGACCCTGCTGCGGGCTCCATCTCTGGAATAAGCAGTGCTGGAATAAAGCCCCCGGCAGGCGACGCAACATCCAGTTGCCACGCTCGTGCCAGCCGTCGCCATTCATACAACTGCGAACGAGAAATCCCATGTCGCCGCGCCGTCGTCGCGCACAAGCCAGGTTCCGAATAGCGAGCCAACTCAGCAGCTGTTCGGGATGCTCGACGTCGACGTCGTAGCGGCCGATCGGCGCGAGCGTGCCGCGATCGAGCGCGTAGGCGAGCAGCGTCGCGCCGTCGGTGGCAAAACCGACGGTGGTGCGGCCGGGCGCACTGCCTCGGCTGGCGTCGGCCAGGTAGTGGGGCATGCCGGCGAGGACATCGCGCTCTTCGCGGCGAAGATCACTCTTCAGCTCGATGACCGTGGCGCCCCACGCCACGTCGATGCGCCCACTGTTGTCGACAAGATAGCGTTCGTGCTCCAGCTCGCTGAACGCGGCGCCGAAGCCTTCTCGCAGCAGTTCCGTGACTAGGCCGCGCAACGCCTCGTGTCGCGGCCGCGAGGCCATCGATCGAACGATGTCGGGCAGGCGGTCCCCGCGCCAACTGTTTGCCACTTTTCCCCTCCCGCTTCGGTCCACACCGTTGCCCGCCGCATGCGCGAGAGCATTAGGTTGCCAGCATGAGACTCACGCAAGCAGACTTGTTCGCGCAAGACGACGCCGAACGCAATACATTGTCGCAATCACAGCGGGTGGCGATTCGCTCGCGCTTGGAAGCAACGCTGGCCAGGCTCGAAGCTACGGCAACCTTCCCTTGGCACGATCCGCTGGACGCCGTGCACCAGGAGAACCGCTTCCAACGCGACACCGAAATGCTCGGCGAAGAGGGCGCCGTCCTGTGGGCACGGTTCGACAAAGAGATGGACCGGCTGTACTCGACGCAGTTCTCTCCAAATGCCCGCGCAACGGGATAGACGCACTGAACGGCAGTTTACCGGAATGCTTGGACATCGCCCAACGTCGTAAATGAGGGCGAAGCAGTCGTACACAATGCAACTTTCCTCGAGAGCCGACCAGCAACAATGCCGCTTGAATTAGCCGAGCTCGTGGATCACCACGTCCGGAATGACCGCCCTGGCGATGTCGCACAGGTGCTGATGATGGGTCAGGTAGATTACCTGGCCTACGCCGGCCATCTCGCCGAACAGGCGGAAGACTTCCTCCGATCTGAGATGGTCGAAGGTCTCCATGATGTCGTCGGCTATGAACGGTACAGCGGGCCTGAGCTTGGCAAACTCATAGTATCCGGCCAGGCGTAGAGCGAGGTAGAGCTGGAAACGCGCGCCTTTCGACAGAGCGTCTGCGACCTTCGAATGGCCATCCTGCTGCATTGCGATGAGAACCTCGCCGCCCTTTACCGGCTGGGTGGTCAAGCCTGTGTACTGGCCCCGCGTGATCAGTGCAAAGGCTTCGGAGGCCTCGCTCATCATTCCAGAGCGGTGGCGTTCGCGATAAACCCGGAGCGCGCTCGACGCCGACATCACCCCAAGCTTCAATTCGATGTAGCGGACGGCCTTTTCCTCGATTTCGAGAAGGACGGTGCGACGATCGGCATCGATCCGGGCAACTGCGCTGTCGCCACCGATCGCATCGAGCTTGTCCGTCGCACGGGTATGCCGGACCAGTTGCTGTTGTAGTGATTCATCGAGGTCGGCTAGCCGCCGCTCGACCTCGGCCTTTTCAATTGCGAGCCCATCGAGATCGAGGCCTTCCAGCACCGACTGCGCCTGGATGAAGTCGTCGAGGGCGAGCTCGCTCGCCAGTCGTTCTTCAAGCTCGGCCGTGGCACTCTGCAGACCGTCCCGCTCGCGAAGCTGTTCATCGCGCTCCCCAACCTCCGGGAGCGTTCTCACACCAAAAGCATCGAGCACTTCCTGTTTTGTTGTCTCGTGTGCCGCGACTTCAGCGTTCAGTGCCTCTCGAATGTCCTGCAACTTTTCAACGTCAAGCAGCAGATTTGCCCTCGCCTCGCGGGCACGCTCGGCTTGCTCTAGACGCTCTGTCAGCCTGACACTCACCTGTTCTGGCGCCTCGCCGCTTGCACCCTCGCCGGCCAGCGACGCACCAAGGCGGTCCACCTCGTCAGCAAACGCAGTCCTATCCGCCTCCATCTTACGGATGCGGATACGCATGGCCTCACGATCCTGCAGGGCCTTTGATAGCTCGGACAACTGATCGAGCACGCTACCAAGCCCAGTCCCGGCAATGCCTTCTTCGAGTCAAGTGCCCTTCAGCGTTTCCTTGACCTCGGCCTGCCATGCACTTTCTCGCCTCTCGGCAATTTCAACAGCGAGCCGCCTAGCAGCGAGCTCCTCTTCCTTGGCGGCTACGCTCCTTAGCGCCTCCGCTCGTTCCGCGTCGACCTTCGCCTGCCTATCCAGAAAGCGATCAGCGGCGACCACCAGAGCCTCCAGAGCCTCCCCGGCTTCGGTCTGGATTCCAACGCTTTGAAGAGCCGAGGCCAATCCGAGCCGAATCCGCTCTCTTTCGGCTGTCGCGCGTTCAATCCTTGCGCGTGCGAGCAGGATGTCGTCCCAGGCGACCAGCGCGTCGACGCGTGCGGAAATGCGCTCCTCGAGAAGTCCGATCATCAGGTCGAGCGACTGCGCCTGGCAGTCCTCAAGCAAGGCGCTGGCCATTCGCTTGATTTCAGCGGACGCCATTTCTGCGCGCTGGCCCACCCCAGCGAGTTGGCAGCTTACGCGATCTATTGCCGCTTCGGTCTCAGCCGCCTTTTGCTTGATTGCGCGCAGATCCGCGAGATCGCCCGCATGGGCCAAGCGAGCCGCGCCGACATGATCATCCTTGGCCAATGCTGCGGCAAACGCGTCTGCGGTTTCGGCCTTGAGGTCGGCCCGGTGATTTCGCCACGCTTCGTCTCTCTCACGTCGTATGGCTGCGGCTGTGTCGTCGTCGGCGAGGTCGGCCGAGGCGCGGACAGCAGCCAGGCGTGACGAAGTCGCTATCCGACTTTGTTCATACTCAGCCAGACGCTCAGAGAAGACTGCGTTGTCCCTTTGAAGGTCCGCGGCCAATGTTTTCCACGCATCTATCTGTGTCGGTGGCGGAACCGATATCTTCGAAAGCGCGTTCGCATCTCCCGACCATGGCTGAAGGCGCCGCATGGCATCCGCCAGCCTTGTTTGCCGCTCGTCCTCCAACGCGCGCGCCTCACTTATCTCCCGTGCGTGACTGCTGGCCTTCGCCTCCGACACGGCTGCCATCAGCCTGGCTCTTGCCGGCTCAGGCACCGCCCTCTCCTCGCCGACGCGACCTCGCGCAGCGTTGAGCCCGTCAAGCGCTGCAGCGGCTTCGTCGCGGGCCATCCGCAGGCTCGCCGTGATGCCGGAGCGTTGCTCGACCATGTTGCGAAGCGGGCCGACCACAAAGGAAGGCAGGATCAGCCGGGACGGATCCTGTTCGGCCGATCTTCCGAGCGCGGCGAGACAGTTCGCCACCACCTGGTCAAGTATCTGGACTTCCATTTTGCGGGTCGGCAGATCCATGCCCGCCGACAGATAGCGCGCCTTGCGATCAGCAAGTCCTCGCACCTGTTCGGAGATAGCCAGGACAGCGTCGTCGATAGCGACTGCTTCGATCTTTGCCGTCGCCCGATCGATCTCATCGGCATTGGCCTGGAGGCGGGTTCTCAAGCGTGCGTCCCGATCGATCAATTCCGCGACGCTGCCACTCCAGGTCCTGGGAGGGGACGGGAGATCAGGCAGCTCAGCCAGTCTATTCGCCTTGCGTCTGATTTCGGGCAGGAGCGGCGCGGCGCGCACATATCGGTCGATCGTAGCCAGTCGCGCTGACAACGCGGAGCGTTCAGCGAGGCTGCGATCATACTTGTCCTGGGCCTCCACCCGTTCCGCCTCGAGGGCCTCGAATGTCGAGGCCAGGGTGTCGATCGTCTCCTTGCGCGACTTGAGCTCCGCGAGCCGCTTCTTCAGCAACGCGATCTCGGTGGTCTGGGCATGTTTTCGGTGAAGTCCATCTGCCTCCGTTTCCAGTGCGGCCAAGACATCGCTCGCATGACCAAGCCCGGCGCTGGCGGTGAAAAGGAGCTTGCCGAGATCACCACGTGATTCAAGGATCGCCTTGCCCCCTGCTTCCAGCGTCTCGTCATCCAGTGAGAACATGCTGCTGTAGGCATCGCGGGACAATCCGGCGAGGTGAGCCGAAATGGCAATCTCGCTCAGTGGCCGACCTTCGGTATCGTGCAGCGAGTTGCTGCGACTCTTGGTGCGTGAAACGGCAAGCGTCTGCGCCTCAAATTCGAGCAGCCCGCCGATGCGCATGGAGCTATAATCGTGCAGGAAATTGTAGCGACTGCGCTCTTCGATGCCGAAGAGCAGGTCGAGATAGGAAGAAAGCGCGGTCGATTTGCCGGCTTCGTTCAAGCCAAACACTATGTGCAGATCAGGCCCTGAACTCGGCTTGGGTCCGAAGTTAATCGCCTTGTCGGTGAACTTGCCGTAACGCGTGAGGTCGAGCCGCCGCAATCTCATCGCGTGCCGCCTGCCTTGAGGCGAGCCGTGACCAGGTCGACGCCACGTGCAAGCACGTCATCGAGGAATGCCTCCAACGCCGCCTCGTCCTGTCCTGCGAAGTCTCGCGCATCCGGCGGCAGGTCCGCGATGGTCTTCAACACCAATTCCCTGGCGTCCGAACGGAATGCGTCCGACGTTGCGTTGGCGCGCATTGACTCGGCTAGTTCCAGGGTCGGATCCGCGACGTCTTCGGACTTCCCTGTTCCGGGAGCAGAGAGATTGAGTTCGACCTTCTCCACCCAGGTGTTGCCCACCTGCTGTGCCGCCTGTTCGGCCTCGGCAAGCACCAAATCCTTATCGCGGATCATCGTCCATGACAGCGCGGAAGCGCCGACCAGGCTGAGGCGGGCGATGAGGTATTGCGATCTGGCGGCAGTCCGGGATTGTTCAAGCGCAGACCGGATGCGGCCGACGGCCTCGGGCAGCTCGGATGTTCCTGCCAGGTCGACGCTCACGCGCTCGAACTGCGCGAGGCTGGTCAGCCTCTCCTCAATGTCGACAGACCGATGGTCGTTTATGGTCGCTAGGGTGACCGATTTCTCACCAGCCTCATTGATGTCTCTGCCCTGAGGGATTCCAGGCATCACGAGCGTGCTTGCGCCGGGATAGACCTTGCGAACGTGAATATGGCCAAGGGCCCAATATTCGAAGCCGTGACCTTGCAAGTCGGCGACGCTGCAAGGCGCATAGACGTCGTGGCCGGGCGAGCCGGCCAAGCTGGTGTGCATGATGCCGATGTTCGCGGCGCCCTCTCGGGGGCCGGCATATTCGGGCAGCAGGCTTTCGGCCGCCTTGGGGCTGGCGAAGCTCAGTCCGTGAAGCACGACGTCCAGCCCGGCGCCCGACTGGATCACGGACTGCGTGCGGCCACTGAAAATCGTCACGGTGTCCGGCAGGACGAGCTGTTTAGAGATTCGAGACATGGCGTCGTGGTTGCCGCGGATCATGTAGACCCTGACACCGGCCTGGTGCAGACGCATCATTTGCGAGGCCAGGAAGCGCGCCGTCTTCATCGATGTCTGATCGCCATCGTAAAGATCGCCCGCAATGACAAGCGCATCGACCCGCTCCGCAAGACACAGGTCCACGATCGAGATGAAAGCCCGGCGGCTGGCATCTCCCACCAGTTCGGCGAGTTCGGGATTGCGCAACGCGAGTGTGCGCAGCGGTGAATCGAGATGGGTGTCGGCTGTATGAACAAATCGAAATGCCATCTGGCGCGCTCTCCCGGCCCGAACAGACGTTCAGGCAACATTCGCCCAAAACGTCGCAGCGAGCGGCGAAGGCGTCCCATCCCGGTTAGCAAAGTGCGCCGGCGTTCGGCAACAGTATCTGTGAGTTGAGGCCTCGAAGTCAGGATAGGGTGTCTGCGACCTTCTTGTGAGGGAGCATTAACAGGCCTGACCTCCCTGTTGCGAGCCTCAACTATCGCGTGGACAAGCGAAAGCTTTGTATTCATCCGTCAGCCAAGAGCCTTTTATTCCGCAAGAAATTGCTTAATCTCCACGCGGGGGGTATGGGGTCAATGCAATCTGCAGATAGTTCAGAGTTAGTAACAAATGATAGTGTTGCCGGTAGGCCACCTGGCTCGACCATAGTTGCCGACGTCGCGTCCAGCTTCACTTATGCATCCTATCAGAATGCGATCCCGGTTATCCGGTCCATCCGGCTCGATAACGACACCACCCGCAGTTTTGAGAATTGCCGGCTGGAGCTTACGTCGTCACCGTCGTTCCTGCGGCCGAAGACCTGGACGGTAGACCGCCTCATCCCAGGCGACCGGCTCCAGCTGAGTGACCGCAAGGTGGAGCTTGACGCTGGATATCTCGCCGGCCTGAACGAGGCTGAGCGAGGTGAGATTACCTTGCGCCTGTCTGCGGCCGGTGAGATCCTGGACGAAAAGCGAGTGACGGTGAGGCTGCTTGCGTGCGACGAGTAGGGTGGCGTCGCGGACATGGCGCAACTGCTTCCGGCGTTCGTGATGCCCAATGATCACGGCGTTGCGCCGATCCTTAAGGCAGCGGCCGAACGGCTTGCCGCGCACGGGCATCCGCGTGGCCTCGACGGCTATCAATCGCAATATTGCTGGATCCTCTAGCCAGAATCCTGCAGGAATAGCTAGGGTTTTATGGGGGAAGGATAATGGCGGGGACGCCGATTGATGATGTTGTCGACTGGTCGACAAAGCTCTCGACCTGGAAACAGGACGCTCTGCGGCGGCTGGCGATCAGCAATGAGCTCACAGATGCTGACATTGTGGCTCTGCTGGCGATGGTCAAATACGCGGCCGGCTTTGCGCTCACTTCGGCGCCGCCCGCCCCGATACCGTTTACGAAAGCCCACTTTGGGAACGGAGAATATCAACCGATTGTCCTCAAGCGCATCGCCAATGTCGAGAATGTGAATCGGCTGGTGCCCAAGGCATCTCTCACGTTCTGTCCCAAGGCTTTGACGATCGTCTACGGTCGCAACGGGAGCGGCAAAAGCGGGTTTGTTCGGATCTTTCGCACCGCTTGTCGGACACGCATTGAGAACCCAGCCAGGCTGAAGGTTCTTGCTGACGTTTACGGAAGCACGCCCGGCCCTCAGACAGCCGACATCGTGATCGATGCCGGCGAAGGCGAGGCAGTAGTTCCCTGGTCGCCAGGCAACGCAGCGTCGCCGCATCTCATGCAAGTTGCGGTGTTTGATACGGCCTCCGCCGAGCTTTACGTCGACGGCGGAAATCAAATCCGTTTTCTTCCTTTCGGACTGGCCCTGCCGCATCGGCTCAACGCAGTCTGCATTACCTTGAAGGGGAAACTGGAGGCAGAACGGGCGAAGGAAGTCGGCAACAAGGTCGAACTGACTGCGCTCGCGTTTCCTGCCCAGCACGGCACCGCGGCTCAGCTCTTCAACAAGCAGCTGAACAAGTCCACGACCGATGCGCAGATTGAGTCGGCAACGACGTTTACCGAGACGGACCAGCAGCGTGTCGCTGAACTCACCTCCGCCCTTTCCGCAGGCGCTGCCGCCGCTGCCGACGTCACCGCGCTTTTGAAGTGGACAGATGCGCTGCTGCTGGAGGTCCGGGCTGTCGGATCGGCATTCGCAGACGCAACACTGGACGAGCTTCGAAAGCTCCGCGCTTCAGCAGTTGCAGCACGCCAGGCAGCGACGGTAGCCGCTAGCGAGTTGTTCACCGATGAACCTCTGCCAGGTGTCGGAAGCGGTGCATGGCGGGCACTTTGGGCGGCGGCTCGCAATTACTCGGTGACAGAAGCGTATAAGGATAAGGAGTTCCCGGTTCTGGTGGCAGACGGCGGCGCTGCTGCATGTGTGCTATGCCAGCAGCCGCTTTTGCCCGACGGTGCTGCTCGCATGCAGCGTTTCCAAAAATACATGGACGACACACTCGATGCCGCCGCCCGGGAAGCTGAGAAAGCCGTCGAAGACGCCCTGGGAAGCGTGCATGCCTTGGCTCTCCTTGGCGCCTCCGATTTTGCCGACGGTCGCGAGCAGGTAAAAAGGCGGGACGAGATGCTCGCTGGTGCCCTCGCAACCCTCCAGGCATCGGCGGTCGCACGGCGAGCGGAGGCCCTCGCGCGATTGCGGGGCGAGAGCAGTCAGACAATTCCTCCTCTTGTCGTGCCGATCGAGCAGCTGGAAACTTTCGCGCTCAAATTGAAAGGCGAGAAGGATGGACTAGCGCAGGCGGGAGACAACGAAGAGCGGATCAAACTCCTGGCGGAAAAGAGGAGCTTGAGGACCGCAAGCTGCTCTCCATCAGCAAAGCGAAGCTCACCGTGCGACGGAATTTGCTCATCGTTGATGACGCCTACTCCAAGGCTCTCGCCGACGTTCAAACTCGTGGCATTACGCAGCGCGCGAATGAGCTTGTCGATGCCCACCTGACAACAGCCGTCGTCACGCGTTTTGATGCCGAGCGCGCCCGCTTCGACATCATGCACCTCAAGGTAGGCCTCGCACGCAAGAGCAACCAGACAAAGGCGGAATTCGAGGTCGATCCCAAGACAAAACTGGCCAAGGTCACCTCGGATATCCTGAGCGAGGGTGAGCAGCGTGCCTTGGCTCTTGCCGGATTCCTGACCGAAGTTGCGTTGACAGACGGTTCAGGTCCGATCGTGATTGACGATCCCGTTTCGTCGCTCGATCGCGATCGAAGTGCAAGGGTCGCCCAGCGGATCGCTGAGGAGGCAACCAAGCGACAAGTCATCGTATTTACGCACGATATTGTGTTTTTCAATGAGCTCAGTCGCGCGGCTGATGAAGTGGGCATCGAGCCCGTCACGGTGGCACTTTTTAGCGACAAGGCTGCCGCTGGCAGAGTGGATACGGCAGGGATGCCGTGGAAGGGGCAAAACGTCGGCAAGCGCATCGGGCTGTTGAAGAACGACTCAGCACAACTGACCAAGCTGCTTGCGACCAGCCCGGCCGAGTACGAGTACCGCGTGAAGAACCTCTATGGCCGATTACGCGATACTTACGAGCGTGTGGTGGAGGAAGTGATATTCCGGGACATCGTGCGAAGAGGAACGGATGTCATCCAAACCCAGCTACTGCGCTATGTTCGACTCTCGGACGCGTTGGCGATACGATTCCACGAAGGCATGACCCGCGCAAACACTCACAGCCACGACAATCCCGCGGCGCATACGGTAGCTGTCCCCCTTCCTCAAGAGTTCATCGCACATTTGTCCGAACTTGAGGCTCTGGTTGCTGATTTGAAGTCCGACAGCGAGGCAGCAGAGGCGGATCGGCCGCAGATGAAGCCAAATAAATAGCGCTTTGCTATCGAGAAACGGGATGAGCAGAGCATGTGCATCGCGGTCAGGAGTGGCGGGCCCGACAATGGCTTTGATGAGGCTTGAACGTACCGGCGGCTTACCGCCAAGGGTACGCTTCACGGAGACGACGAAGCTTACATAGCCACTGTGTGCTCGGCGGAAGTCGACGAAGCCGCACTCCACCGCCATCCTAGGCTAGGGCCGATGTCGGCCTCGCATCGGTGATCATTCCGCCGGTGATCGCTATGAGTAATCCTCTACAGCGTTCGGGCAGGTAAGCCCCGTAGACGGGTTGTCAGCTCAGTTGATTACCTGGTCAGACGATCCCCCACGCCCGAAACCTTCCCCTCCCCGTCATCTCGCGCAGGCCAAGCTCACCGATCAGGTTGAGCGCCCCCTGTTTTGTCACTTTTAGCCGCTCCTGGATCATGCCCGCCGAGACGAGCGGCCGCGAGAGTACCAGCTCGACCAGGTCGGGCAGTTTCGAGCTGGCGCGCCGTTGTTTGAGCCGCCGCTCCATCTGGCTTTTTGCCAGCACCAGCCGATCGTGTTCCTTCAGGCCAGCCAGCGCTGCGTCGTGAATGGCATCGAGCCAGGCGAGCAGCCGATCGCCGCGATTGCGCGCCCGCCTCCGCTCGCGCGGAATGTTTTTCGCGCCGAGATGAATGCAAGCGAGATGGTGGGCGGCAAGACCTTCCTGTCGCAGCAGTGCAGCCACGAGCAGCGGCCCGAGCCACGTGGCATGCTGCAGCACCTCGATGTCCGACCAGGCTTCGAGCAGGATTGTGGCGCGCAGCACCGACGGCCACTCCCGCGTGTCGGCGAGCACGGCCTGCCATTCGGCCAGCCGTTCTTCCTCATTCCAGTCGAGATCGTAGATCAGGCCGTTTTGCGGCTCCGGCCGGTCGTCCGGGCGCGCCGCTTTCGCGGGCACGCCGGCGCCGCTCAGAATCCTGGACGAGCGCGCCAGGACGGCATCGATCTCGGCAAATTCTTCGGCCAGCCGGTCGGCCTCGGCGTCATCGCGATCGTCGGCTTCCATAGAGGCAGTTCCAGCCCCCTCCCCGTCCCGGCGTTTTTGGCCCGCCGCCGGCATGGCC
>NZ_JAMYKV010000096.1:0-10426 GCF_040317535.1 Mesorhizobium sp. M1409
GTTGGCCGCGTGACAGTGAGCTATGCTGGAGATTGGGGTGACGAGGCTGATCAAGCCTTCCAACAGTACCAGCCTGATCAATTACAGCGAGAGCTACCGGTCCGGAGATCGCATCAGCGCCTCTCTGCATATGCACGCGGCCACCTGAATTGCCGATTTCGCTCAGCTGCTGCTGAATGGCGACGGCTTGCGGCGTATTCAGGGCCCTCTGCGTCTGCGCTGGCCACAACAGCGCTGGTGAATGTTCATTGTTGGGACGACTCACTCGGGTGGCAGGTGGTTGCCCTGGTCAAGCTCATCCGGCGAAGGGCGGATCTGCTGTTGGCTGGCAGCCAAGACTGGGGGCGGCGGCCCGAACTCCGGCGTCCCAGAGCTTGCGAAAGCCTCCGACACGCTTCTGTTGAGGTCATCCCGTCCAGCGGGCATCCCTGGGTTGCTGAAAAAAGACGAGGCGGCTTGATGATCCTGCCCTCGCTGAAGCACCTCGCGAAACCCCCTGTTCCAGTCGCAGAAGCTCCTCTGGATTGGTTGGCGGCTCGTCAGCTCGACCATCGAACAGCGGCCGGAGCGCCTCGGACACGTGCTGCTCAAAGCCCACTTGCCGGGCTTGGCCTGCTTGCCCCTCTTCCAAGCCGGCGTCCTGCACCTGCGACAAAGCTGTTACACGGGATGGATTTTTTCGCGGGGTCCACACCAGCCTCACATCAAACTGTATCGTCAAAGTCCTGCGCCAATTCACACAGCGGGTCATCGAGTTGAGATTCGGCGGAGAGCGCCTCCTCTGCTCCCGTCAAGGGCGCCGGCTCCGGGAGGGCGCCTGTCTGGCGTTCAAAGATGCGTTTCAGAATGCGATCCGAGAAATAACGCACCTTCCTCAATTTTAATGGTGGCAGACCTTTGATGAGAACAATCTCGTAGTCGTCATCGAGCAGCCGAACCTGTTCGGGACGCAATAGCGGTGCACCTTGATGTGAATTCTGAATGGTCCAGTCGAACGTTCGCGCCTGGCTGTGGGAAATCGATTTGGCTTCAAACGTGTATTCACCGATGGCCTTGGAAATGTAGTTCGGAGTCTCGTCATCAGCCGTGGCCATGAACACTTGCAGTCCGGTATTGCTGAGAAAATTCTGCTTGCCAGCCTCTCCATAAGCCCCCGTCAGTGCCGAAAGGCTTTGGATGATGAGCATGAAACGCCCCTTGTAGCCCGCGATAGTCGTGATTGCGGTCTCGATCGCCTCCAGCTTACCCAAGTGCTTGAACTCGTCGAGCAGGAAGAGAACCTCGTGCTTTTCATCCCGGCGGGCCAGCGACCGCTGCAGAATTGAAACGATTTGCTGAAAAAACAAGCGTATCAGAGGCGCGATCACCTCAAGGTCGTTCGGACCAACGCAAAGATAGATGCACGTTCTGCGACGGCGAAGATCATAGACCGAAAAGTCCGAGCGACTTGTGGCCGCCTTTACAGCGGGATCCGCCCACAGGTTGAGCCCGCCATCGCCGAGCACGGAAGTGTAGGAGGTTAGGATTTTCGTATCGTTCCCCGCCATGTCGTCGAAGATGCGTTGTGCCTCTTTGTTCTGGGTCTCCATGGCGAGTCGCGCGAAGAGCTTAAATTTCTCCCCCGGCTGGGCGAAGAGGTCATAGACGGCGCCGATTGTTGGCGTGCCCCGCTCGATGCAGGCAAGGATTCCCGCGACAAAGATATCTCGCGCGCCGCTGACGAAACCTTCCGCGCCCTCCCCCTTGGCCGTAATCAGGTTTGCGGCCAAGCGGCGGGCTTCGGTGAATTGCTGCTGTGGAGGCAACGCTATAAGATCCAACAGCGGATTGTAGCAGTTTGTGCGCCGCTCCGAATCCAGCGGCGCGAATTTAAACACGTCGTCACCTGCGGCTTTGCGCGCCCTCGAGGTGAGCTCAAAGAGCTCCCCCTTGACGTCCAGAGCTATCACCGAGCCTTTGAATGTAAGTAGCGTTGGAATGACTATGCCGACGCCCTTGCCAGCGCGGGTCGGTGCAACGATGAGGCTGTGAGGCTGCTCGCCATTGGTCAGGTAGTAGCCAGGCCAGAAAGGCGCACTTGTCTTCCCAAACACCGGCCCTGTCACGCCACGGTATCGTCGCAGATATCCCGTGCGTCGCATTTCATCCACTCGAGCCCAACGAGCCGTCCCGTGGTGTTCGAGCTTGCGGCGCAATACGATCTGCTGAATCAGCAAGACGACCGCGGACGTCGAGAGCACGATAGCCGCGCCCCGATAGAAAACGGGGGTTGCGAAACCCAAATAGAAGGGCGTCTCAAACCAAAAGGCACGGACATCAAACGCCATCAGAGCCTCGCCGCTACCGCCGTGGCGGAAGGTTGCGTAAAGACTTGCCGCACAGAAGCCCACGGCGAGTGAGCACGCGATGCTAATGGCTATGTTGGGGGGCGTCGTTTTTGTTGAAAGCATTGTTCCATTGCCGGATTAGCCGTAGCTAATGCTGCGCGTGCTTCAGAGACCGAACCGGCGTCGCGCGATGTCGCCGCTCGACAGATCGATGCCGCAGCGGGTGGTGCGATGCTTGCAGCGCATCACCCGGCAGACGTGGTTTTTGAAAGTTACACTAAGCAGGTACGTCAACGGCCAGCGAATTGGAAACGGCAAGGCCGTAAACGGAATTCGGGAGAGAAAGCGTCACTGTACCATGGCCGAGACCTCAACGGCCGGAGCGATCTCTGCTTCTGGTGGCCTCCATTAGGTCCTCTCGGGCGTGATTGAAGGCGTGGTTTATGGACCGCCCGATTTGAGCACCCCGCTGCAGCTGTTCATAGGAGGTTTGCGGGCCTACTGTATCACGGACTGCAGCCTCAATACCTGCTATGTGGCCGTCCAGATTCGCACTCCGTTCCTCTGCTGCATGCTGCGGCGGCGGCATGTGCGGCAAGATGTCTTGCATGCCGGGAAAAACTGAGTGAGCTTGGGCCTGTTGATTTGCGTCTAACTGGGGATACATGTTGAGAATAGCATTGGATGCCATGTTTCTGACATTGCCATCCGGATCAGAAGAAGCCAATCCAATGGCCTGATCAAGAATGCGAGATTTATTTTCGTCAGTAAACTTACTGAAGTGTGGCGCAACATAATAAGTTCCGAGAGCTTGCGACGGCGGATCCATGTTGCCAATGCGATTAACAATAGCATCTTGCAGCCCTGGCGTTAGGTAATCGCCTAGATTACTGGCCGCTCCGACTTTCTGCAATGCTATGTCATCCGTGCTGTACCCCAATTCGGCTGTTAATGTCGCGGCCAGATTGATGGCTGATCGTCCAAGCCGATTGGTCCGCCTTTCAAATCTCGCGAGGTCAGTTTCTGGCCCGGGTTGAGTGCCCCGAACGGCTGTTCGCTCGTGCGTCCCGAGGCCTTTGAAGCCCCCAAGATTTCGCGCTGTATCGCGCGGGTTAGCGGTTACCAGCCGTTCTGCAACATCGCTCAATGGCCCCTCTGGAACGTCACGGAGGCTACTGCTCCCCACGCCTTGAGATGATCTTGCAGCTGCACGTGCCCGTTTGTTATCGCGATCCATTGCTCGCCTCCAAAGTAGTTATTCTACCCAATGAGGTTACCACCGAAGCTTGACCCGCTAAACCGATATGATGTTACAGTTGTAGTATGGCAAAGGGTTCCCAGCTCTGTGGGTCTGCCAAGTGCCCGTCCAAGCCGAAGAAAATACGATGAAGCTGGCATCAAATGCGATGTGAACTGCCCCGGGCATTCCGGTGGCCGTTTCGTTTGAGTCACGCGGCTATGGCTGGTTCATCCAACATGGCGTAGTAGCGTTCCTCGGCTTCGGCCGGCGGGATGTTGCCGATGGGCTCCAGCAGCCAGCGATTGTTGAAGCAGTCGACCCATTCGAGCGTGGCGAACTCGACGGCCTCGAATGAGCGCCAGGGTCCGCGTCGATGCATCACCTCGGCCTTGTAAAGACCGTTGATCGTTTCCGCGAGAGCATTATCGAAAGAGTCGCCGACACTGCCCACTGCGGGTTCGACGCCGGCCTCCGCCAAGCGCTCGGTGTATTGAATGCCGAACCCTAGAGAATCAGCCCTCAGAGCCTTTGGTAATAGACCGACCCCTCGCACCTGTTTGGGCTGGGTGTACAAGTCAGGTTTTCATCAGGTTGGACGAGTATGTCTGGCAGCCAGAGCGCGACCACTTCCGTGCCCGCCCGCTCGTCTGGCAGACACACAAAGGAGAAAGACATGCCGTCAGCTACAAGCAGCGCCATCGTTTCCTGCCGCAGATCATCGCCCATCCGGTCTGGCCCTCCTTCAGGTCCCCTTGGCCTGTGTCTCGTCGAGGAAATGGCCCGGGAGCGGGATCGTGGTTTCGTATGAGACAATCCGCCGGTGCGGCAACAAATGCGGTCCGCATACGGAGCCATTACGTCGCGGCACTTGATATTGCAGTGCAGCAAAGGTAGAGGGCCGCCCCTTATCGGAGTGTCGTCCATGGTCCTTACCAATACTGGTAGCGAGGCAGAACCCGTCGAACAGTCGAGCCATCCGGCAATCGAACAGCAAAGCCCCGAGGTGCTGATGCTAGGCGCGCTCGGCGTTGTCTATGGCGATATTGGCACCAGCCCGATCTACGCGTTCCGTGAGGCGCTGGTGGCGTCGTCGGGCGGCAATGTCGCCGAGCGCGGCGATATCCTCGGCGTTTTGTCATTGATCATCTGGTCGCTGACGATCATCGTCACCATCAAGTACATCATGTTCGTGCTGCGCGCCGATAACGGCGGCGAGGGCGGCGTGCTGTCGCTGATGGCGCTGGCGCGCGGCAGTTTCCCCAAGCGCTCGGCGCTGATGCTCGGCATCGGCATCGTCGGGGCATCGCTTTTCTTCGGTGATGCCGTCATCACACCGGCGATATCGGTGCTGTCGGCGGTTGAGGGCATGAATGTCGTCACGCCGACCTTCCAGCCCTATGTCGTGCCGCTGACACTGGTCATTCTTACCATGGTGTTTGCGGTGCAGCGCTTCGGCACGGGCGGGGTAGGATTGGTGTTCGGCCCGGTGACGGCGGTGTGGTTCCTGGCAATTGGCCTTTCCGGGCTCAACCACATCATCGCCGATCCGGAAATCCTGTGGGCGGTGAGCCCGCACTACATCGTCGCGTTTCTGATCAATTCGCCCGACGTCGCTTTCGTGACCATCGGCGCCATCTTCCTCGCCGTCACCGGCGCCGAAGCACTCTATGCCGATCTCGGCCATTTCGGCCGCAAGCCGATCGTGCTGGCCTGGCTGGCGATCGTGTTTCCCTGCCTGCTGCTCAATTATGCCGGGCAAGGCGCCTTCGTGCTGGCCAAGAATGGCGTCGTCGGCCATCCATTCTTCGAGATGAACGAAGGCTGGACGCTGATCCCGATGGTCGTGCTGGCGACGGCCGCGACTGTCATCGCCAGCCAGGCGGTCATCTCCGGCGCCTTCTCGCTGACCCGGCAGGCGGTGCAGCTCAATATGCTGCCGCGCCTGGAAATCCTGCACACCTCGGAGAAGCAGTCGGGCCAGATCTACATGCCGCGCGTCAATCTGTTGCTGGCGCTGGCGGTGATGCTGCTGGTCGTCGGTTTCGGCGAATCGAGCAAGCTCGCCTCCGCCTATGGCATCTCGGTGACCGGCAACATGCTGGTGACGACGGTGCTGCTGTTCGTCGTCATGACCCGGATCTGGAAATGGCGGCTGTGGGTGGCGGTCGCCATGACGGCGCTGTTCGGCTTCATCGATGTCGGCTTTTTTGCCTCCAACATCGTCAAAGTGTTCGAGGGTGGCTGGGCTTCGCTGGCGGTGGCCTTCACCATTGTGCTGGCTATGTGGACCTGGGTGCGCGGCAGCCGCTATCTGTTCGACAAGACCCGCCGCAACGAAATCCCGCTCGATTTCCTCGCCGGCAATCTCCTGAAGAAAAAGCCGCAGCTGGTGTCCGGCACCGCGGTGTTCCTGACGAGCGATCCACTCAGCGCGCCAACCGCGCTGATGCACAGCCTGAAGCACTACAAGGTGCTGCACGAGCAGAACGTCATCCTTTCGGTGGTGACCGCGCCGCAACCGGTGGTGCCCGACAGCGACCGGGTCAAGATGGAGACGGTCAACGAGCTGTTCATGCGGGTGACGCTGACCTTCGGCTACATGGAGCAGCCGAACATCCCGCGCGCGCTGGCGATCTGCCGCAAGCAAGGCTGGAAGTTCGACATCATGACGACCTCGTTCTTCCTGTCACGGCGTTCGCTCAAGGCCTCGCCCAATTCCGGCATGCCGGTGTGGCAGGACCGGTTGTTCATCGGCCTGGCGCGTACGGCGGCCGACGCGACGGAGTACTTCCAGATCCCGACCGGACGCGTCGTCGAGATCGGAACGCAAGTGACGATTTAGGGCATGCCGCGGTTGAGAAGAATCGGTGCTGTCACATTGATTGAGCGGTAAGGAAATTCAGGTAGCAGCGCGCCCGGCACTGTAAGTTTCAGCGGCTTGATGCAGCGATAGCTGGCCGGGACGGCTGTCACGCTGTGGCGACACACGCGATTTTGTTCCAGATTTGCATGGGGCGTTACGCAGGTCTCGATGTTGAGCCGATGACAGCGCATTGCAGGGAAAGTGAGCAGGTCGGCAATCGGATCATGGATGGAAACGAACCGCTGAAGCTGGCGTGCCGACTTGAAGCGTTTCATGATCCTTTCGCGTCGTCGGGTCGGCTGGTGCGAATTTTCCGCTCGATTATTCAGGCCTGTGTGCGACCGGTGTTCGACGCCGGGCATGAGGTCGCGCATGGCGGCATCATAGGATCGGAGCTTGTCGGTGATCATGATCCGTGGTGTCCGCCCTTGAGCTTTCAGCAACTTGCGCATCAGACGCTTTGCCGCCTTGGCATTTCGGCGGCTTTGTACCAGCACTTCGAGGACGAAGCCGTCCTGATCGACGGCACGCCGGAGCCACTGCTTCTTGCCACTGATAGCCACGACACATTCGTCGAGATGCCATTTATCGCCCAGGCAGCCGGCTGATATTGATCTCCTGGGCGGAATGCCGTCCGAATTTCTCCGCGCAGCTTCGAACGGTCTGATGCGTGACGATGATGCCGCGGGCCGCCAGCATGTCCTCAACCATGCGCAGGCTGAGCGGAAAGCGAAAGTAGAGCCATACCGCGTGCGCAATGATCTCGGCGGGAAAGCGGTGGCGACCATAGAGCGGATCACGAGCAACTTCTGACATGGCCCAATGTACGCACATCTTCATAAGCTGTCGGTTGACTTTACGATGCCGCGCCAAGCGAGCAGCATCCGGCCGGCGGGGCCGACCCCGTCTCCCGGCCGTGAGCAGAACGGCATCGCGCAGGTGCCGCTTCATCCTCGACCGGCCAGCCTGCTTTGCCGTTACCGCCGCCGCCGAAAGCGCCAGGCGTTGCCGCCAGGCGCCGATCCGCCGGCAGCGGTTCGTTTCCACCGATGATCCGAGTGCCAACCAGTTCCACTTTCCCCCAATACCTGCGTAACGCCGCCATGCAAATCTGGAACAAAATCGCGTATGTCGCCGCAGCATGACAGCCGTCCCGACCAGCTATCGCTGCATCAATACGCTGATATCTTTACAGTGCCCGCACGCCTCTCGCGCGCCAACGGCCAGTCGGGTGTCGCGAATGAGGCGCGCTGAAGCCATCCGGCTCAGCCGATCATGGCGCTTCGGTTGCCGGGTTCGAGGTCGTGGCCTCTGCCGCTGCGCGATTCTAGCATTTGCGCCTTGGAGAGCTCTGCTTCAGCCTCGGCGAGGCATGGCTCGGCTGCGGTTCTCTGCCGCAGAAGGTCCGATTGCGAATTCTTGACGTTGTCACGACGTAGGCGAGCGGCCTTGGCGAACGTCGGATAAGCGAAATGATTGACATCGGAGATGCCGGCCTTCGTTTCCTCGGCGTTTAACTGGAAGTCCAGTTCTCGCGCCATGCGTTCGAAATCGGCAATCATGATGTCTAGCTGGTGCAACTGTCGCCGCTTCTCATTCACCTGAAATTGCTTCAGTCGGACCAGATTACCTCGTGGCTTCATGACTCGGTACTCCGGTACCCATTTCGTCCAATCAAACCGCTCTCTCCCCTTAACGTTAGGCCTACAGCGACTCTCACGTTTTCTGCTGCGAGCGGAAACATATTTTCCAAAATCCTTGGCCGATGGCTATGAGTTCAATGGCATCGACAAGCATGCGAGCGGGGGACTTAAGGGGCGGTAAAAAAAGGCGGAATAGGGCGATTTTCACAATGTCTGCATTGAACGCGTTGAGACCTGCGGCGGGCTTGACACACAAAGCAATCGTCAAGATTTGCGACATGGACGCCGGGGGGCATGAATACGCCCGCCGTCAGCTACACGCCCCCCGATTTCCGCCGCCTATTATCGCCCACGCGGTCTGGCTTTATTTCCGGTTTCCGCTGAGCCTGCGCCTGGTTGAGGAAATGCTGCTGGAACGCGGCATCGTGGTTTCGTATGAGACAAGTCGCCGGTGGGGCATCAAATTCGGGCTGGACTGCGCTCGCTGCTTGCGCCGCAAGCCGCCGTGCCGGAATGACGTCTGGTACCTGAACGAAGTGGTCGTCACCATCGCCCGGCAAAAAGCTTTGGTTGTGGCGCACCGTCGACCAGGATGGATATGTGCTGGACGAAATCGTGCAAAACCGCCGCAACACCAAGGCCGCCAAGCGCTTGCTGACGCGGCTGTTGAAGAAGCAGGGGCTCGCGCCGAAGCGCATGATCACCGACTAGCTGCGCTCGTATGGAGCGGCAAAGCGACAGGTGATGCCGGACGTCAAGCACCGGTCGCACAAGGGGTTGAACAACGGAGCGGAGAATTCCCATGTGCCGCCGCGAAAACGGGAGCGGATGATGCAGGGGTCCGATCGCCGAGAGGCCTGCAACGCTTCGTCTCGACCTTGTCAGCCCTCCGCAACCTCTTCGTCCCGCCCCGCCCCAAACGTTCTGCTCTCGCCATACATGTTCATCGCCTCAGCGCGATGGCGCTGGTGATATCACGACGCGTTTGTACCGCTCGACCTACGCCACAGGTGCCGACGCTGTGACGAGCTTCGTCGGTCGCGTGTCGAGTGACGGCACCGGGGACAATTATCGTCGACCGCAGTCCATTGCCCAGACCAAGGCGCTTCTCGGCGTCGGCACGATGGCAAATCGCAGCGTCACGATCTCGGCCGCTGCCCCTTCTGGCGGCGTGGACGGTGATTTCTGGGTGCAGCCGTAATGGCCCTTTACGTCAAAGCCTCCGGGGTCTGGGGGGCGGCCAGCGCCGTCTGGGTGAAAATCTCAAGCCTCTGGACCAAGGCTCGACAGGTCTATGTGCGCAGCTCGGGCGTCTGGGAGAAAATGTTCCCGATAGATCTGGTCTTCAATGGCACTCACGAAGACTCGACTGCCACGACCGTTTACACCCACACCAGCATTCCGCTTCTTGTCGCGCCACACGCTAATCGTCGTGTCATCGTGACAACTGAGACCACTGACACCGAAAGTGCAGTGACCGTCAACAGTATGACGATTGGGGGTGTGGCTGCCACCCTTCTCGCTCAGGTGGAAAGCATCTTCAATTCTGGTGTGGTCTATCTGTCAGTGTGGTCAGCCCTCGTGCCAACCGGTACGACGGCAACGATCGTGACCACGTATAGTGAGAGCGTGTTCCGTGACTACATGTCGGTCTATACGACCACCGATTGGGATGGTGTGGTGGGCACTGTTGCCTCTGACAACAATTCAACGGGTGGCCTGACAACGACCGTCAGCATTGGTGCCCTGGGCGCAGCGATCGCAATTGCGGGCAACGCCACCAAGGGGGCATCGGCACTGCGACATGGACCGGGCTGACCCAACAGTTCTCAAACACACCAGTCACGGATACAAACCACAGCGGAGCAATGGCCATAGCTACCGCCGCCCAAGCTGCCCTCACCGTAACCTGTGCCTACAGCACTACTCCAGCACTTGCCGCACTGCTGGTGGTTCCGCGGTGCGCAACTCCTGACTGGCGACGGCGTCGGCGACATGCCTTACGGACTCGTATTGCCAGAGCTTGTAATCGTCGACAAACCAGCCAAGTCGGCTCTCGATCGCCGTAGCAAGCTCGTTATAGTCGAGGCTGTCGAGGCCGAGATCCCGCATTCTGGTTGTCATCGAGACCTCTACTTTTTCGGCAACTAGAGCGTTGAGGGTTTTGAGAACCAGTTGTTCAATTTCAAGTAATGTCATCACTAATACATGCCTTTTGATTGCAGATTCAGGTAATGCAACCCTGATCGGGGCCCAACCCCCAAAACGAGGTGTGCCGTTGAAACATGTTCTTGTCATTGACGATGATGCCGCAATGCGGCGCCTCATCGCCGAGTATCTCACGATGCATGCC
>NZ_JAMYKV010000097.1:0-10128 GCF_040317535.1 Mesorhizobium sp. M1409
TCAGCGACGCGGCGGGCAACACCAACAGCGGCACC
The DNA here is from genome assembly GCF_040317535.1 of Mesorhizobium sp. M1409. Lineage (NCBI taxonomy): Bacteria > Pseudomonadati > Pseudomonadota > Alphaproteobacteria > Hyphomicrobiales > Phyllobacteriaceae > Mesorhizobium > Mesorhizobium sp. M1409. The sequence continues at coordinate 36 of NZ_JAMYKV010000097.1, forward strand.
ACCGATTCCAACAATTACGCCATCGACACGCTGCGGCCGACGGCAACCATTGGGATCAATGACACCGCGCTCACGGCCGGCGATGTCACGACGGTGACCTTTACCTTCAGCGAAGTACCGTCGAACTTCACTGCAGCGGACGTGAGCTACGACACCACCAGCGCAACCTTGGGCACGATTACAGCTACGGCCGATTCGAAAGTTTTCACCGCCACTTTGACACCGCTGGTGTCGATCACCGACGCTACGAACGTCATTACGGTGGGTACGGCGTGGCAGGACCTGGCTGGCAACGCCCCGGGTGCTTCAAGCAACTCGGTTAACTATACCGTCAGCACCGCCGTCGACTCGACGCCGCCGACTGTAACAATCACTAGTACGCCCTTAGATAATACAATCGGTTCTACCTCCATAGTCACCTTCCAATTTAGTGAAATTGTGACTGGTTTCGATCCCAGCAGTGCGACCGATGTTACATTGACACGTAGCACGCTGAGCAACATTACTCATGTAGACGGTGATACTTGGACAGCGACCTTGACGAGAACTGCTAGCGGCTCTGTAAAGGTTGATGTGATAGCAGGTAGCTATACGGACTCGGCGTTTAACCCGGGTGCTGCAGGGAGTCTAGGACCTCTCAACCCCGCCGGCGTTGCCGGAGAGCCGATTAATCTCGCCCTCACCGATCCATCGCATGAGGGTGCGCTCATCACCGTCACGGTGAAGGATGTGCCTTCCGGCTGGACCATCGACGGCGCAACCCACAACGCTGACGGCAGTTGGACGGTGCAGACCAGCGACCTGCACGGGCTGACGGTCACCACGCCTGCCGATTTCGCCGGCGCAGCAGTGCTCGACGTCCAGATGTCCTGGACCAACGCGGACGGCACGACTGGCAGCGCGTCCATCGCCGACAATGTCGAGGCCTACGCTCCGGGTTCGCCGATTTTTGCCTGGTCTGGCGACGATGTGCTGACCGGATCGAGCGGCAACGATCTCTTCGTCTTCTCGCAGCCGATCGGCGCCGACACGGTGCACAGTTTCGATGCGGCGGCCGACCAGATCGACCTTATCGGCTACAACGGATTGGCAGATTTTGCCGATCTCCAGACGCATATCGCCGACGATGCCCACGGGAACGCGGTGATCACGCTCGGCGATGGGCAGTCGATCACGCTGGACGGCGTCCACTCGGGCGCACTGATGGCAAGCAATTTCGTCTTCGACCAGACGCCGGTGGTCAACAATGCCGGAACCATGACGATCGGCGACGGCGCCTTGCTGCCGCTGAGCGGCACGATCAACAATAGCGGCCTCATCTCGCTGGACTCGACCGGCGGCGATACGCTGCTGCAAATCATCCAGCATGGCGTGACCCTGCAGGGTGGCGGGCAGATCCTGCTCTCCGACAGCGCCGCCAACGTGATCTCCGGCACGGGGCCGGATGTCACTCTGGTCAATGTCGACAACACGATCTCGGGTGCCGGCCAACTGGGCGGCGGGATGCTGAGCCTCGACAACCAGGGCACCATCATCGCCTCCGGCGCGAATGCGCTCTTCATCGATACAGGGGGCAGCGTCGTCATCAACTCCGGAACATTGGAGGCGACCGGTTCAGGTGGCCTGACGATCACCGGCGGGCTGGCGAATTCCGGCATGCTGTGGGCCAATGGCGGCGACATCGTCATCGACGGCCAGGTTACCGGCGACGGTGACGCCACGATCGGCAATCTCTCGAAGCTCGAATTCGGCGGCGCCTCGTCAACGGACGTCACCTTCGCGCACGACGCGGCCGGCACACTGCAACTCGACGATTCCTTCGATTTCAGCGGGCGGATCGGCGGCATCACCAATGACGACAGGCTGGAGCTCGAGGATATCCTGTTCGGTGCGGGAACGACGGCCGTCTATCAGGCAAACCAGGATGGTAGCGGCGGAACGCTGACCGTTTCGGATGGTACCCACGGTACCGCGCTGCATCTGGTCGGCTCCTATGATGCCAACGGCTTCAAGCTTGCCGATGACGGCCAAGGTCATACCGCCGTTTCGTACAATCCGGCGGAGTTCACGCTGACGGGCGTCGGTAATGGAGCAATTTCAAGCGACTTCGTGGTCTGACCAGAAGGGCCGCCGTCGGCGGCGGCCCACCGGCCTGACGAGCACCGAGTGGGGTTCTGGAATTGGATAGCAAACCTCGAGTTGTGAAGGATGCGCTTCGGGCATGCCGCCGCTATTTCCTGGTCGCGGCGGCATTCAGCCTGGCAATCAATCTGCTCTACCTCGCGTCCCCATTGTACATGCTGCAGATCTACGACCGGGTCGTCACCAGCGGCAGCGAAACCACGCTGGTGATGCTGACCCTGGTGTTGCTCGCGGCCTTCCTTTCATTGGCCGGCCTCGACCTGGTGCGCGCCGCTATCCTGACGCGCGCCAGCGCGCGACTCGACCGGCTGCTCTCGGCAAAAATCCTTGCCGCGTCGGTCGAAACCCCATCGCCCGGTTCCTCGCAAAGCCAGCCTATCCGCGACTTCGACACGTTCCGGCAGGTCATCACCGGCAGCGGCGTCCATGCCCTGTTCGACCTGCCATGGTCGCCAATCTATATCGGCATCATCTTCCTGCTGCATCCATGGCTCGGCTTCTTCGCACTGGGTTGCTCGCTGCTCCTGATCGCCATGGCCGTGCTCAACGAGTATCTCGTGCGTTCGCCGCTGAAGCAGGCCAACGACCTGGCGACCACCAACTATAATTTTACGGAGATGAGCCTCAGGAACGCGGAAGTCGTTCGCGCCATGGGGATGATCGACGGTCTCATTCGCCGCTGGGGGCGCGACCGCAATTTGGCGCTGCGGCGCCAGGCGGAGGCGAGCGACCGCGCCGCCTTGATGTCGGGCCTTATCCGGTTCCTGCGGCTCACCATGCAGTCACTGATCCTCGGCCTCGGCGCCTATCTGGTGATCGAGCGGCAGATCACCGGCGGCACCATGTTCGCCGCGAGTCTACTGCTGGGCAGGGGGTTGCAGCCTGTCGAGCAGATCGTCGGCCTCTGGCGCAGCCTGATCCTGGCGCGGGCTGCGTTGGCAAGGGTCGAGAAACTGGTCGACGGGGGCGCGCGGAACGAAAGATCGTTCAACCTGCCCAAGCCCAGCGGCAAGATCTCCGTCGAGCAGGTCAGCTACGCAATTCCCAGCCAGCAGAAGGTGCTTCTGCGGGACGTATCGTTTCGACTGGAAGCGGGCGAGGCGCTCGGAATCGTCGGCCCTTCCGGCGCCGGCAAGTCGACGCTGGCACGTAACCTCGCTGGCGTCATGCAGCCCAGTCGCGGCACCGTCAGGCTGGACGGCGCCGACATGTCGCAGTGGGGGCATGACGCGCTCGGCGACCACATCGGCTACCTGCCGCAGGATATCGAACTGTTCTCCGATACGGTGGCCGCCAATATCGGGCGCTTCAAGACGAATGTCGACCAGGAGGTGATCGAGGCCGCGCGGCTCGCCGGCGTACACGAGATGATCATCCGCCTACCGCAGGGTTACGAGACCCAGATCGGCGAAGGCGGCGCCGTGCTGTCGGGGGGATATCGGCAGCGGATTGCTCTTGCACGGGCGGTGTTCGGAACGCCGAAACTGATCATTCTCGACGAGCCGAGTTCCAATCTAGACGCCGATGGCGACCGCGCGCTGAGCGAGTGCGCGATCGAGCTCAAGCGCCGCGGCAGCACGGTGATCATCGTCTCGCACCGGCCTTCGACCCTGGCGAATGTCGACAAGATCCTTCTGTTGCGCGATGGCGCGGTCGAGGCCTTCGGCATGAGAAACGAGATCGTGGCGCTGCTCAACCAGCGCTCGGCGCCAATGGCGGTGGCAACCCAATGAACCGCGGCCGGAGAGATCGATGAGCGACGGGGCCCTCACCTACCGAAGCCTGCCCGGCGAAACCGGTATCCTGGCCCCGGATTCGATCCAGGTGCCGGCCTATGTCGGCCTGCTGATCATCGTCGCCTTCTTCGGCATCTTCGGCGGATGGGCGGCATTTGCCCCGCTGAACGGCGCCGTGCTCGCCGACGCTGTCGTCAAGGTGGAAGGCAATCGCAAGAGCGTGCAGCACTTCGACGGCGGAACGGTGAAGGAGATCCGCGTCAAGGATGGCGACATCGTCAGGAAGGGCGACATAATGCTGGCGCTGGACGACACCAGGATTCGCTCCGAGTTCAATCTCTATGCTCAGCAATATGCGCTGTTTCGCGCAACCGATGCCAGGATTCGGGCCGAACTGGACGGCAGCGAGGCTGTTGCCTTCCCGAAGGACATCCTCAAGGAGCACGAGGCCTACCTCAGGGATGCGATGGCAAACCAGATCGCCGACCTGGAAAGCCAGCGCGCCTCGATGGCCGGCGCCAAGCAGATCCTCGAGCGGCGGATTGGCGAACTCGAGGAGCAGATCCAGGGCAAGCAGTCTCGTGTCGAATCCTACCACGCCCAGCTGCAATCGACGATCGACGAGAAGGCCAGCCTTTCAAAACTGCTCAAGGCCGGATTGACCACCCGCCCGCGCATTCTGGAACTGGAAAGATCCGCCTCGGATCTGCAAGGCCTGATCGACGAAAACCTCGGCGCAATCGCCGGCAGCCAGCAGAGCAAGGCCGAGCTCGATAGCCAGATCGCGCAACTGACCAATGAGCGCCGAGCCAAGCTTTCGGCCATGCTGATCGAAACCCAGTCGAATCTTGCCGACCTTGTGCCAAAGATGTTTGCCGCCCAGGCTGCCATGGACCGGGCCGAAGTCCGCGCGCCTTATGACGGTCAGGTAATGGATCTCAGCGTCTTCTCGATCGGGGCGATCGTGGCGCCGGGCCAGACAATCCTCGACATCGTGCCGACCGAGAATTCGCTGATCGTCCAGGCGCAGGTTCGCGTCGAGGACATATCGAACCTGCGACCCGAGATGGCGGCCGAAGTTCGCTTCACATCATACAAGCAGCGCTCAATTCCCACAATTCATGGACGCGTCACCCGCATTTCGGCGGATCGCATTACCGACAGCAAAACCGGGTTTCCCTACTATCTTGCCGACGTAGCGGTCGATCCGATGGAATTGGCGGCGGCCCCCCAGATTGCGCTTTATCCAGGCATGCCAGCGTCGGTCATGATCGTTACCGAGGAACGTACCGCACTCGACTACATTTTAGGCCCGCTGGTCGTATCGTTCCACTCCGCCTTTCGCCAGAAATGACGGAGGTCGCCAATCGATTGGCGATGCAAAGTTTCGACGAGCCTGTCAGGCCTCCGTGGATCAAGACAGGCCTACGGACTCCGAGACCATGCCTGCAATCGCCAGTTAAATGCCAGGAGCTGCCGTTTCGGTTTCGGCCCCGACCTGCAACGCTGGGGCTTCCCGTTTCTCCATCGGCCAATCAAGGCCGAGGAGAACTCACATGAGTCACTCTCAATACGATGATGCTAGCCGCGAGCGGGCCGCCTGGAATGCAGGAAATGAAAGTAGGAACCAAGCGTCGGCTCACACAGAAACAGATCTGGGCTGTTCGCTTCTTCCTCGATCGCGAGGGGCGCGTTCGAGACCGTGCGCTGTTCGATCTGGCAATCGACAGCAAGCTTCGCGGCTGCGACCTGGTCAAGATCAGGATTAGAAATGTGGTTTCGGGGCCGGAGATTAGGACCCGCGCAATCGTCGTTCAGCAGAAGACGGGTCGTCCAGTCCAGCTCGAAATCACGAGTCGCTGGCGGGAGTGATTGGCGACCTCTACTTCTTAGCAAGGTTCGTATTCCAAATATCCCGATGCAGTCGCCATTCGCCGTCGGCGCCCTTCTTCCAAACCACAATGTATTTGCCGATTTCCTCACTGGTCTTGCCGTCGCTACCGGGAATCTTGATAGAGTAGGTGCCCTCCTCATACGCGAGATTGCCGCTCTCCTCGACCTGCGCCGCTTTCAGGGTCAGATCGGTCAATCCTGCATCGATCCAGCTCTGCCACATCTTCTGAACGCTTTCGCGGCCGGCGACCCGCTCTTCGTTGGGAGGAAACGCTACCGCGTCTTCGGTGTAGTGTTGAGCCAAGCTCGCCGTATCCTTAGCGGCAAACTTCGCAACAAAGTCCGCATTGTTCGCCTCTATGCTTGATTGGGCTGTCTGGGCACCTGCAGATTCGCCACCGCCGATAACTAGTGCGACGAAACAAAAAGTGGCTAGAAAGTAGCGCATCGAAGTCCTCCCTTTTGAAAGCCGGCCAGCGAAGACCATGTGCAGATGAAGACAACGAGGGCGAGTAATTGCCGGGTGTTGTCGGACATCGGCGCCCAATCAATGTCTTTTACAGACGGGGCGTAGCAGGCCGCTTGCAGGGCTAATATGCGCTTACGCTAATACAATGACAATCCCAGCTAGGCTAATATCCATGCCCCCCACTCACGCTGAGGCGCACATTGCGTTCGACGCGACATGCCGCTGGAAGATCGCCGCGAGCATCCAGTTTAGCCCCACTTCCTGGCGAGGCTAAGGCGATCATCCACCTGATCGATCAAGCCGGGCTCGAAGGTATGGTTTCGAAGCGCAAGGACAGCAATTCGACGGCCTGGCTCAGGACCAAAGCTTACAGCATTGACGAATACGAGTTGCTTGGCGTCGAGCGTGAGCCTGGGAAGCCGGCTTTCGCCCTGATGGCGGATCGGGCGACCGGGAGATATGTCGGCTCGGCCTCAATCAACTCGCGGGGCGCCATCCGAGACCGGCTGTGGAAGCGCGTCCAGGAACACGCCGGGCCGGCGGAGCGGAAACAGTTCGTTCCGGGCCGATTAGGCGCTAGATTGCTGCGGACGTTCCTGCGAAATCGTTGGCGGACGCCGATGCCGATTTTTTCAGTCAAGCACTCGACTGTCTATCGCTATAACCAACCGGTGAGGTTTGGCGAGCACCGGCTGATGTTCAGGCCGCGCGACAGTTTCGATCAACGACTTCTGGACCACGCCCTATCCGTGGACCCCGAGCCGATGGGAATTCGATGGATCCATGACGTTTTTGGAAACTGCGTTGCCGTGATCGAATTCACGGGTTCGGCCAATAAACTCCATTTCGCGACAGACATTCGGCTCGATCACACGCCGCAGCATGCGCCCGATTTCCGTATCGATGAGGCCGCGCTGAATTATCCATTCTCTTACGATCCCGATGAGGGGGCCGACCTCGCGCAAACCATGGAGCGCCATCATGCCGATGACAGCGACGAGATTGGCAAATGGGCACGGCAGTTCGTGAATGCCTCGGGACAAACCGAGACCGGCAAATTGCTGATGACGCTCTGCTACGCCATCCATGAGAGCTTCGTCTATTCCCGTCGGATCGAAACCGGGACGCAGCCGCCTCTCGTGACGTTGCATCTGCGCAAAGGCACATGCCGGGACTTCGCGCTTTTCATGATGGAGGCGGTGCGGTCGCTCGGCTTCGCAGCCCGGTTTGTGACCGGTTATGTCTATGTGCCGAGCCGCGACAGTGCTGATGTGCGCGGCGGAGGATCGACGCATGCCTGGTGCCAAGTCTATTTGCCTGGTGCCGGCTGGGTCGAGTTCGATCCTACCAATGGCATTGTCGGCAACCGGGATCTGATCAGGGTGGCCGTGGCCAGGCATCCCCAGCAGGCCATACCTCTTTCGGGAAGCTACTCCGGCAGCGCCTCAAGTTTTCTTGGCATGACTGTTGAGGTAAAGGTGGCGAAACAAAATTAGCTCTGTCTGATGTTCTCCGGAACTGTTTGGGCAATTTGGAGTTTGCCCGGTTCCTGAATCAAGGCATTGGAGCATCGATGCGCATCCGCGCGGGTTTCAACCTCACCTACGAATGTCCGCAGCAGACACCAATGCTGCTCGTCCTTGAGATCCATCCTTCACGCCGCGTCGATCTGTTGACAGAACAGGTCCTAGGCTTTGATCGCCCGATCGAAGCCCGCGGCTACATTGACGCTTTTGGCAACGCGTGCACGAGAATAGAAGCGCCTGCGGGCCTGACAACGATATCCACGAGTTTCGACATTTACGATACTGGGAAGTCTGATGTCGTCATGCCAGAAGCCATCCAGCACGACATCAAGGAACTGCCCGACGAGGTGCTCAGGTTTCTCCTGGGCAGCCGCTATTGCGACACCGACCGGCTTGGCGACTTCGCTTGGGCGAATTTTGGCAATGCCCCCTCCGGCTGGGCGCGGGTGCAGGCGATCTGTAATTTCGTGCACAATCACATCGCTTTCAGCTACCAAGCCGCGGACCCGCTTCGGACTGCCCACGGCGCTCTCGCAGATCGAACCGGCGTCTGTCGCGACTTTGCGCATCTGGCCATCTCGCTATGCCGCTGCATGAACATCCCGGCGCGCTATTGCACCGGCTATCTCGGCGACATTGGCGTGCCTCCGGTGCCGGATCCCATGGATTTCAGCGCATGGTTCCAAGCATATCTAAGCGGTCACTGGTTCACATTTGATGCTCGGCATAACCGCCCTCGCATAGGTAGGATCCTGATGGCGACGGGTTGCGACGCGACTGATGTTGCACTCTCAACCAGTTTCGGTTCATCGAGACTTGCTGGCTTCGAAGTTGTCACGAAAGAAGTCCAAGCGGAGCACGTGTTAGCGACTCCTATCGGAAATCCAGTGCCTTCACCTTGATCTGATCGCTGTGGCCAAAGCTCCGCGCCAGTTCGTGCTGCGAGAAAGGATTGAACTCTGAGTTGTATTAGTAAAGTCAAAGACTTATGAGATGTTTTGTACCATTGTGACGTCCGTCAAAATGGCCCTTCACCGTCATTAGTTGAAAGCCGAATTAAGGCCTGCAGCGAAACCAGCAACGGCACTGACCAGGTATCCGCCCTTCTCATTCGGTGCCGGCGAGGCCACCGCACCATGTTCGCACATCAAGTTGCCGTAGAGCGGCCATTCGAGAAAGTCCTGCGAGAGCCAATGCGGACCGATGTCGGTCGCCCAGGCGACCGTGCGCCCGCGGCCATGGTTTGCGAACAGCAAGGAGCGCTAGATCGCGCGCTTGTCCAAGGACAACGTCGGTGGGAGGAGACATACCGAAATTGTGCAGCGGCTCAGCAGCGCAATTAGCGTTCTGACGACCCGTGTTAACTGCCAATCAAGAGATCTTCAACATTCCTGATTACGAGGGCCAGCAGCGGGAGCGCAACCGCGACTGGAAGCCAACATTCGATCGATGAAAGTGGCGAAAAGGGCGCGGTCCGCGACGGCGCCCTTTGGCGATCGACGCTGTCCTACCAGCCTTGTCGACCATACCATTCGTCGATGTCTCGGCATACGCGATCCTTCTCGATGCCGTAGCGTTCCTGGATTTTGCCTTCGAGCTGATCGCGCTTGCCGGCGATGCGGTCGAGATCATCATCAGTGAGCTTGCCCCACTGTTCCTTGACCTTACCTTTGACCTGCTTCCAATTTCCTTCGACGCGGTTCCAGTCCATGGTGGCGACCTCCTTCGTTTCTCCCGTGGAAAAACGGTCGTATGGCAGTGAGGTTCCAATGCCGAAGAAGCGACAACCGCGATTGGAAGCCGATTTTCGATTCGACCAAACAGCCGGAACATTAGACTCTAAAAGTTCCTGCTTTGCGGCAGGTGGTGCCTTGGGAGAACCTGAAGCAGCCGAGCAAGCGGTGATCGATGACGCACGTCAGAGCATCGAGGCCTAACCTCAATCGAACTGGATTGGCTAAAGGATAGGCGCCCGCGCTACCCTTCGCGGGATGTACCGGCACTGAAGGGAGAAAATGCGGAAGCCGGCGACATAGCGTTCCATCGAACAGACCAGGACTGGATTGTTCGAATGGTTGCGGGCCGCAACCGCAACAAAGTCTCCCTAATTGGGCTTAGAGAGGACAAGCCCCGCTTCATCTACAGGGCCGACCATCTGGCCGTCGCTCAGCTCTCGCTCGGAGACCCAACTGCTGACGCATAAATTCCCAACCCGCTACAGCTTCAGCCACCGTGATTTCAAGGTACGCATCCGGTGAAGACCGCAGACGTGCATATCCGATGCCATGAGGACCTGAGCACCGCGGTGCTGGGGTCAAGCTTTCGAT
>NZ_JAMYKV010000098.1:0-10104 GCF_040317535.1 Mesorhizobium sp. M1409
GAATCACAGACGATTCAACTTCTTCAACCCCTATCTGGCGCCTTCAAGAACTGCGCCGAAGCAAATGTGTGCGCACGCTAGCCCCCTGTGGGAGAAGGTGGATCGGCGCGTAGCGCCGAGACGGTTGAGGGGTGTTCCAGCGGAGTGAGGCGTTGGTGTCTTCTGGAATACCCTCATCCGACCGAGCTCCGCTCGGCCACCTTGCATAAGCGACGTTGTATGAAGTGGTCGTCTCGTAAGGGACGCCAACGGCCGGGTGGCCACCCGGCCGTTGGCGCCGATCGTCGGATCGCGGGCCACCCGAACCCGTGGGGTTAAGGAGAAGCAAGATCGCGATCGGCTCTTCATCGTGGCCCGGATGGTTGCTGGAACAACCTGGTTCGTATGCAAGGCAGGGACGACGAAGATGAATGAGACTAGCACAAAAACCGCCGGAATCGACACCAGCAAGAAGTCGCTTGATGTCGCAACCTACCCGACGAGCGAGAGGTTGCGCGTAGCCAATGCCAGAGACGGACATCAAGAGCTGGTTGCTTGGCTGAGTGCGCGTAAGATCAAACGCGTCGGCATCGAAGCCTCCGGGGGTTACGAACGAGCCGTCGCGGAGTATTTGCGCGAGCACGGCTTCGAGGTCGCTCTCCTGCAGCCGCGTCAAGTGCATGCCTTTGCCATCTACAAGCTGCGTCGTGCCAAGAACGATCGTATCGACGCCGCTCTCATCGCCGAGTGCGCTGCCAATCTCGGCGACCTGCATGAACCGCCAGACACCAGGCTGGCCGCGTTCGCTGAGCATCTGCTCTTCATCGAGCAGCTGGAGTACGATATCGCTCACCTCAAGACGCGGCGCGAGCACTTCACCACCAAGCGGATTCTCAAGCAACTCGAGCGTGACGTTCAGCGTCTGCAGCGGCGCCGCGAGGCCGAACTACTGCTCCTGCAGGTCGTCGTGTGCAAACACGATGATCTCGCTCGCCGGCTCGAGCTGATCGCCAGCGTCGATGGCATCGGCATACGCACCGCGCTCACCCTCGTCATCCTCTTGCCCGAACTCGGCAAGGTCAGTCGCGAGCAGATCTCTGCCTTGGTTGGCGTCGCTCCTTACGACGACGACTCGGGCGAACGTACTGGCGAGCGCCATATCGCCGGCGGTCGCAGTCGTGTCCGCCGAGCCCTCTTCAATGCCGCATTGCCCGCATCCCAGCGCTGGAACACCGCTCTGGTCGCTCTCTACGGCCGCCTTACGAACAACGGCAAGGCTCACAGGAAAGCCATCATCGCCTGTGTCAGAAAGCTCCTCATCTTCGCCAACGCCGTCGTCGAACGCGGCACTCCGTGGAGCAAAAGTCCACCCGCAAACCACACCGCCTGAGCTAATGGTTGCGCTTCTCCCACAGGGGGAAGGAAGAGCGCCCCTTTAATGCCCTTCGAACCCGATCAGCGTCCGCACCGGCACGCCGAGCGCTTCGAGCTTGGCGCGGCCGCCGAGGTCCGGCAGGTCGATGACGAAGCAGGCGGCGAGGATATCCGCGCCGATCTGGCGCAGCAGCTTGACCGCGGCTTCCGCTGTGCCGCCGGTGGCGATCAGATCGTCGACCAGGATCACCTTCTCGCCGGGCGAAACGCCGTCCTTGTGCATCTCCATCTCGTCCAGCCCGTATTCCAGGCTGTAGGCGACGCGCACCGTCTCGAAGGGCAGCTTGCCCTTCTTGCGGATCGGTACGAAACCCGCCGAGAGCTGATGTGCGACGGCGCCGCCGAGAATGAAGCCGCGCGCCTCGATGCCGGCGATCTTGTCGACCTTCTGGCCGGCATAAGGATGCACCAGCTCGTCGATGGCGCGGCGGAAGGCGCGCGCATTGCTGAGCAGCGTGGTGATGTCGCGAAACAGGATGCCGGGCTTGGGATAGTCCGGAATGGTGCGGATCGCGGCAAGCAGCGCGTCTTCGAGGGAGGATTTCATGGTTCGAGATTACCTGAAACGGAGGTTGTTGCGCGACAATTGTTCGATCGAACCGCAGCCCATCAGCTTCATGCCGCGTTCGATCTCGACCCGCATCTGTTCAAGCGCCCGTTCTACGCCGGGCTGGCCGGCCGCTGCCAGCGGGAACAGATAATAGCGGCCGACGCCGACGGCCTTGGCGCCGAGCGACAGCGCCTTGAGAACATGCGTGCCGCGCCGCACGCCGCCATCCATGATGACGTCGATCCTGTCACCGACAGCATCGACGATCTCGGCAAGCTGGTCGAACGCCGCTCGCGAGCCATCCAGCTGCCGGCCGCCATGGTTCGACAGCACAATACCGCTGCAGCCGATGTCGACGGCACGCCTGGCATCCTCCACCGACATGACGCCCTTGAGGCAGAACGGACCCGACCACAGCTTGACCATCTCGGCGACGTCGTCCCATGTCATCGACGGGTCGAGCATCTCGGTGAAGTAGCGGCTGATCGACATCGTGCCGCCTCCCATGTCGACATGCTCGTCGAGCTGCGGCAGCTTGAACCCTTCATGGGTGAAATAGTTGATCGCCCAGGCCGGCTTGAGCGCGAACTGCAGCATCCCGGCCAGGTTGAGCTTGAAGGGAATGGCAAAGCCGGTGCGCTTGTCGCGCTCGCGGTTTCCCCCGGTGATGCTGTCGACGGTCAGCATCATCACCTCTACGCCAACCGCCTTTGCCCGTTGCATCATCGCCCGATTGAGGCCGCGATCTCTATGGAAATAGAACTGATAGACCTGCGGGCCGCTGCTGATCCGGCGCGCCTCTTCGAGGCTGACGGTGCCAAGCGAGGAGACGCCGAACATCGTGCCATATTTGGCGGCGGCCTTGGCGACCGCGCGCTCGCCCTGATGGTGGAACAGCCGCTGCAAGGCGGTCGGCGAGCAATAGAACGGCATCGCCAGCTTCTGGCCCATGACCGTCACCGACATATCGATCTCGCTCACCCCGCGCAGGACGTTGGGAACCAGGTCGCAGGTGTCGAAGCTTTCGGTGTTGCGGCGATAGGTGACCTCATCATCTGCCGCGCCGTCGATGTAGTTGAAGATCGGCCCCGGCAGCCGCTGCTGCGCCATGCGGCGGAAATCTGAAAAGTTGTGACAGTCGCTGAGCCGCATCATCGAAATCCAAACATCGTGCCGTCGACAGTTCTTTCGTCAAGGATGCTGTGTGGCATACCACGGGGCGCCGTGCCAACGGACCTGTTCGACAGACCGCACCTGACCACCAGGTCGCCGGCTCCGTTCAGCAAAAAGGGCGCCCCTCGGCGCCCTTTTGCGATCGTTTGGCTTTGTGGCTTAATGTGCCACGCCTTCCCACACCTTGCGCTTGGTGAGATAGACCAGCGCGCCGAACAGCAACAGGAACACCAGCACGCGGAAACCGGTCTTCTTGCGATCTTCCATGTGCGGCTCGGCGGCCCACACCAGGAAGGCCGAAACGTCGCGGGAATACTGGTCGATGGTCTGCGGCGCGCCGTCATCATAGGTCACTTGGCCGTCGGAGAGCGGCTTGGGCATCTTCAGCGACACGCTGGACATGAAGTACGGGTTGTAGTGAGTGCCTTCCGGGATGACCATGCCGGCCGGAGGCGTCTGATCGTAGCCGGTCAGCAGCGAGTGGATATAGTCGGGGCCGCCCGCGTCGTACTGGGTGAAGATGTCGAAGACGAATTGCGGAAAGCCGCGTTCGACGCCGCGCGCCTTGGCCAGCAGCGACATGTCGGGCGGAGCAGCGCCGCCATTAGAGGCAGCGGCGGCCTCGTCATTGGCGAAGGGCGCCGGGAAATGATCGGACGGCTTGCCGGGACGGTCGAACATGTCGCCGGCGTCGTTGGGGCCGTCATGGATGGTGTACTCGGCCGACAGCGTCTTGATCTGGGCATCGGAATAGCCGAGGTCCGACAGCGTGCGGAAGGCCACCAGGTTCATCGAATGGCAGGCCGAGCAGACTTCCTTGTAGACCTTGAGGCCGCGCTGCAACTGCGCCTTGTCATAGGTGCCGAACGGGCCGGTGAAGCTCCAGCTCATTTCCTTCGGTTCGTTGATCGGGAAATGCGTTGGATTGGCCGCGTTATGTGCCTCTTCGGCGGCGACAGCCCAATTGCTTGCTGCCCCGGTGCCGGCGGCCACAAGGCCGATCAGCGCCAGCGAGGTGAGAATCTTTTTCATGCCAAATCCCCTTAGATTCTCTACCGGTCTGTCTTCCTGTTTGAGCATGATCTTGTCCGAAAACCGGTTCCCACTTTTCGGGATCATGCTCAGCCCTTAGTCTCTGGTGCGGCCGTGGCGCCCGCCGGATGTCCGACACCGCCCTTGTTCTTCTCGAGCACCGCTTCGGTGATCGAGTTCGGCAGCCTTCGTGGCGTCTCGATCAGACCGAGCACCGGCAGCGCGACCAGGAAGAAGGCGAAATAGACCAGCGTCGCCATCTGCGCCATGAACACATAGCTGCCTTCCGCCGGCTGCGAGCCCAGCCAGCCGAGCAGGACGGCATCGGCCACGAAGACCCAGAAGAACAGCTTGTACCAGGGCCGATAGACCGCCGAGCGTACCTTCGAGGTGTCGAGCCACGGCACCAGGAACAGCATGACGATGGCGCCGAAGAGGCACAGAACGCCGCCGAGCTTGGAGTTGATCGGCCCGATATTGAAGGTGATGGCGCGCAGGATGGCGTAGAACGGCAGGAAATACCATTCCGGCACGATGTGGGCCGGGGTCTTCAGCGGGTTGGCGACCGTGTAATTGTCGGGATGGCCGAGATAATTCGGCAGGTAGAAGACGAAATAGGCGAAGAAGAACAGGAATACGAGCATGCCGAACGCGTCCTTGATGGTCGCATAAGGGGTGAACGCAACGGTGTCGGTCTTCGACTTGACCTCGATGCCCGTCGGGTTCGACTGGCCGACGACATGCAGCGCCCAGACGTGCAGCACGACGACGCCGGCAATCATGAACGGCAGCAGGTAATGCAGCGCAAAGAAGCGGTTCAGCGTCGGGTTGTCGACGGCAAAACCGCCGAGCAGCAGCTGCTGGATCCAGTCGCCGACCAGCGGAATGGCCGTGAAGAAGCCGGTGATGACCGTGGCGCCCCAGAAGCTCATCTGGCCCCAGGGCAGCACGTAGCCCATGAAGCCGGTCGCCATCATCAGGAGGTAGATGATGCAGCCGAGGATCCACAGCAGCTCGCGCGGCGCCTTGTAGGAGCCGTAATAAAGGCCACGGAAGATGTGGATATAAACGGCGATGAAGAAGAACGACGCGCCGTTCGAATGCAGGTAGCGCAGCAGCCAGCCCGAATTCACGTCGCGCATGATCTTTTCGACCGAGCCGAAGGCAAGATTGCTGTCGGCCGTGTAGTGCATGGCCAGCACGATGCCGGTCAGCATCTGTGCGACCAGCATGATCGCCAGGATACCGCCGAAGGTCCACGCATAATTCAGGTTGCGCGGCACCGGATAGGCGATGAAGCTGTCATAGACCATCCGCGGCAGCGGCATGCGGGCGTCGAACCAGCGTCCGAGACCGGTTTTGGGCGTATAGGTCGAGTGTCCCTCGCTCATCGAAATATCCCCTGCCTCAACCGATAAGGATCTTGGTATCGGAAATGAACTTGAATACCGGCACTGCCATGTTCTCCGGCGCAGGGCCTTTGCGGATGCGTCCGGCCGTGTCGTAGACCGAGCCGTGGCATGGGCAGAACCAGCCGCCGAAATCGCCTTCCTGGCCGAGCGGAATGCAGCCGAGATGCGTGCAGACCTGAACCATCACCATCCAGGCTTCCTTGCCGGGCGTGGTGCGGTTGGCGTCGGTCGCCGGCGCGTCGGCCGGCAGGTTGGCGTTGCGGGCGATCGGATCCTTGAGGTCGCCCAGATTGACCGCCTCGCCGTCCTTCATTTCCTGTTCCGTGCGGTTGCGCACCACGACAGGCTTGCCGCGCCACTTGACGATCAGCGACATGCCCGGCGTCAGCGAGGCGACGTCGACCTCGACCGAGGCGAGCGCCAGCGTCGAGGCATCGGGACGCATCTGGTCGATGAACGGCCACGCGAAGGCACCCGCGCCGACCACTGCGGCCATGCCGGTGGCGACGTAGAGAAAATCACGACGGTTGGGATCCTGGGTGTCGGTTGCGCTCACGGGTGCCTGATCCTTTCGCCTCTTCCGTGCCGGTGGCTGAGCCTTGTTCCCGCTCGATTACGCCAACCCGACAGCGCATGGCGAACAGGCTTGCGAATTCCTCCGGCATTTGGACCTCGGTTTATGCGTGAAGCCCGTTTTTGTCCAGACGGATCAAGGCACAAGGGCAGATTGTCGCGGGCGTTCCGCGCAGCGATGGATTTGACGTGCTTGGCTAAATGTAGCAATATGTCTACATCTTCTCGACGGAGGTGCTGAAATGAACATCTCGACGAAGACGGTCACCATCATGTCGAGCCGTGAATTCAACCAGGACACGGCGCACGCCAAACGGGCAGCCAAGAATGGGCCGGTCATCATCACCGACCGTGGCAAGCCCTCCCATGTGCTGATGTCGATGGAGGAATATGAGAAACTGAAGGCCTTGGGCAGGCCAGAGAAACATAGAAGCCTCGCGGACGTTCTGGCCGATGATAGACCGGAAGCGGATTTTGATTTCGACATACCCGAACTCAAGAGCTTGTCCCTGCGCCCGCCCGAGTTCGACTGATGTATCTACTAGATACCAATGTCCTCTCCGAACTCAGGCGGAGAGACCGATGCGACCCGAACGTTCGGGCCTGGGCAGAAGGCCGAAATCCAGGTGAGTTTCATGTTTCGGCCGTCAGTATTCTTGAAGCCCAGATCGGCGCCCTCAGAGCGGAGCGAAAGGACAAGAGGAAAGGAGCGATTCTGCGCGCCTGGGTAGACGGATTGGTTGCCGAAATCGCAGAGCGCATACTGCCCGTGGATCTTGCTGTTGCGCTTCGCTGCGCGCCGCTCCACGTCCCGGATCCCAAGCCAGACCGCGACGCGTATATCGCCGCGACCGCGCTGGTCAACAACATGACGGTTGTGACCCGCAACACGAAGGATTTCGAAGATACCGGCGTGAAACTGTTCAATCCGTGGATACCGGCGAAGGGTTAGACGGCATGGCACATATCATAGACCGCGACACTTGGGCTGTTCGCGCCGACCGCTGGAAGGGCGATCTGCAATGCGGCGCCTACGGCTCCAACTCCTGCCTGATCTTCAACTACCTGCCCGATGTCGGCGGCGGTCCTCGGCTGCACACGCATCCCTACGCAGAGATCTTCATCATCCGTCAGGGCACCGGACTGTTCACGGTCGGCGACAAGGAGATCGAAGCTTCCTCCGGCCAGATCCTGATCGTGCCACCCAACACGCCGCACAAATTCACCAATCTCGGTCCGGGCCCGCTGGAAACGACCGACATCCACGAGAACGGCAGCTTCATCACCGAATGGCTTGAATAGACCATGATCCCGAAAAGTGGGAACCGGTTTTCGGAAAGATCATGGTCAAAGACAGAGTTATTTGGCGCCGAGCCTCGCAAGCACGGCCTTCGGGATGTTGTATTCGCGGATGACGGCGTCATGCCTACGCAAGCCGCACAGTTCGCGCTGGATGAAATAGCCGTGCACCGCCTCGGCCGCCTCCTTGAGCAGCCGGGCGCGCGGTTGCTCGTCGGCATTGTCGCGCAGCCTGGCCAGCGTTTCCTCGACCCGTTGGCCGGCACGGCCGAGCGCGGCCGCCTTCTCGGCGAGAATTTCATGGCCGAGCGCGTCGAAGGCGGCTTCGGCAGCGGTAGCGCCGGCTAGATGAGATGGCGGACGCAGGGACATTTCAGCCTCCTTTCCCGAAGACCATGCGGTGTGTGACGAATTCTTCGCCTTCCACGCGCTGAAAGCCAAGCCGTTCGTAGAAACCGAAGGCTTCTCGCGGCGCGCGGGTGTTCAGCACGGCGAAGTGGTGACGCGCCCTGTCGATAACGGTCTCGACCAACATCCGGCCAAGACCGGTGCGGCGGTGACGCATACTGACGAACAGGTGCCGGACCCGGCCGTGATCCCTGTCCTCGAAATATGGATCGATGTTCAGCCCGCACACGCCGACGAGTTCCCTTCCATGCCAGGCACCGTACAGCGCCTCGCCGCGGCTCAGGAACTTGTTGCGGCCGCTTGCCCAATCATCCGCCAGGCGCACCAGCATCCAGTAGCCTTCCGACCGGCTTTCCTGCCTCAGCGCGTCGAAGGCCGGCGTGGCTGGCCGGAGCCGCTTGAGCACATAGTGGACCCCGGGGCCGATCTCTGGGCTGACCTCTGGCGATTTAGCCATGGAGCTACTCCGCCGGACGTGTCTCTTCGAGCACGCTGTCCTCGTGATAAAGAAACCCGCCGGATTGCCGCTTCCACAGCCGCGCATAAAGCCCGTCTAGCACGACCAATTGGTCATGCGTGCCTTGTTCGACGATGCGGCCACTGTCGAGCACCACCAGCCGGTCGAGCGCGGCGATCGTCGAGAGCCGGTGGGCGATGGCGATGACCGTCTTGTTCTCCATCAGCCGCGTCAGATTCTCCTGGATCGCCGCCTCGATGTCGGAATCGAGCGCCGAGGTCGCCTCATCGAGAATCAGGATCGGCGCGTCCTTGAGGAAGACGCGGGCGATCGCCACGCGCTGGCGCTGGCCGCCCGACAATTTGACACCGCGCTCGCCGACAAAGGCCTCGTAGCCGGCGCGGTCCCTGTTGTCGCGCAGACCAAGGATGAACTCGTGCGCTTCGGCCTTCTTCGCCGCCGCGATCACCTCGGCGTCGGTCGCGTCAGGCATGCCGAGCTTGATGTTGTCGCGCAGCGAGCGGTGGAACAGGGCCGTGTCCTGGCTGACGACGCCGATATTGGCGCGCAGCGAATTCTGCGTGACATCGGAGACGTTCTGACCGTCGATGGTGATCGACCCGCCTTCCAGGTCGTAGAGGCGCAGGATCAGATTGGCGAGCGTCGTCTTGCCGGCGCCCGACGGCCCGACCAGTCCGACTTTCTCGCCCGGCCGCACGACAAGGTCGATGCCGTTGAGCACACCGAACCCCTTGCCGTAATGGAATTCGACGTTCTTCACCGCGATGCGCCCGCCGGCCACCACGAGCTCTTTGGCGTCGGGTGCATCGACCAGGCCGAGCGGCTGCGAGATCAGCGCCTTGGAATTTTCCAGCACGCCGAGGTTCCGCAATATGCTGTTGAGCTGCATCATCAGCCGGCCGAGCAGCATGTTGAGCCGCAGCACCAGCGACAGCGTGAAGGCGACCGCCCCAACGGTGATCGAGCCCTCGACCCAGAGATAGACGGCAAAGCAGCCGATCGCGGTGATCATGATGCCCGACAGCGTCGTCAGCGCCATGCGCACGCCGGTCAGCCGGCGCGTGAAGGGGCGCAGCGCGTCGAGATAGATGTCGAAGCCATTCTTGATGTAGTGGTCGTCGCCGTCGGCCGAGAACAGTTTCAGCGTCTGCACGTTGGAATAGGAATCGACGATGCGGCCGGTGATCATCGAGCCGGCCTCGGCGGTTTGCTCGGCATGCTTGCGGATCGCCGGCAGATAGAACTTGGCCAGCCAGCCGAAGGCGGAAATCCAGATCACCACCAGCACCGCCAGCCTGAGATCGAGGCCAGCGACCAGCGCCAGCGTCGTCACCGTGTAGACGATCATGAACCAGACGACCTCGATGAAGCTTTCCATCAGGTCGCCGGTCGCTTGGCCCGCCTGCCAGACCTTGGTGGCGATGCGGCCGGCAAAATCGTTCTGGAAGAAGGCGTAGGACTGGCGCGACACGTGCCGATGCGCCTGCCAGCGCACCAGATTGTAGAAGCCGGGCGTGATCGTCTGTTCGTCGACCAGCGCCGACAGGCCGACGACGATTGTGCGGATGACCAGCACGACCGCGATCATGAACACCAATTCAGGGCCGGCGGCATTCCACAATGCATGCCAGCTGCGCTCGGCGGGGAGCGTGTGGGGAATGTGGACCACCGGACCCCGGGAGGTTGAGAGGCCCCGCGCCGCCCCCGGGGCGCGGGCGGCGCGACGCCCACAAGCGGGGCAAGGGCGAGATTGGGGGGGGGCCGTT
>NZ_JAMYKV010000099.1:0-9700 GCF_040317535.1 Mesorhizobium sp. M1409
CCGCGGTGAAAAAGACGCCGAGCCGCCACCTGTCCGCCGCTCAGCGGCAAACAAACCCAGATCCGTCATGAATAAGACGGGCTAGTGGTTTACGCCTGACATAAGAGTCCTCTCTGATTGGGGTCGTTGTGGTCAATGTGCTCCTGGCACTTTTTCTCGGACCGTTCCGCGGGTCACTCGCTACTCTTCGCGGTCGGCGCTTGGGGCCGCCGCATGATGGGGTCAGGAGAGCGAGACGTCTCAATCTGGATCACGACCTTGCGAACCTTGGTTCGGCAGGTTCAGGACTCTCAACGAGATCGCCTCGCCCATCGTCCCCACGGAACGATCCGGGCACGCCCTTTCGGGCGAAAGCTTTGTTCGTGTTCCTTGCTCCTTTGATCTGTCTCGGGTCACGATGCCAGTGCGGCAGGCTCCTTTCCAAAGCGGAACTCGGTTGCGTCGGCCCACATGCGGTGCAGTATGACGACGGCGCGCCAGAGCCAGTGCTTCTTGCCGCGGATCGAAACGACGGCCTCGTCGAGATGCCACTTGTCACCCAGCCGACTCGCTGAGCGGCGGCGGATCTCGCTGGCAAAGGTCCGCCCGAATTTCTCTGCCCAAAGCCGGACTGTCTGATGCGAGACAATAATCCCTCGTGCCGCCAGCAAGTCCTCGACCATTCGCAACACGGAAATAGAGCCAGACAGCATGGGAGATGATCTCGGCGGGAAAACGGTGGCGGCGGTAGAGTGGGTCACGCTCTGTCATAGCCCGTCATCGCACATCGGTATCCAAGCTTCGTTAAGTTGACGATGCCTTTGAGAGGCCTCCGGGACCGCGCCATCCTGCTCCTGGGTTTTTCGGGCGGGTTGCGCCGTTCGGATCGTCGGTCTCGACGTCGCCCGCGACGACAAGAGCGACGGCGCCGGCTGGATCGAGATTTTTTTCCGACAAGGGGGTTCTGGTGACGCTGCGCGGCAAGACCGGCTGGCGCGAGGTCGAGGTCGGCCGCGGCTTCCAGCGACCTCTCCTGCCCCGTCGTGGCACTCGAAACCTGGATCAGGCTCGGGCGCATCGCGAGAGGCCCCCTCTTCCGCCGGATCTTCAAGGACAACAAGACCGTCGATGTCGAGCGGCTCTCCGACAAGCATGTCGCCCGCCTGGTCAAGCAGACCGCGCTCGCCGCCGGCGTCCGCTCCGATCTTCCGGAAGGGGAACGCGCGCTGCTGTTTGCCGGGCATTCGCTGAGGGCCGGCCTTGCCTCCTCGGCCGAGATCGAGGAGCGGTAAGTGCAGAAACAGCTCGGCCATGCCTCGGCCGAGATGACGCGCAAATATCAGCGCCGACGCGATCGGTTCCGGACCAATCTCACCAAAGCTTCCGGGCTTTGAAAGGCCCCTCCCCCGCTTGAAGCCGGCTGCCGGCGTTGGTCAGGATGATGTCGCTGGCGACAGCACCTCTTCGAGCAGGGCTGTTGCAATGGCAAGGCTATCAGCTGCCATCTCCTCGTAGTCTGGCATGATCATGAGCTGTGCGATCGTCCGTCTGACGAACTCCGGATTCAGCTCTGCAAGCCGCTCCCTTGTTCGAGCGACACGATCCGGAAATGCCCGGAGGGCACCGACAACACCGGCTCGATGCGATCGCGCGGCGGCTGCGATATCGAAGATGTCCCGCGGTCTGGCCTCCGCGCCTCGGTAATAAACCTTCTTGGCAATGATCTCGGGAATGGTCTCAAGCCATACCGAACGACCTTCTACCTCTCGCTTTTCGAAAGGTATACCGGTCAAGGCCCCGGCCACGATGAAGTCAATCTCGCCCAGGCCCTCGAACGCGAATTTCTGAAACCTCGTCCCGTCGCCGTCATATGCGGCAGGACCCGTGCTGAAGCTCAGTTGGCTCTTGGACGGGTCAATGAAGCCGAGTAGCTGAGGGTCGTCGAGGAAGATATCGACGTCGTGGCTTTCGCGATGGTTGATCTGGATCATCATCGCCGTGCCGCCGCCAAACGACCATTCGAATTCAAAACCTCCGGCCTTCTCCCGGAGCTGGTCGATCAGATCGGCAGCAATGGCGAAAAGCCGCCGCCATTCGGACGGTCGACGGCTATGGACCTCGATCATCAGGCAGCGAGTTGATAGGTCTCGCCGGACCAGGCAGAGAAATGGGCAGCGAAAGCCTTCAGATCATCGACCGCTATCTGGTGCGCGGCGGCGAACTCCATCTGCTGCTCGAACGGCACCTCTCCAAGGAAGGCACTGACCTGCCCAGGATACTGCTTCGCCAGATCTAGATCCGAAAGACAATGAGCCAGCGCCACGCCGTCGAGCTGTTCGCTGTAGGGCGCGTTCACTGTCGTCAGAACCAAGGCCATATGCTCACTCATAGTCATGCAAAATAGTCAATTCGTGGATGGGGCACAAGCTGCGAGACTCGGGCACTGCAAATGGCTCGGGAGGCTAACAATCGAGCTACAGAAGCGCGCGGGCTCGAACAGCATTCGGCCGGCTGCGAACCGATCTACATCCATTGGCCTCGAACCTTGATGTAGGTTTCGTCCATGTGCCATTTTCCAGTGACGCTCCGCTTGCGCCGGTTGAAGCGTTCAAGCAGCAGAGGCGAAAAATGCACGACCCAGCGGTGGACAGTGGTCGACGTGAATGCCGCGCTCGGCCATCATCTCTTCCAGATCGCGCAGGCTGAGATTGTAGGCAAGATACCAGCGAACGCACAGCAGGATCACGGATCGATCAAAATGGCGGCCTTTGAACATGACAAACTCCCGGAAAAAGAGCAAGCGTCATGCAGCAAATGACCTTTCCGAAAAGTTTGCGACAGAACCCTGGATGCTCGCTGTGCTCTTTGCAGAGCGGCGATGCCGGGCATATCGGCCGATCCTGTCTAGTGGATTGATCGAAACAAAAGCGTCCGATTTTGGATTCCTTTTCGGCATAGGGTGTGAGACGATAACGCATGCGTACAGGGATCACATTTGAAGTTTCCGCCGCGGACCGGGGTCCGCTTTGATTTGCGAGGTGGTGAATGCCCGCAATGATGGCGACCGCTCCCAGACCCTCGCCGCTCATCAAGATGAGCTTCGCCCGCCACACGTGCTTTTGTGGCGAGCTGCCTGCCGAAACGATCGCGTTCAGCCGAACAGGGTCGGCAGCCGAAACCTCGAATGTGATACCTGTACGCATTCAACATGAGTTGCATCTCAATCAATCCACTAGCAAGGTATGGATTTCGTTGAACGCTTTTCGAATCCGACTCTAAATGGGTAAAGCCAGAACAGATTTACGGACCGCTGATCGAAACAGACGGGAGACTTAAATGGTGGATTCGTCCGGCGCAACAGACCCTCTCAACATCGGCAATCTGCCAGATGATATGCTGAGAGAGACATTCAAGCGGGCAGTCAAGCAAGCCGACAGCGTCGCAGCTTCCCAGAGAAGCATCAATGCGTTGCGCAATGTCAATCAGAAGTTCCGAGCAGTTGTTGATAGCGAGTTTCGCGAGGAAACACGATCCGCTCGTTTCAAAGAGGCCATAATTGACGCGGGTAATTCAGCTGGGACTAGAACTGCAAATGACATCATCATCTATCATGACGTGGACGGTCTGGCCACGAAGTACCGTATCAAAAAGTTAGCCGCGGAGCGCGACATCAATGCCGGAATGAATCCCCCTGCCGCCATTGAGCGCCATGACGTGGACGATCCGGTCGCGCAGAACATGCTCAAAGAGCACGCTGCGTTGCGCGACATCAATGCCGGAATGGATCCCCATGCCGTCATTGAGCGCCATGACGTGGACGATCCGGTCGCGCAGAACATGCTCAAAGAGCACGCCGCGATGCGCGACATCAACATGGTTGCCGGTACAGTCGTCAAGCCCCATCCCCTTGTTGCCGCCGGAAAAGTTGCGACACGCGCAATTCGTGGCTTCTTTTTGGCAACAGGACGGCGCATCAGGAACCTAGGCTCCGCGGGTAGGCTGCAAGCCGCGATGCGCGATATCAACGCCGATCCCGAGATAGTTGCCGGTACCGTTATCGAGCGCAATGGCGTGGACGATCCAGTCGCGAAGAACAAGATCAAAGAGTACGCCGCGATGCGCGACATCATGGCTGGCGTGGTTGCCGGTACCGCTATCGAGCGCAATGGCGTGGACGATCCCGTCGCGAAGAACACGCTCAAAGAGCACGCCGCAGTGCGCGACATCGAGGTTGGCATGGTTGCCGGTGCTGCTATCGAGCGCAATGGCGTGAACGATCCGCATGCGCGGGACCGTATCGAATTGCGCGCCGCGGTGCGCGACATCAAGGTTGGCATAGTTGCCGGTACCGCTATCGGGCGCAACGACGTGCACAATCCACTCACGCAGGACCGTATCAAATGGTATGGCGCGGAGAGCGACATCAAGGGTGGCGTGGTTGCCGGTAATGCTATCGAGCGCAATGGTCTGAACGATCCGGTCGCGAAGAACACGCTCAAAGAGCTCGCCGCAGTGCGCGCCATCAACGCCGGCGTGGTTGCCCGTATCGCCTTCGAGCGCCATGGCGTGGACAATCAGGACACGCGGGACCGTATCAAAGAGCAGGCCTTGAAACGCGACATCGGCGCCGGCATGTCTGCCGCTATCGCCCAGGAGCGCCATAATTTAAATCCGTGCACTCTGAACAGCAGCAACCTCTACACCACCAGGGGGCTGGATGAACGTTCTCGTCAGGAGGAAGGACGTGAGCTCTGATCTTTGGACCAAATGCCGGCAACACTTCCACCGGCGATGTCACGTTATCAGGAGCTTAGACCAATTCTCATCATTTTGAGGGATTGGGGAATGCGCCCATTCGCGCAGGCCGATAGACAGGCATCGTCAACTTAACGAAGCTTGGATACCGATGTGCGATGACGGGCTATGACAGAGCGTGACCCACTCTACCGCCGCCACCGTTTTCCCGCCGAGATCATCGCCCATGCTGTCTGGCTCTATTTCCGTGTTGCGAATGGTCGAGGACTTGCTGGCGGCACGAGGGATTATTGTCTCGCATCAGACAGTCCGGCTTTGGGCAGAGAAATTCGGGCGGGCCTTTGCCAGCGAGATCCGCCGCCGCTCAGCGGGTCGGCTGGGTGACAAGTGGCATCTCGACGAGGCCGTCGTTTCGATCCGCGGCAAGAAGCACTGGCTCTGGCGCGCCGTCGATCAGGACGGTTTCGTCCTGGAGGTTCTGGTGCAAAGTCGTCGCAATGCCAAGGCGGCCAAGCGTCTGATGCGCAAGCTGTTGAAGGGCCAAGGCCGCGCGCCGCGCGTGATGATCACCGACAAGCTTCGACGGTCGTAGATACGTTCTCACGCTACGTGCCGGTGCTCCACCCACGCTTCAGTTACCGAGCCGAGGATGTGGTCAGGATGCTGGAACAGGTCTGCCCCAAGATCGGCTATCCAAAGACGATCCGGGTCGATCAAGGCTCGGAGTTCGTCTCCCGCGACCTCGATCTGTGGGCCTACACCAGGGGCGTCACGCTCGACTTCTCGCGACCGGGAAAGCCAACGGACAACGCTTACATCGAAGCCTTCAACGGCCGCTTCAGGGCGGAATGTTTGAACGCCCACTGGTTCCTGACGCTTGCCGACGCGGCCGAAAAGTTGGAGGATTGGCGCAGATACTACAACGAGGTGCGCCCCCATGGCGCAATCGGGCACAAGGTTCCGATCTCGTTGATCAATCCCGATGGCGCCGTCAGCCCGCCATCGTGAAACAGCCGGAAAACTCCACCTTCCGGCGGTCCAAAGAATGGTATCGGATCAAAACCGCCGAGGCTCTAATTGCCGCTGGATGAAAATTCGGTGGCAGGTCAGTGCCAACGGTAATGTACCTCGACCTCCTGCCCAACATGGGCAGAATGACCCCGAGATTGCCATCGGACGATACAAGGGGCTGATCGGACGGCGCCTGCGTGCACGCTCTCTTTCGGCTCAACAGACCGAGGTTGCCATCGGTTGCACGTTCTCAACCGCATGCTGGCATGGGCACGCCCGGAGTCTATCCGGCGTCAAGTCACGCAGGCATAACCAACTACATTAAAGATCGAAATGCGTTCGATTTCATATCCGCGCACCAACGCCCCGCCACGACATCTCATCCACCCATCATCGCGAGCTGCGAGCAATAGCCATGGAAACATGGCGCCAGATCGCACGCCTTCATGCCGCCTGAACCAAAGGCAGAACTCCAAATCGTGCCTTCGCAGCGTTAAGTTTACGATGCCGATCCGCGTCCCAGTGGCTGCGCCCCAACAGCGACTGCATCCGATAGGGCCGCTCCGCTCCGGACTGCTCAGCCATCAGCCAGCCAGTCTTGCGCTCAATGCCGGAAAGAAGGCCGTCAAGGAAATCTGCGCCCGTGTCCCGCAGTTCACGACGAGGAAGCACCCGCCCAACCCGCGCCTTCAGCGCTGTGAGTTCCTGCTCCCAAGCCAATAACGACCCTGACCACGAAGCGACAGACATGGCTCCCTCCATAACCTGTCGAAGGGAATCAGAAAATCGAATGATCCGCAACTGTAGTACTAGTTTCCTTCGCCATCGATGATGCCGAAAGCCGAGTTGGAGTGAACCATAGACTCTCTGGAATTGCAGGTGTAACGCGATATCAGTGTATTGGATCGCACTTGGGTGCTAGCATTCGAGCAATGGAAAATCGAGGGAGTTGGATCATGGATCATGACAGATCACAGGCCGATAAACCCGAAAGTTCAGCTCGTGATGGTGGCAGACCTACACGAATCACGGACCTGCCAGAGCCAATTCTAACTGAGGTGGCAAAGCGGCTAGCCACCGAAAATCCAGTTGAGACGCTGCGAAAATTGCGCAATGCGGCCTCACATGCAAGATACCTGCCGGGTGGACGCTACTTGTGTGAGTACCACGCGGAACGCATGCTCGATGAAGTTGCATATCATCCGGCCCTGGGTGAGGCCTATACCCATCAGGCTCCGCCTTTGGATCGTAACCTGAGTTCGACATCCGGCCACAGCGTAGAGTCGCAAAGTTCCGACGTTGACAGCAAGATAAAGAACGTGAAAGAATCAGTTACGGATTTGGCCGTAAGTGTCATGGAACGAGGGATTTTTGTGGATGATCTAATGTCATCCATTCGCCCGATCGCAAAATCAGTCAAAGAAGCCCACGATAGCGCGCGGGCCGAATTGATGTCTAGCGAGGTGCTGTCACATTGATTTTGGCTTAACGGTTTGACGATAAGTCAGGTTGGCATGGTCGAAGCATGCGCCACCTACAAGAACCATCGCTTCCCGATCGAAATCGTTGCTCATGCCGTCTGGCTTTATTACCGGTTCGGGCTGAGCCTGCGCGATGTTGAAGAAATGCTGCTGGAGCGGGGGATCGTCGTCTCCTACGAGACCATCCGCCGCTGGGGAAAGAAGCACAGTCCCGATTATGCACGTCGCCTGCGCCGCAAGGCGCCATCGTAAAGACGATGTCTGGCATCTTGATAAGGTAGCCGTGCGCATCAACGGCAGGCGGTGCTGGCTGTGGCGCGCCCTCGACCAGGACGGCTATATGCTGGATGAGATCGTGCAGACCCGCCGCAATACCAAGGCGGCCAGGCGTCTGCTCATTCGTCTGCTGAAGAAGCAAGGCCTGTCGCCGAAGCGTATCGTCACCGATAAGCTGCGCTCCTATTCAGCGGCAAGACGTCAGGTCATGCCCGATATCGAGCACCGGTCGCACAAGGGCCTCAACAACCGGGCGGAGAACTCTCACCTGCCGTTTCGAAAGCGGGAGCGAATTCGGCAAGGCTTCCGCAGCATTGGCTCCCTTCAGCATTTCGTCTCCGTCTTTTCCGCCATACGCAATCTCTTTGTCCCCTCCCGCTCAAACAGGTCCGCCACGCAGATCCGAACTCACCGCCTCAATGCCATGGCAGAATGCAAGGCCGCGGCGTTGCAGATTGCCTGAAAACAGCTGTGGGCTTCCGCGCCTCCACGCTTCAAACAATGTGACAGCGCCCTCGCCAGGGATGACTCTACTGCTTAAACTTTAAACGATCGCAGATTGGTACGAGGAAACCGAAAATGGAAACACCGGAATCGGCCGAAGTTCTTCATAAATTCCTGGCGAGAAAGAGGAAATTGAATTCAACGGAAGCGAAAGCAATATTTGAACGTGACATCTTAGGTAGCATGGCAGTCGAAAATGGAGGGCTGAAGAATCCCATCTTTCTTGTTGTAGGCGGACAGCCGGCATCGGGCAAAACCTCTGCAATTAGGCAGTTACTGAATAAACATGATCCCGACTACACTCAAGTGGTAAGCGAGAACGAACTCAAGTCTTTTCTTCCCGACAACAACCGCGCTCGACTCCGGGGATCTCATGTAGTTGAGGAAATAAATCGCTTCGTCGTTTTGAACTGGCGCGATCAATTGATTGAGTATGCGATACGGCATCGATCGAATATCATCGTGGAGACGCGCGATACCCCTAATTACATCCTTCTCGCGAGGGCTCGTCACATTGGCTACAAGACAGAGCTAAATATCGTGGCCACAGATAGAATCACTAGTTTTACCGCCATGCATGATCGTTATGACCGCGGGCTGTCGCAAGGTTCCATCGCCACTATCACCTCTCCAGATGCTAAGGCGCACGATCTTAGTTATTCCGTTTGGCCATTCATAGCGGCTTCAGCCGTTTGTTCCGACTCTTTTGCTCGAATAGCAATCATTCGTCGAACGGGCGAAATAATCTTTGAAAATAAGCAAGCCAACGATCCCACTGGACCGATGAAGACGATAGGTGAGCAGGGCGTGATGCAGGCACTTATGATTGCCCGTAATAGTTCATTGGGAAAAACTCACCGGGACGAGATTCAGAATATCTGGAACAAGCTCGAACAGAGCGATAGGTTCGCTCGACATCTACCTTGCGCTAACCTGCCAATAAAATCTTACAAGGCGGAAATAGGCCTGGCGCTTAACAATCAAGTGGATTTTGATCCATACAAAATTCCGGCTGACGATCAGCGGCATATGGCCGAGATGTTCGTTCGAAATGTTAAGCGAGATGAAGACTTTATAGTGGCAAATCTCGGTGATCCGTACTGTTACGACAGTCGTATCATTAGGAGAATTACATCA
Source organism: Mesorhizobium sp. M1409 (assembly GCF_040317535.1). NCBI lineage: Bacteria > Pseudomonadati > Pseudomonadota > Alphaproteobacteria > Hyphomicrobiales > Phyllobacteriaceae > Mesorhizobium > Mesorhizobium sp. M1409. The sequence continues at coordinate 9,144 of NZ_JAMYKV010000099.1, forward strand.
TGCCATAATATATTACAAGAGGCGTTTCTCGGAAAGTCTGCAATTGCTAGAACAGGACCATCGGATTCGACCTTTGCTCCTCAAGAGGATACAACCTGGGGCACTCCCCATCAGGAGCCACTTTTACGGTCATCCATTGTGAAGCGGAAGAGGACAGATTATGCTAGCCTGGTAAATCAATCGCCGCAACAGGTGTCTGATGCGGCTAAATTGCAGCGACCAAAACTTTTGGTCGAGGTGTCCCCATTTTCATTTTCCAAGCGGCATACAGGCGCGGGAATGGCCAACGATGCAGCGCTGGGCGGCATGCAGGGTGAGCATTCGGCTGCTTCTCAAGAGGATACAGCCTGGGGCACTCCCCATCAGGAGCCACTTTTACGGTCATCCATTGTGAAGCGGAAGAGGACAGCTAGCCTGGTAAATCAATCGCCGCAACAGGTGTCTGGTGCGACTAAATTGCAGCGACCAAAGTTTTTGGTCGAGGTGTCCCCATTTTCATTTTCCAAGCGGCATACAGGCGCGGGAATGGCCAACGATGCAGCGCTGGGCGGCATGCA
>NZ_JAMYKV010000100.1:0-9444 GCF_040317535.1 Mesorhizobium sp. M1409
GCATCGAAGAGGTCGAACTCCTCCTCGAAGAACATCATCGCGTCTCCCCATCGAAAGCTTGACCCCAGCACCGCGGTGCTCAGGTGCTCATGGCCGCCGGATACGCACGTCTGCGGTCTTCACCGGATGGGTACGGCGTAGTGGCGCCTACTAGTTTACTGAGCCGCAGAGGCGCGTCGGCAACGCAATGGTGAGTTCGGTCTGATTGATCGCCGTAGAACTCGTTCGTGATGACTGTGGGACTTGCTTGCGCGAAGAGGATTACAGCTTAGCCACCTTTTCAGCACGTTTGACCGGCTCCGTCGTTAGCGATTCTATCCGACCGCTCTTGAGCGTCAGTTTCTTCGTGCACACGCTTTGGATAAGGGCCTCACTGTGGCTCGCTAAAACGATAATGCCTGCCTTTTCAGCCAGTTCATCCATGCGCCGTTTGGCCTTGTCCTGGAATGAGGCGTCGCCGGCGCCGATCCACTCATCCATCAGCAAAATCTCAGGCTCGAGTGCGGTCGCCGCCGAAAAGGCCAGTCGTGCGGCCATGCCCTGGCTGTAGGCCTTGAACGGCAAGTCGATGAAATCCCCGAGCTCGCTGAAGGCGATGATGTCCTCCATCTTCTCTTCGATCTCGGCTTCCGTCCATCCGCTGATCAATCCACGCAACACGATGTTCCGGCGCCCGGTCGCCTCACGACGGAAGCCTATGTTGATGTTGAAAAGAGCGTCGACTTTGCCCTCGATCGCGACGCTTCCCGCGGACGGCTCGTAGATCCCATAGAGCACCTTGAGAAGGGTGGTCTTGCCGGCGCCGTTCGGGCCGACCAGGCCCAGGCGGTCGCCGGCCTTCAATTCGAAACTGACCCCGTCGAGCGCCTGCACGAATTGCTTTCTGCCCGAACCTTCGATTCTGCCGCCTGGCCCAGCCACACGCCGGTCCGGCGCGGAAAGCGTCAGCTTTTCGTGCAGCTTGTAAACAAGGCTAACGTTGTCCAGCTTGATGGAAACCATTGAAAACTCAGATGATGAAGATGACTTGCTTGCGATACCGGCCGAGCAGTAGCAATGCAATCGCCCATGTGGCCAAAGATATAATGATGGTCACAGTGAAAGCATGAACCGGTAGTTCTCCATCCATGATGGGCAAACGGACGATTTCCAGAAAATAAGTGAACGGATTCCAGTGATAGGCGTATTCTTGGACGCCGCCTTGCCCGCTGTATACCCAGAAAACGGGCGTGAAGAACATACCGACCCGCAGTAAATTGCCAACAATGAACTGGCTATCGGGAAAGAAAGCCCCGAGAAACGCAAATACGGTAATCATTGCGGGTGTAACCAGCAGTATAAGGAGCAATCCTGCGCCTGACCACAGCCATGAGGATGTCACCGCAGGACCACTCAACAGCAAAATGACAACGCAACCTGCGATCGCATAGCCCGCCCTGATGGCGGATTGCAATGCCAGTCGCATCACATACACAAACAAAGGCAGCGTCGTGCCTTCGATGAAGCTCTCTTCGCGCTGAAAGAGCGACACGCTCATGGACATGACTTCCATCAGGTAGAACCATACCAGAAGGCCGATCGCGACATGGGCGGCATAGCCCGCGACGTCCTTGCCGGCAGGCTGGAACACGAAAACGAACGTGCCTACGAACGCCACGTAGTTGACCAGCATCCAAAGCGGGCCGAGCGTCGTGCGCCTGTGCTGGTCGCCGATGTCCTCATGGGCAAGCGCGATCCAGACCCGGTGTAATCTCATGGCCTTTGAGATGTCGTCAAAAGCGCCGTTTAGTGCCGTAATCATAGCTGGGAGTATCGCAATCCGTTGTTCTGGCGCATCGTCCTTCGCTGGCCATAGCGAACCACCAAGCCCATCTCTAATAGCCATTTCGACGGGCATATGGCAACGCATTGCGTCGTAGCGAGGTCGGCAGCAGAGTCAACTGCGGCAAAATTGGACACATGCTGACGTAGCGGCAGTGTCCAAAGCGCAAGGTTCACCGAAGGGTCGGAAACAATCCATCCGGGAATAGGGAGTCAAGCTTACTCTTATTCACGCGCTTTTCCGAAAAAACATCTGGCTATGCCTTCAACCTCGCAGTATGCGATACAGGACGGCGGGGGCCGGGATGGCACTTGAGAAAGGTGATCGGCCGCGAAGCATCTTCGTGTTCGCATCTTGGTGGTGCCGATATCCGTGAGCCTGGAGTCTAGTACCGTCCAATGAATTCTTACCTCGAAGCAGTATTCGGACTTCGGCCCCAGATGCGGCGTGCCTTCATCATGGTCCAGGACGTGGTCATGGTCCTGGTCGCCGTGGCGCTCAGCCTCGTGCTTTCGCGGTCGAATCTTTCGTTCGAACCGCTCTCCAACGAGGGGCTGGCAACCTGGGCGGGCATTATTCTCATCAGCCATCTGCTGTTCAGATATTGTGGCCTCTACACGACCGTATGGCGCTTTGCCTCGACGCCGGACTTTTTCAATATCCTGAAGAGCTGCGCGATTTTGACGTTCGCTCTGTATGCCACTTCGCTGCTGGTTCGTTCTTTCCAACCGGTGCAGGGGCTCAACGAGCGCCAGTTCATCGTCTTCTTCCTCGTCTCCTTCACGATCATATCGGCGCCCCGGCTGTTCTACCGTTTCCTGCGTGACGGCGCGAGCTGGGGCATTCTGAGCCGCAAGACCGACGGGACGCAGGCCAAGCGAGCGTTGTTCGTCGGTCGTCTTGGCGAAGCCGACCTGATCATTCGCTTCACGCGCACGGCACAGCCGGCCGACTATTCCATCGCAGGCATCATGGCGACCGAGCATGGCGCGCCGTTGGGCACGCGGATCCAGGGTGTTCCCGTGGTGGCGACCCGGCCGCGTCTGATCGATGTCCTGGAAGACTATGCGAGCGGCACCAAAAGCCTGGATCTGCTGATTTTCGGCAGCGGCGCCGAGCACGAGATCGAGGAGTATTCGGAACTCGTCCGCGTCGCCCGGCATGGCGATATAAGTGTGGTGCAGTTTTCCGGCCTTTCGGAGCTGGAACGGCACGGCAAGCTGGTTCTCGACACCGTCGAGATGGAAACGATCCTGCGCCGTCCGACAGTCGCGTCCGATATCGAGCGCATCGGTGCCTTTGTCGGCGGCAAACGTGTTCTGGTGACGGGCGGTGCCGGCTCGATCGGCCGAACGCTGGTCAAACGGTCGCTGGAACTGGGAGCGGAGGCGGTGCTGGTCGCCGACAACTCCGAGTTCGGCATCTTCCAGCTGAGCCAGTATATCGACGAGAAGGACCACGACCGGCTCAAGGTCCGTATCGTCGATGTCGCCGACCGACGCCAGATAACGCGTGTCGTTACGGAATTCCGGCCGGATATCATTTTTCATGCCGCGGCGCTCAAACACGTTCCGCTGCTCGAGGAAAACTGGGATTCGGCCATCCAGACCAATATTTTCGGAACGCTCGTCTGTGCCGAGGTCGCCGCCAAATGCGGGGTTGCGCAATTTGTCCTGATATCGAGCGACAAGGCGGTGGATCCCTCATCGGTGCTTGGCATGACGAAGCGGGCCGCCGAACAGATCGTCAGCGCCTTGCATGGGACGCCAGCGGCCGAACCGGGCGGGCATCGCTCCGCCACCAGGTTCATAGCTGTGCGGTTCGGCAATGTCTTTGGCAGCAATGGTTCGGTGGCGACCATATTCCAGGCGCAGATCGAGGCCGGAGGGCCTGTCACCATCACCGACCGGCGCATGACACGCTATTTCATGACCGTGGCCGAAGCAGTCGATCTCGTCATCATGTCGGCGGCCGATGCCGCGTCGCGGCGGAGCGGGGATGACTATGCCGTCTATATGCTCGACATGGGCAAGCCGGTGCCGATTCTTGAAGTGGCCGAAACGATGATCCGCATGTCCGGAAAGAGCCCATACAAGGACATCGCAATCCGGTTCACCGGCATAAGGCCGGGCGAAAAACTCCACGAAACGCTGCATGGCGAAGATGAGGAACTCGTCGAACTCGGCATTTCGAAGATTTTTGGCCTCAGCACGGACGTGGTGGAATGGTCGGATGTCCAGATCGCGCTCACGGCGCTGCAGCAGTCGGCGAAAAACCAAGACAAGGCTGCCGCGCTCGCCGTGCTGGCAGGCCTTGACCGCGCCAAGAAGGCTAGGGGGAGCATTCGTCAGGACGTGATCCCGAAAACGGTCGGGCAGGCGGGCTAGGCCGCTCCTCTTCCGACGCGATCATGATTCGGGGATCTGAAAATCCCGGGCATATACAAGGTGTTTGACGTTCGTGGATAAAGCAGATCTGCGCATCGCGGTCCTGATGGGCACGAAAGATGGCGCCGCCTTCATCGATGAGCAGCTGCGGTCGTTGCTCGCCCAGTCGCATCCTCTGGTCGACCTGTGGATATCCGACGATGGCTCCATCGATGGCACGATCGCCATCATCGAGGCATGGAAATCCCGCTGGACCAAGGGTCGAATGACCCTTGTGGAGGGGCCGCGGCAAGGGTTCGCCGCCAATTTCCGGTCGATGATCCTTGATCGACGCATCGATGCGGACGGCTATGCTTTCTGCGACCAGGACGATATCTGGGAGCCCGACAGGTTGGAAAGCGCCATCCGCTGGATGCAGGCCCATGACGCAAAAACCCCGCTGATGTTTTGTTCGCGAACCGCGACCATGACGGAAACGGGAAGCCTTGTTGGCCATTCGCCGCTGTTTGCCCGGCCGCCATCCTTTCGCAACGCGCTTGTGCAAAGCATCGCCGGCGGCAATACCATGCTGCTCAACGCCGCGGCACGCGACCTGCTGGCCAGAGCCTGCGCGCGGACCGGGTTCGTCAGCCACGACTGGTGGGCCTATCTCATCGTGACCGCCGCCGGCGGCATCGTCCGCTACGATCCGCGGCCACTGGTGCGCTACCGGCAGCACGCGGCAAACCTGGTTGGCGCCAACGTGTCGTGGAGGGCAAGGGTTTCCCGGCTTGGCCGCCTGTTCAAGGGCGAGTTTGCCGACTGGACGGACCTCAACCTTGAAGGACTTGTCGTCAATCGCGACCTCCTGACCGAGGACGCGGCGCAATGCCTCGACCTGTTCACCAGGGGTCGGCAGGGCGGTCTTTTTCGCCGCCTGGCAGCCTTGCGCAAAAGCGGTGTCTATCGGCAGACTTTTTCCGGGACCCTGGGGCTCTATCTCGCTTTCATCCTCGGGCGCATCTGAGCATCGAAGGGCTGCGTGGCACGCTTGGTCAAGATATGAGCTCATGCTACGTCGACCGGATTGACGGGCTTGGCCCGCGGCGTTGCCTCGGGACTTTGACAGGGAGCGCCATCGGCCGTTCATGAAAGCAGCCAAGCACATTTTCGATCTTGCCGGCGCGGCTCTGCTGCTGGTGGTCACATCTCCCGTTTTGGCGCTCGCCGTCCTTGCCGTTCGGGTATCGTCGCCTGGTCCGGCTATTTTTTCGCAGACGCGGGTCGGTCGCGACGGCAGGCTTTTTCGCTGTCACAAGTTGCGCACGATGTATGTCGGGACGCCGTCATTGCCCTCGCATGAGGCGCCCGCGAATTCCGTCACAACGGTTGGCAAGGTGCTGCGGAAATTCAAGCTCGACGAACTGCCGCAGTTCTGGAACGTGTTGAAGGGCGAGATGAGCCTGGTCGGGCCGCGCCCCTGCCTGCCGACCCAGACGGAATTGATCGAGTGTCGCAGGCGGCTGGGGGTTTTGGCGGCACTTCCAGGCATAACCGGCCTGGCTCAGATCAGGGGCATCGACATGTCGAACCCGCGGCTTCTGGCTGAAACGGACGCCGCGTATCTCCGCACGGCGTCGTTCCGGCTTGATCTTCGGATCCTGCTCGGAACGCTCTACCGAGGCTGAACAAACCACGATCCCAAAAGTGGGATAGGAAGCTACGACTTACCGAGCCGCGCCAGTTCGGCCAGCCGCCCCAGCGGGTCGGTTTCGGGCGCCCATCCCTGCGATATCAGCAGGGCGGGATCGCATATCTGTGTCGCGGTCAGGCCGTCCCAAAATGCCTGCTTGCCCAGCACGCTTGCTGCCGGCCGCATCAGGCCTGCCGGCACGGTCATCAGGCGCATCGGCCGTCCGAAACCCCTGCGAAAGGCGGCGATGATGGCTTCGACGGTGACCGGCGGTACATCGGCGCCGACATAGATCGGGTGAAGTGGCGCCGAATGGGTCAACAGATGCGACACCGCTCGCACCGCGGCCTCGCGGGACATCAGCGAGCGGATTCCCGTCAAGGCGCCGGTCGGCAGCGGCAGCGCCGTATCGGCCAGGCGCATCAGCGTCGCCAGGTTTCCCTTCATGCCGCTCCCATAGACCGGTGGCAGGCGCAACACGGCGGCGTCGGAGCGGCCATGCGATGCATAGGCTTCCAGGATCCTGATCTCGCCTTCGCGCTTCGACCGCCCGTAGACGCATTGCGGGGCGGGAGGCGCGTTCTCGTCGATTGTCGCGCTGACCCGAGCGCCGATCACGGCCCGGATCGAGGAGAGATGGATGAAGCGTCCGCTTGCCTGCGCGGCCGCGGCATGCGCCAGCCGTGCGCTCAATTCCACATTGGCCGCCCGGTAGTCCGCTTCGGTGGCATTGCCTTGATCGTTGTTGAGGCCGGCACAATGGACGACATGGGTCACACCCCTGGTGAGCGTCAGGAAGGCCGCGGCGGGCGCATCGAAATTGGGCATCGGCACCGCGCCATCCCCCGAGCCAAGCCTCTCCGGATGGCGAGAGGCGAGGCGAAGTTCGGCGCCGGCCTGGCGAAGATGATGCACAACCAGGCGCCCGATGAAACCCGTTGCGCCGGTAACCAGGACCTTCATTGCCTTGCTCGCAACAGCTCTTGGGTAGCCGGCGGAGGCGCCTGTTCTTCCATCACCGGTGGAGGCGCATGCTTTTCCATCAACGGAGCCTGACAGCCGGAGGCAAGATACGTTCCGCACACCAGGAAGACCATCAGCACCGAGTCCACAATGTCATGTCCGACCAGGATACCCGTCATCCCGGCCGTGAGATAGGTTATCACCACGATGACAATCATGGTGGCGCCGAACCGCTCGACCGGATCGCTGCTGTTCCGCAAGACCCGAGCAGCATTTCCAGCGGCAACGACAAAGATCGCCGCCAGCGTTGCGGCGCCTAGAATTCCGGCTTGCACCGAAGCGGTCAGGAAGCCGTTGTGAAAATGGTTGAAGCCTGTCTCCATTGCGAACTGATCATGAAAGCCCTGCTTGATTAAAAGCTGGGTCGCGCCCACCCCATGTCCGAACAGTGGCATGTCACGGAATGCTTTGAGGCCGATCTCCCAAAGCGCGACACGTATTCCCAACGAGCTGTCGTAATTGCCCTGCGCGCCCAGCGCATTCCAATCGGAGTGCAGAAAGTCGATGCGCCCGGATATCGCCTGGAAGCCGAAAGCGGCGACCACGATGCCGACTGCCGCCAGCAGCAGAAGCACACGAACGGCATTCCTGCCTCTGAGCCTCCGATGGTTGATAAGCAAAACAGCGATGCCGGCAATCAGCAGAGCCAGCCAGGCAATACGCGAACCGGAATAGATGATGGCGATCGTCCCGGCCAATGCGGCGTGGAAAAGGGGGTTACGGGCTCGCTCTATGCCTGACAAGGCGCCGGCCACGCAGACCGCCACGGCAAGGCAGACGACCGTTGCGAAGACGATCGGGTTGCCGGCCCCGCCCTCGGCCCTGACCCCGATCCAATATTGCTGGATGACGGCCATGAGCAGCGCGACAAAACAGGCGGCCATGCAGCTGAGAACGATGGTGCGGGCAAGCATGGTTTTCTGCGTGATGCTCCAGGTCGAATAGGAGACGGGGAAAAACAGGAAGGTGACGAGCGGTATAAGGTGTGGCGCATCGCGGACGAACGAATTGTTGACGATAGTGGCCAGGAGATTGGCCGCGCAGTAGGCATATATCGCGACCGTCAGCCAGATCATTGGCCGGTCCGCGTTGAAGTGCCTTTTCCCAGATGCAATCAGCACGACGGAAGCCAGGGCTCCGCCGTTGAAAACAAAACTGACCACCGATCCCAGAACCGGTGGAAAAAAGAAGCAAAGGATGGAGAAGTAGATATTGACCCGCGAAGGCGTGAATTGCTGTCTCAGGGATGAAAGCCGGCTCAAATTTTCGGGCTCGCTATTTTCGGGAAGTTTCATGCGGCGGATCTTGTTTAGCGAAGCAGAATGCGCTCGCCTCGAAACTGCCCATGCCTCATGATGCACTTGCCCGCTTCCTGGGGCTGGTATAGCGGCTGGGCTTCTTTTTCGATAGTATGTCGGGTCGATTGTCACCGAAAAACAGCTGCCGGCGCGGGGTCGATCGGAGGGAGGTTCCCGGAAGGGCCGTAGCCGGTCTATTCAAGCAATATTTTTCCGGCATTTTCTCAGCTGTCAGCCTAGCGAGCAGGAATTTCCGGCTTTTCCAGCGTTCGTGGAAAATTCATTCCCGAACCATGCGCCCCAGAGCCAGTCTTGCATTGTTCTAGACAACGGCGATCTGCTAGAACGCCGGCACGAGAGAGATTGTCCAGAAGCAAGGCTTGAACCGGGCGCAAAGCTCGATGATTTGAGGCAAGATCTTCTGTCGGAAGGCACGAAAGAACGCTCACGGTCCATGACAACAGCGCTTACGCATCTCCAGCGGCTTGAAGCCGAATCCATCCACATATTCCGCGAGGTTGCGGCCGCTTTTTCCAAGCCGGTCATGCTCTATTCGGTCGGCAAGGATTCATCCGTGCTGATGCATCTGGCGATGAAGGCGTTTTATCCCGCTAAGCCGCCGTTTCCCTTTCTTCACGTCGACACGACGTGGAAATTCCGCGAGATGATCGCCTTTCGCGATCAGATGGCGCAGAAACTCGGCTTCGATCTCCTGGTTCACGTCAACGAAGATGGCGTACGCGACAACATCAATCCGTTCGACCATGGTTCGAACACGCACACCCATGTGATGAAGACCGTGGCGCTGCGCCAGGCGCTCGACAAATACGGTTTCGACGCGGCCTTTGGCGGCGCCCGTCGCGACGAAGAGAAATCGCGCGCCAAGGAGCGCATCTTCTCCTTCCGCAACGCCCAGCATGTGTGGGACCCGAAGAATCAACGCCCCGAGATGTGGAAGATATTCAACACCCGCATCGCAACGGGCGAATCGATCCGCGTCTTTCCGCTGTCGAATTGGACCGAACTCGATATCTGGCAGTACATCCTGCAGGAGAGTATCCCGATCGTGCCGCTCTATTTCGCCAAGGAGCGGCCGGTGGTGGAACGCGACGGCATGCTGATCCTCAGGGATGACGAGCGCATGAAACTGCGCCCCGGCGAGACGGTGGAGAACCGGCTGGTGCGGTTCCGCACGCTTGGCTGCTATCCGCTGACCGGGGCCATCGAATCGGATGCCGACAC
>NZ_JAMYKV010000101.1:0-8858 GCF_040317535.1 Mesorhizobium sp. M1409
ACGAAGCCATCGTCGAAACCTCCAGAATCAACAATGGCAGCTACAGAATCACATACGATTCAACCGCATCAAGCCATTTTCCGGCCTCGCTTCTTCACGCTTGACCACAGCACGAAGCAAATGTGTGCGCACGCTAGCCCACAAGGGGAGAAGGAAAGGCGCCCGTCCTTCAACCGATTTGCATCCTTGCCGTCCGCAATCTCCGCTTGAAGCCGTTTGTGCAACGCGATACGCCGTTGCCGACTTCGACAAGGAGAGACCCGTGACCGCTGCAAAGACCAGAACCGAAACCGATACGTTCGGCCCGATCGAAGTCGCCGCCGACCGTTATTGGGGCGCGCAGGCGCAGCGTTCCCTTGGCAACTTCAAGATAGGCTGGGAAAAGCAGCCGGCGTCGGTCGTGCGCGCGCTGGGTATCGTCAAGCGGGCGGCGGCCGAGGCCAACATGGAGCTGAAGCGGCTTGATCCTTCGATCGGCAAGACGATTGTCGAGGCAGCGCAAGAGGTCATCGACGGCAAGCTCAACGACCATTTCCCGCTGGTGGTCTGGCAGACCGGCTCTGGCACGCAGTCCAACATGAACGCCAACGAGGTGATCTCCAACCGGGCGATCGAGATGCTGGGCGGCGTCATGGGCTCGAAGAAGCCGGTGCATCCCAACGACCACGTCAATATGAGCCAGTCGTCGAACGACACCTATCCGACGGCGATGCACATCGCCTGCGCCGAGCGCATCGTGCACGATTTGCTGCCGGCCCTGAAACATCTGCACAAGGCACTTGAAGCCAAGACCGAGGCCTTCGCCCACATCATCAAGATCGGCCGCACGCACACGCAGGATGCCACACCTCTCACGCTTGGCCAGGAATTTTCGGGCTACGCGGCGCAGGTCGCCTCGTCGATCAAGCGCATCGAGCTGACGCTGCCCGGCCTGCAGGAACTGGCGCAGGGCGGCACCGCCGTCGGCACTGGCCTCAACGCGCCGGTCGGCTTCGCCGAAAGGGTGGCGGATCGCATCGCCGCAATCACCGGCATCGCCTTCGTCACCGCGCCGAACAAGTTCGAGGCGCTGGCGGCCCATGATTCCATGGTGTTCTCGCATGGCGCCATCAACGCGGCGGCGGCCGCGCTGTTCAAGATCGCCAACGACATCCGCTTCCTCGGTTCCGGCCCGCGTTCGGGCCTCGGCGAACTGTCGCTGCCGGAAAACGAACCGGGCTCGTCGATCATGCCGGGCAAGGTCAATCCGACCCAGTGCGAGGCGATGACGCAGGTCTGCGTTCAGGTGTTCGGAAACAATGCAGCGCTCACCTTCGCCGGCAGCCAGGGCCATTTCGAGCTCAATGTCTATAACCCGCTGATGGCCTACAATTTCCTGCAGTCGGTGCAGCTGCTCGCCGACGCTTCGGTTTCCTTCACCGACAATTGCGTCGTCGGCATCGAGGCGCGGGAAGACAACATCAAGGCGGCACTCGACCGCTCGCTGATGCTGGTGACGGCGCTGGCGCCGACCATCGGCTACGACAATGCGGCAAAGATCGCCAAGACCGCGCACAAGAAGGGCACCACGCTGCGCGAGGAAGCGCTCGCGACCGGGCTTGTCAGCGAAGCCGACTATGACCGGCTTGTGCGGCCGGAGGACATGACGCATCCGGGGTAGGACAGTTCGCGAGGGGAGAATTTCCTCCCGTCGCACCCTGACCGAGGCGAATTTTGCGCAGGTCGTCCGATCACGAAAATGTAAGCGCTGTGAACAATGTGTCACCAATCTGACGGCTTTGGTGAACAGTCCGCGTGCTCTATCTCACCGGTATCAACCCTTTTCCGGAGAGAGCCACCATGTCCATCAACACTTCAGCCGCCGGTTCCGGCGCTTCCAATGCCTCAACCACCATCCTCCTCGGCCGCGTCCTGCTTGCGGCCATCTTCCTGCTTTCAGGTTTCGGCAAGCTCACCGCCATCGCCGGCACGGCCGGCTATTTCGGCAGCCTCGGCCTGCCCTTGCCGACCGTAACGGCTATCATCGTCGGCTTGATCGAGCTTCTCGGTGGTCTCGCCATCCTCGTCGGCTTCCAGACCCGGGCCGCGGCCTGGGTGCTCGCGGTTTTCACGGTCGCTACCGGCCTAGTCGCCCACACCGGTTGGGCCGACCAGATGCAGATGATCCAGTTCCTCAAGAACCTCGCCATCACTGGCGGCTTCCTGCTGCTGGCTTCATCGGGCGCCGGTGCCTACTCCATCGACGCCAAGCGCGGCTGAATCTCAAGCCTCGAAATGAAAGCGGCGCGGAATTTTCCGCGCCGCTTTTTCGTTGTCGGTGCAGACGTCTCAGCCGGTTTGTTTCCTGCTACGATCGCGGCTTGGCTGTAATCGCCCGGCTCGACCGACAACGGAGGTGAACATGCCCCGCAACGCGCTGCTTCTGCTATCCCGGCTGCTGCTCGCCGCCCTGTTCGTGCCTTCCGGTTTTCACGCGTTGAGCGACATTGCCGGCACGACGGGCTATTTCGCGGGCCTCGGCCTGCCGCTGCCGACGCTGGCCGCCTGGGGCACGGGACTGTTCGAACTCGTCGCCGGATTGCTCATCCTGGTCGGCTTCCAGACCCGGATTGCGGCGCTGCTGCTGGCAGCCTTCTGCATTGTCGCCGGTTTCATCGGCCATTACGGCCAGGGTGGCGGCGACGCGATGCTCGCCTTCCTGCACCAGCAGATGCTGATAAAGGACATCGCCACATCGGGCGGCTTCCTGGCACTTGCCATGGCCGGCGCCGGCGCTTGGTCTGTCGACGGGCCTGGCGCGATTTGATATCTTTGCTTAGACACGCCCGAGCTGGTCGACCCCCACTCCGTCTCGGCTTCGCCGAGCCATCTCTCCCCCGATCGACGGGTAGAGGAAGGGCGCGAGCCTTTTGCCGCCAAACGCTGTTCCAAGGAAGCTCCCTTCCTTTCCCTCCGAAGGGGGGAAAGGTGGCTCTGCGAAGCAGCGACGGATTGGGGGAAGCCGGTCCACAAACGCTAGGCCGCCGACGAGTGAGCACGTCCGGGCAGGTCTAATACCCGCTTGAGTCAGATGAGACACGGTCTGCTATCAGGCAGCGCCTATTTCACCGACACGCTGGGGCCGCCCTCGACGGCCAGCACCAGCCGGCGGTTGGTGATCCTTGCCAATTGCGCCAGGCGCCCGGCCGGCCGCTCGCCATAGAGATCGGCCAGCGATGCCGGCAAGACAAGCGCCAGCACGCCGTTGCCGCGCTGTTCCCATTTCAGCCTGGGCATGATGCCCGGCATCGCCGCCGTCAGCAGGTAGACGACGCGCATCATCGCCGCGAGCACGCGGGCGCGCTCCAGATAACGCGGCGGAGCCAGCGCCTTGATTTCGGGTGCGATGGCTTCGTTGAAGATGCCGTCGTGACGGTAGGCGTTGGCCATTGCCAGGAAGGCGCGACCGGGATGGTCGACGCCGAAGAAGGACGCGTGGGCAATAATGTTGAGCGATTGCTTGCCGCGATATTCTGGATGCGCGCGCCAGCCGATGTCGGCAAGCAATGCGGCCGCGTGGCGGTAGCGCGCCTCGTCCTCGGTCTCGTCGATGCCGAAGGCGGCAAAGGTCCTGGCGGTCCAGTCGACAAGTTCATGCGCATGGGTGACGGAGCGGGAGCGCAGCCGGGCGAGTTCCTCCGAGGCCGAAATCAATGGATCCGCCTTCTGTTCGGCCTCGTCGAGCAGCGAATAGAGAAAGCCTTCGCGCACGCCGAGCGCCGAGACGATGATCTTCGACGGCTGCATCGCCGCCATGATCTCCTGCAGCACGATGGCGCCGTAGGGCAGCAGCGAACGGCGGTTCTTGGAAACGCCCTCGATCCCCTTGACCTTCTCGATCTCGGCCTTGGCCACCTGCTTGAGGAAATTCGCCGCGCTTTCGGCCGATATCTCGTAGTGGTGCATGACGCCAAGCGGATAATTGGTCATTTCCATGTGCAGGCGGGCGAGATTTCGCCAGGTGCCGCCGACGGCGTAGAAGGGCCTGCCCTGCCCGCCTTTCAAGAGCTTAGCCTTCGCGAGTTCGTCACGCGCGATCTTCGCCGCCTGGGTCAGCGAGTTCTTCGCCATGTCCTGCAGGCGCAGGCCGCCCAGCGGCAGCGTTATGCCGTCACCGATTGCTTCGCCGTTGACATCGACCAGTTCGAGGCTGCCGCCGCCCAGATCGCCGGCGATGCCATTGGCTGGATGGAAGCCGGAAATAACGCCAAGCGCCGAATAATAGGCTTCCTGACGGCCGCTGATCACACGGATCTCGGTCTTGAGGACATCTTCGGCGCGGTGGATGAAATCGGGACCGTTGATAGCCTCGCGGGCGGCGGCGGTGGCCAGCACATACATCTGTTCGGCGCCGGCCTGGTTGGAGAGCGCGCGAAAGCGGCGGAACTCTTCCATCGAACGCGTCACCGCCTCGGGGTCGAGCTTGCCGGTCGAAACGATGCCTCGACCGAGACCGGCCAGCATCTTTTCGTTGAACAGCATGGTCGGCGAGCGCGACAGCCCCTCATAAACGACCAGACGGATCGAATTCGATCCGATGTCGATGATGGACAGCGGTCGACGGTCCTGCAACCGGCCTTGGGAATTAGACAGCATCAGCCGGACGCTGCGGCGTTCTTCTTGCGTCGCTTGAACTGCGCGATGCGCTTGGGCGCGTGCGACTTCAGCGCGTCACCCCGTCCCGACAGGCTCGGATTGGTCATGAAATATTCCTGCGCGTTGAACGGTTCCTCGCCCTCCTCCAGCACCACGCGCCGGGAGGTTCCATCAGCCAATACGTCGAAACTTTGCTGATTGTCCATGATGTTGCCAAGCATGATCTGGCCGAGGATCTGTTCATGCACAGTTGGATTGGTGATCGGCACCATGGTCTCGACACGGCGGTCGAGATTGCGCGGCATGAGGTCCGCCGAGGAGATGTAGATGATCGCCCCGTCCGATGGCAGGCCGTGACCGTTGCCGAAGCAATAGATGCGGCTGTGCTCGAGAAACCGCCCGACGATCGATTTTACACGAATGTTTTCCGAAAGGCCCGGAACCTGGGGCCGCAGGCAGCAGATGCCGCGCACGACAAGGTCGATCTCGACGCCGGCGCGGCTGGCATCATAGAGTGAGTCGATGACGATCGGGTCGACGAGCGCGTTCATCTTCATCCAGATGCGCGCAGGCTTGCCGTCCACGGCATAGGCAATCTCATCGGCAATGTGCTTCAGGATGCGGCTCCTCAGTGTGAACGGCGAGATCGCCAGACGCATTTCATCCGTCGGCTCAGCATAGCCGGTGATGAAATTGAAGAGCTGGGCGACGTCGCGTGCAATCGTCGGATCGGTGGTGAAGAAGGACAGGTCGGTGTAGATGCGCGCGGTGACCGGATGGTAGTTGCCGGTGCCGAGGTGCACGTAGTTGCGCAATTTGCCGTCCTCGCGCCGCACCACCAGCGACATCTTCGCATGCGTCTTCAGTTCGAGAAACCCGAACACGACCTGCACGCCGGCACGCTCCAGGTCGCGCGCCCAGCGGATGTTGGCTTCCTCGTCGAAGCGCGCCTTGAGCTCGACCAGCGCCGTGACCGATTTGCCGGCCTCGGCCGCATCGACCAGCGCGCGCACGATCGGGCTGTCATTGGAGGTGCGGTAAAGCGTCTGCTTGATCGCCACCACTTCCGGGTCGGCCATCGCCTGGCGCAGGAACTGCACCACCACATCGAAGGATTCATAGGGATGATGGACCACGATGTCCTTCTCGCGGATGGCGGCGAAACAGTCGCCGCCATGCTCGCGAATGCGTTCGGGAAAGCGCGGATTGTAGGGCGTGAATTTGAGATCGTCGCGGGGAACGGCGACGATTTCGGAGATCTGGCTGAGCGCCAGTGGACCGGTGAGCACGCTGATGCGGCTCGACGAGACACCAAGCTCGCCGGCGACGAAATCGCGCAGTTCGCCAGGCATCAGCCTGTCGAATTCGATGCGGATGACCGAGCCGCGGCGGCGCCGCTTCAGCGCCGTCTCGAACAGGCGCACGAGATCTTCCGACTCCTCCTCGACCTCGATATCGCTGTCGCGGATGATGCGGAACGTGCCTGAGCCCTTGACCTCATAGCCAGGGAAGAGCTTGCCGATGTACAGGCCGACCGCCTCTTCCAGCGGGATGAAGCGGACATGGCGTTTGCGGTC
Source organism: Mesorhizobium sp. M1409 (assembly GCF_040317535.1). Classification (NCBI taxonomy): domain Bacteria; kingdom Pseudomonadati; phylum Pseudomonadota; class Alphaproteobacteria; order Hyphomicrobiales; family Phyllobacteriaceae; genus Mesorhizobium; species Mesorhizobium sp. M1409. The sequence goes on from NZ_JAMYKV010000101.1 coordinate 6,213, forward strand.
CGGCAGACGGATGAAGCGCTTGAGCGCCACCGGCAGGCGCAGCAGCGCGCTCATCTCTTCCCCATTCTTGCGATGACGCAATTGCAGCGCCATCGAGAAGCCGAGATTGGGGATGAACGGGAACGGGTGCGCCGGGTCGATCGACAGCGGGGTCAGCACCGGAAACACCTGCTCCTGGAAATGGTCTTCCAGCCAGATTTTCTCGTCCTTGGTGAGCGCGTCGCGGGTGATGGTCTCGATGCCCTCCTTGTTGAGCAGCACGGTGAGCGCTGACAGGCTCTTCTGCTGGTCTTCCTGCAGCCGCTCGACCTCACGCAGCAGCTGTTCCAGCTGCTGTTCGGGAGTGCGCCCGTCAGGGCTTTTCAGCACGATGCCTTCGCGCACCTGGCCGGCGAGGCCGGCGACGCGCACCATGAAGAACTCGTCGAGGTTCGCTGCCGAGATCGACAGGAAGCGGACACGCTCCAGCAGCGGATGATTGAGGTTCAGCGATTCCTCGAGAACGCGCCGGTTGAACTGCAGCCAGGAAAACTCGCGATTGACGAAACGATCGGGATTGCCGCCTTCCGGACTTGCCGCCTCGACGTTGGTGAATTCGCTCTGCACCGGCTTCAGTTCGTTCATATTCCCGCTCTTCCACACCGTCTGCCGCCAGAGTGCCGCGCGTCGTTCAGGACGCGCAAAGGACGCTCTGCCACTCCAAGGCCACGCATGATCCGTTCCGAAAACCGAAGTCGGTTTTCCGGGCCATGCGTTAACCGGCTTAACTTATCCTCTGACAGGCTTTTGCGACAGTTTCATTTCATCGAACTTGCCAAGAGGCCTGTTATGATCCAGATGCAGAAGAGACTGCGTTAAGGAGACGACGATGGCAGGCGGTTCCATTCCCCATTTCCAGAACGATGCGGGCTACCCGGCTATCGACATCGGCGTCAAGGAATTCATGTGCACGGGCGCCAACCCGCCATTCGATCACCCGCACGTGTTTCTCGATATGGGCGACGACAATGAAAAAGTTTGCCCCTATTGCTCGACGCTCTACCGCTATTCGCCCAAGCTGAAGGCGACGGAAACGCTGCCGGCCGGCTGCATCTTTATCGACCAGGCTGCCTGATTTTTTCGCGACAAGCTCGATGAACGACATACGTTCCCGGCAGGTCCTCATCGCCGGGGCGGGTGTCGCCGGGTTGACCGCAGCGCTTGCTTTCGCCAAACGCGGCTATTCCGTGCAGGTGTTCGAACAGGCGCAGCGCCTGGAAGCGGTCGGCGCGGGCCTCCAGCTTTCTCCCAACGCGACGCGCATCCTTCGCCAGCTTGGCGTGCTCGACCGTCTGCTGCCGGCAGCAGTGCGGCCCGAGGCCGTAGTGCTGAAGGACGCCGCGACCCTCCGTGAACTGGCACGCGTGCCGCTCGGACAAGCCGCCGAGGCCCGCTGGCAAGCACCCTATCTCGTCGCCCACAGGGCCGATCTGCAGAGTGCACTGATGGCGCGTGCCAACGAGATCGCCGAGATCGAGATCGTCACTGGCGCCCGCATCGACAGCGTTGCCACCGGCACCCATGGCATCACCGCGACGGCCGAGATCGACGGCAAGACCATCACGGCCGAGGGGTTCCTGCTGGTCGGCGCCGATGGCGTCTGGTCATCGGTTCGCGGGCTTGTCGATTCGGCCAAGGGGTCGGCCTCGCCAAGAAGCCGCTTTTCCGGCGAACTGGCCTGGCGCACGACCATTGCCGCGCAGAGTGCCGCAGGGCAGGCTTTCGCGGCGATCGGCGCTCCGGACTGCGTCACCACCTTCCTGCACCCGGGCTTCCATATGGTCGCCTATCCCGTCAGCAAGGGTGACGCATTCAATCTCGTCGCCTTCACCAAGGGCGAGCGCATTGCCGAAGGCTGGTCCGGCCATGCCGATCCCGGCATCCTCGCAGGCGCGGTGCGCGGCGCCGCGCCTGGCCTTGCAAGACTGGTGGAAGTGGCCGGCCCGTGGCTGACCTGGCCGCTCCATACGGTCGACCAGAAGCGACCCTGGACAACTCCGGACGGCATCGCGCTGATCGGCGACGCCGCACATGCGATGACGCCGTTCGCGGCGCAAGGCGCGGCCATGGCGATCGAGGATGCGGCGACACTTGCCGCTATCATTGCCGACTCCCCTGCCCATCCGGCACGAAGCCTGCAAATCTGGGAGAACCTGCGGCGGCCGCGTGTCGCCAGGGTCGCTCGCCGCGGCGCTATCAACCGCCTTGCCTGGCATGCCGTGGGTCCAGTGGCTGTCGCGCGAAATCTGTTCCTGAAAATGCGCTCGCCGGAAAAGCTCGCGGCGGATTTGGACTGGCTCTATGGCTGGCAGTCGCAGAAGATCATTCGACGCTGAACGTGCCGGGACCGCTAGCTAAAAGCACCAATCGGTTGGCGGGACAGCACCCCCCTCTGTCCTGCCGGACATCTCCCCCGCAAGGGGGGAGATCAGCTGTCGCCCCTGCTTTCGCCAATCACCGACGTCGCGAAATGAAGTGAGGCGTCGCAACTGCCAATCTCCCCCCTTGCGGGGGAGATGTCCGGCAGGACAGAGGGGGGTGTGAAGGAACGCGACGCTTGCCAATTCGCGGAATGCCCCCGCTAATTATACAGCCGCATCGACAGGC
>NZ_JAMYKV010000102.1:0-8841 GCF_040317535.1 Mesorhizobium sp. M1409
GCTCGACACCAAATCTTCTCAGACAGGGGCCTCCTCAGGCCAGACCCGCGCATCAGCTACCGCGGCAGCGGTTTAGTTCAATCACAAACCAGCTTCTTTGGGAATCCTACGATTCTCTCAAGAGATGAAACGCTCTAGCTGCTGCAAAGGACTTGATACGATTAAGAGCTATCGATGCTGGTCGCTGATTTGGCGGTCGGTACAGGAGAAGCGGTGGCAGCCGATGCATTGAAAGAACCGGCACCAAGCAAGCTATATCCTCCTTTGATGGCAATCGGAGCACCCTTACGACTTTGGAACATGCGAAAGGAGTGCAGGACGAGAGCTTTGGAAACTAATTTTCCTGCTCTTGGGCCGCAATCTCTCGCAACCATTCTCTTAAAAGTTCGGCAGCAGGCGACAGCTTTCGGCTGTCGTTCCAGGTGAGGTAATATCCCCCCGGGGCAGGCAGTTCGAGGTCCGTGATCCGGACCAATTTGCCCTCTTCTATCAGCGGGAGCACCAGCCGGTGCCAACCTACGGCAATGCCTTGGTCGGCTTGAGCGGCCTGTAGTGTCACGGAAAACTTGCCAAATCTTCGGCCACGAGGGGTTCCGTGAGGGATACCGGCGCGTCGGAACACCTCGTCCCACCCAGTCCAATCCGGATCAACCCAGTTGACGTGTAGGAGGGGAAGCTCCGGCAGCGATTCTGCTGTGGCATCCCGGTGCTGCTGGGCAAAGCCGGGCCCGCACACGGGATAGATCAAATCATCGAATAGCAGTTCGGTGCTTTCATCCGGCCATGACCCATATCCGTAGCGGATTCGCAACTCGACCTCTGAGCGCCTGTAGTCACGCGAATTGTCGGAAATGAGGTGGTCGACCGCGATTTCGGGATGCCGATTCCAAAAACCCGGCATGCGCGGTATCAGCCACATCGATGCGATGCCATCTGAGCAGGCGATCGTGACGTTCTTGGAGCGATCACCTTTCTTGATGCTTCTGACGACCTCGGACGCCCTGGAAAAACCGCTTGCCAGGACAGCATAGAGATCCTCGCCAGCGCTGGTGAGCATGACGCCGGTTCCAAGCCGTACGAAGAGAGGAACGCCAATCTCGTCCTCAATTGCCTTGATCTGCCGGCTGACGGCCCCCGGCGTCACATTGAGCTCGGAAGCCGCAAACTTGAACGAAAGATGCCTTGCAGAAGCCTCGAACACTGCAAGGGCGGTCAGGGACGGGAGCTCATAGTAGCGACGAACCATAGAAAACTGCAACCTAACTGGCCGCCCCGAAAACCAGACAGCGCTTTAGTCAACACCGGGGTGAGACTTTTGCATTAGGCCAAATCCCTTGGATTAAGCAATAGTCACGCTGAGGGCGCTCACACAATGCCCCGCTTTCTTTAGTAATTTTGGAGACCAGCATGACTGCTGAAGCGAGAGCTTCTCGAAGAGGCGGCCGGGACGCGCGGCGAACAATTCGCACAGCGCCCAACGTCGAAATGCTGCCAACGCTCAAACGCGGATTGCCCGTGGTTGAACCCATGGATGCCGAGCAAGTCGAGCGAATGCACGAAGCGTCTCTGGCCATCCTGGAAGAGGTCGGTGTGGTGTTCCGGGATCCGATCGCGCTTGAAGATTGGCGCCGGGCAGGCGCAGACGTTCGCGGCGAACGGGTCCATCTAGACCGCGGTTTGGTCATGGAATTTATCAAGACCATTCCGCCAGAGATTGACTATTTTGCGCGCGACCCTGCCAAAAACGTCGAATTGGGAGGCCCGAAGTCTATCTTCGTACCGATGACCGGCGCTCCCTATATGCGCGATCTTGACGACGTTCGACGTGGTCCAACGATTGCCGATCTCGGCACGTTCCACAAACTCGCGCATATGATGCCCGCACTCCATTCCTCAGCGCATCACATCGTCGAGCCGATGGACATTGTGGTGGCGCACAGGCATTTGCACATCACTTATTCGTCCATGAAATATTCCGACAAGACGTTCATGGGCATGACCACGTCGCCGAAAAACGCCGAAGACGCTCTCGACATGTGCGATATCCTTTTCGGACCGGGCTTCCTGGAAACTCATGCGGTCACTACCGGGAACTGCAACGGCAATTCGCCGCTGGTGTGGGACCAAGTGATGCTTGGCGCCATGCGAGCCTTCTGCCGGCGTAACCAGCCGGTGCTTTGCTCGCCCTTCGTACTCGGCGGCGCCAATACGCCGGCGTCCACCGCTGCCGCGGTCGCCCAGCTCAACGCGGAAGCTCTTTCAGCCCTTGCTTATACCCAGGTTGTGCGAAAAGGCTGCCCGGCGATCTACGGACATTATCTGTCAACGGTATCGATGCAGTCTGGGGCGCCGATGGCAGGAACGCCCGAGATCTCGTTGATGAACTTCATGATCGGGCAGATGGCCCGACGATACAATATTCCGTGGCGCACTTCTAACTTGCTCGGCGGCGCGAAAGTGTTCGACGCTCAGGCCGGCTACGAGAGCGCCATGACGATGATGGCCGTGCTGATGTCGGGGGCCAACTATATCTGGCATTCGGCAGGCTGGAACGAAGCCGGAATGCATTGCTCAATCGCCAAATTCGTTGTCGACGCGGAGGTCTGTGATATGGGCTATCGCATGACCCAGGGCATCCAGTGGGATGATTTCGACGAAGCTCTTGCAGCGATCCGTGATGTTGGACCTGGCGGCCACTACTTTGGCCACCCGCACACCCAAGCCAACTTTGAACGCGCATTTTTCATACCAAAGCTGTTCGATAACAACTCGATTGAGCAGTGGAAAGCCAATGGCTCGAAGGACATAAAGCAACGCGCCCTCGAACACGCCAGACATCTTTTGGGAGAATACCAAGAGCCCAAGCTGGACCAGGCTAAGGATGAAGAATTGCAAGCATACATCGAACGCCGCTCGCGCGAGATTCCAGCGGTCGATGCGCTAAATTACGAATATTAAGGCCTGCCATGCGGATCGAGACCATCAACGTATATAAATGCTTGCTTCCGGTGAAGGGCGGTAGCAGCTACCGAATGGCGAGCAGCAGTGTGCAACAGCTTGACAGCACCCTGCTTGAAATCGTGACCGACAATGGCTTCAAGGGATGGGGAGAGACCTGCCCGATAGGTCCGGTTTATCAACCCCATCATACACTTGGCGCCCGCGCAGCAATTGCCGAGATCGCCCCCGGCTTGATTGGCCAACAGGTGGCCTCGATCCGCCATCTCTTAAAGACGATGGACGAACGGTTGAACGGCCACGGCTATGCCAAGGCAGCTTTCGACATTGCATTGCTGGATCTGCTCGGCCAGCATCTCGGCGTGCCTGTGTCGACGCTGCTCGGCGGCGCGCTCACGGATCGAGTACCTTCGTACTACTCGACCATCGTTGGCACTCCAGAGGAAACCGCTCGCATTGCTGCCGACAAGGTCAAATCAGGATATCCGCGCCTGCAGATTAAGATTGGGGGGCTGAATCTCGAACAGGATGTCGCAACGGTCCACAAGGTGTGGGAAGCCGTCGGGCACCGAGCGAGAATTGCCGTCGACGGCAACCGCGGCCTGACCATAGACGCCGCCATCCATCTCGATCGCCTTTGCCAGTCCGTCCCCTTCGTGTTCGAGCAGCCCTGCAACACCATGGAAGAGGTCGCGAGTCTCAAGAGCAGGGTTACCCATCCTATATTTCTCGATGAAAACACCGAGGACTTAAACGCGGTCCTTCGCGCTATATCCTCGGGCATCGCTGATGGGTTTGGGCTGAAGGTCACGCGTCTTGGAGGTCTCACGAAGATGACCACTGTTCGAGACATGTGTGCGATCCGATCTCTTCCGCACACTTGCGATGACGCGTGGGGCGGCGATGTTATCGCAGCAGCTTGCGTCCATCTCGCCTCGACAGTCGAACCACGGCGGTTTGAAGGCGCGTGGATTGCCCAGGAGTATATCGATGGGCACTATGATCCCGAGAACTCAATAGTGATTAGAGATGGGCATATCGCGGTGCCCCAGCGGCCCGGACTTGGTGTTCAGCCGGAGGCGAAGACGTTGGGCGCACCGATTGCAACATACGGGCGCTGATGAACGCTCCGGCCACAATCCAGGCGATGAAGCCCACAGGGCGGCCGGTCGACCTGTCGCTCGGTCAACCGCTTAATATCGCCATTCTGGTGCTGCCAGGGTTCTCGCACCTTGCGCTTCACGCTTATCTCGAGCCGTTTCGGATAGCGAATGTGCTAGCCAATGCCTCTTTGTTTCGTTGGCAAATTGCAGGGCTAGGCAACAACGCCGTTTACGGTGCGAACAACATCGCAATTTCTGTCGACGTCACCACTGAGGCCTTGAGCGCGACCAATGTGCACCTCAACCAGCTTGTAATCATCGCGGGCGAGCAGGTTGAACATCAACATACGCCTCAGTTGCACGCGTTCCTGCGACGCATGGCGAGGCAGGGCATTTTCATATCGGCACTGGGCACGGCTACGTGGCTGCTGGCCGAAACTGGTCTACTGGCTGATACGCCTTGTACAATCCATTGGTCGAGACTTGCTGCTTTTTCCGAGGTGTTCCGCAAGCCGCGCATAAGAGAAACACTTTTTGTAAAAGATGGACAATATTCCACCTGTGCCGGTGAACTGGCAGCTTTCGACCTGGCCGTAGACCTTATTGCCAGCCAAGCCGGCGCAACTATCGCGCAAGAAGTATGCCGACATGCAATTGTCGACGGACAGCGCTCCGGCTCAAACCGCCAGACCGCCCCATCCGGACTTTCGTACGCCAACGTCAGCGAAAAGCTTGTTGTCGCCGTTCAGACCATGGAAGCAAATCTTGATAACCCGCTCTCAATGGATGTGGTGGCAAAGCGCGCCGGTCTCTCAAGGCGCCAACTCGAACGACTTTTTCTCGCACACGTTGGTGTTTCGCCAGCCAAGCATTATCTGAAAATGAGACTCGATCACGCCAAAAGGCTGATCGAGGGCACACGGATGCCGTTGATAGACGTTGCCATTGCGTGCGGCTTCATTTCCTCATCACATTTTTCGAAATGTTTCAAAGCCGTCCATGGCAAGACTCCCCAGCAATGCCGTGCGGAAGTGCCGGCTTGGGTAGGACCGGGTTTAGGTTGACGGCCAGGTCTTCGTTCGCATTCTCCGTGGATCGGTTTCAGTCCACCGTGATAACCCACCCTGCAGATGTCGATACTTCCTGGCACAGGCCTTTGCGACTGGAAGAAATCGCGCGCACGCCATTTGTTCGCGGCATTGTGAAGCCTTCGTCGCGCCCCTCACCAGCCCGGGCTTGTGCGACGCGAAGCTGCCAACACAGCTTGCGCACGCACCAAAAAACTCAACTGCCCGATAAGTTTTTTTCCCGACCAATTTTAGGTTCGGGGTGATAAAACGGTCTTTAGGGAAGAGGCTTCTCAGACCTCCCTGTGCTGTTCGTTTCATGATCCACTCATCAGCTCCAAGGACGTGGGGTGTCCGACGATGATGGAGCGCTTTGGGTGGATAGCCACACAGTCCGGACGAGATCTGACGAGAAACCAATAAAATCGCAACGGGAGTAGAAACCTATGAAGTCGCTATTTCGCTATATCCTAATGGGCTCCGTCTTCTGCTCGCCGACGGCCTTTGCCGGCGAGAAAGTAACGCCAGCGTGGGATGGCATAACCGAGAACCTGATGCAGACTTACATCGTCGATGAGGGCTTAAGGCAGCTCGGATATGACGTCACAGATCCCGTCCAGCTTCAGATTCAGCTGGCATACGTTGCAGTTGCAAAAGGAGATGCAACTTTCTTTGCGGCCTATGCCGAGCCAATACATGACCAATACATAAAAGAAAACGGCGGCGAGGCTGTCTTAACGCGTCTCGGACATATTTCGGCCGACAATATACAGGGCTATCTGATCGATAAAAAGACAGCGGATGCGACGGGTATCAAGTATATAGAGGACCTCAAGGACCCAGAGAAAGCGAAGCTTTTCGATATCGACGGCAATGGCAAAGCCGATCTTTATGGGTGCGAGCCGGGTTGGGGGTGCGAGTTAATTATTGAGCACCACCTCGACGCATACGGACTACGAGATACTGTTGAAGAAAAGCAGGGCGGCTATTTCGCGATCATACCGGACGCAATCGAACGTATTAAAGAAGGAAAGCCGACGCTTTATTACACGTGGACCCCGCTCTGGGTGTCCAGCATATTAGTGCCTGGGAAAGACGTCGCTTTTCTCAACGTGAAGAAGACGGACCTGCCCAAGGGCCAGACAGCCAGCACCACAATCCCCGGTCTAGGAAATCTTGGATTTCCGATGATCCAGCAACGGATTGTCGCAGCCACGTCGTTCGTTAAAGATAATCCATCCGCTAAGAAATTTTTCGAGCTTGTTGCAATCCCCATGGACGACCTGAACGCGGAAAATCTACGAATTTACAAAGGCGAGAACTCCAATGAACAGATTAATCAGCGCGCTTTGGAGTGGATCTCTGCAAACAAAGCCAAGTGGGACGACTGGATTGCTCAAGCGAAGGCTGCACACTGACAGCTAGTGGATGGAATCGAACGCTTGGTGCCCGCCGTCTCACGGCAGCAATGATCTTTAGGGGCCGGTAGGCCCAAGCGAACGATTGGATGCATGCCAATGCAAAATGACCTCGCACGGTGGCGTCTCCCCAAGCAAAATCGAGGAGTCACCTCGGGCGCAGTGCCTTTCATTCGATCGTTGACCTCCAGCCTGCCTTCAGCCGGATCCTCACCGCGGAAGGCTCCGAGCTATTTACCTATAACGACTGCTCGGACACGAGCATGCCGCCAGCGGCAGCCGGCGCCAAGCGTTTATTCCCTACACTAGCTATGGGCCTCGCGACCCCGTAGTGAAGATGCCGCAGGAGAAATGCAATTGATTGATAACAGCCTTTTGGATCAAGTGGTTATTTTAACGGGCGCGGCCGGTGGCATTGGCAGCGCTATCGCTCGAACTTTTCATCGGCTAGGCGCTCGAATGCTGTTAGCTGACTATGATGAGCAAAGCGTATCGAGATTGGCGTTGTCCCTAGATCCGACTGGCGAGCAGATCCTATCAATAGCATACGATGCGAGCAAACCTTCGGATGCAGACGCCGTTGTAGCCAAATGCATAGATCGTTTCGGCCACATCGACCATGTCGTTCCGGCAGCAGCGATTTTTGAAGATCAACCATTTGCCACCATGACAGACGCGCAGTGGCGACGAACAATGTCAATAAACCTTGACGGAGTGTTCTACATCTGTAGGCGATCCATCCCTCATATCAGGTCGGGGGGAACAATCGTAACCATCGCCTCGTCAGCGGCTCATGAAGGTTGCTCGCCCGAGCACGTTCACTACGGGGCTTCGAAAGGCGGGGTCCTTGCTTTTACAAAATCGCTCGCGCGGGAGCTTTCTCCGGACATACGGGTCAACAATGTATCGCCCGGGACCATAGACACTCCAATGGTGGCCGAGCTCCTGCGCCGGAGTGGAGACAAGTGGCTATCTATCATACCCGCAGGCCGCTTCGGTACAGGTGACGAGGTCGGCAATGCGGTAGCGTTCCTTTGCAGCAACGCTTCGAGCTATATCATGGGCCAAACCATTCACGTAAATGGCGGTTCATATATGGGTGGCTAGAGGGTCGGGCACTCAGGTCGAATCGCTTGGGATTCCGCTGATGTTGGGTTTGTGATTCACTTCCCTATGGAGCAGATCTGCCATGCCCAAGCCCTAATCGTTCGATTTGCCTGAACATGTGGTGTGGTTTGTCGAGGCTGGTCACTCACGGCATGCGGCGGCGGGACATTTCGGGCCGGCTTCGTTCGTCGTGGTCCTTATGGGAAAACTATCGAAAGACCGAGAGCCTGGCGCCCATGGCCAGCTGTTGCGTCGCCACTCCGAGCTCGACCCCCATCATGCGTTCCTGCTTGGCTGTGTGGCCGAGAAGGATGACATCACCATGCCTTGCTGGCGGCCGAACAGCGATCTCGCGCCGGCTCATCAGGAACGGATACCGCTTCAAGAAAACGCTGCTGGCCAGCGCACACGATCGGCGATGCAGGCGTGGCAGACCAGGCGCCAGCCGCGGAAGTGGCTTGAGCCGCGCCGGCTGGTGTTCATCGACGAAACCGGAACCACTACGAAGATGACCGCGTGGGCGGCCGTTGCCTGAAGGGTCAACGGCTGCGCTCAACGGTACCGTTCGGACATTGGAAGACGCAAACCTTCATCGCCGGGCTGCGCCGTCATTGACTCGCGGCCCCGTCGCCATCGACACGTCGATGAACCGGCGCATCGTCAAAACCTACGTCGAAACGCAACGCTCCGGCGCTAGAAAAGGCGATGTGGCCTCCTCATGTTGCTATCCACAAGAGCCCTGCCGCCGAGAAGGTGATACGAGCCAGGGTGCATGGCTGCTATTCCTGCTCTGCCTTAGCCCAAATCTCAACCCCGATCGAAATGCCTTTCAAGCCCAAGGCGCATCTGCGCGCAAAGGACACCAGGACTATCGACACCCTGTGCAGGCCATTGGCCATATCTGGAATCTTCTCCAACAGAATGCAGAAACTGCTCCAGTGCCGCGCGGTTATGGACTCACTCGATACGCTCTAAGCGGTTGCCATTCCCTCTATTGTTGGTCGATGTGCTCGTCCCCCAGGGTAACTGGCTGTTGTCGAGAGGGCTTCGACGACAGCCAGCGGTTGCTACCAACAGGTGAAGCCTCCATCTACGAACAGGATCGTTCCCGTCATATAGCTTGATGCGTCGCTCGCCAGAAAATGGACCGCAGATGCGATCTCATGAGGCTGGCCGAAGCGGGCCATC
>NZ_JAMYKV010000103.1:0-8626 GCF_040317535.1 Mesorhizobium sp. M1409
TGATCCGTGCATCGAGAATAGGATGGTGCATGGTCAGGCTCCTTGTTGAAGAAGCTCGCCATGCTCTGCTCTAGCCGAACGACGCAACGCGAGCGCGACGACCGGTTCTTGATCTCTACCTCAACCGCAGGCGCCCCTCCCGCGCAGCGGGTTCGTTCTCCGGCCCCCTTCCGGTCATTCACAAGCCGGCCGATAGCCGAAGTGAGCCAGTGCTGTTTACGTCGGAAAATACATAGGCCGCCACTACATGTTCGCGTTTTGTGCTTCGAAAGTCGCATAATTGGCAGAGAGGAATGTGTCCCGAACGGGAAGTACTGACACACCCGTAACGACGACATGGTGACCTGGCTGCAGCAGGGCCGCGCTGCTTTTGGGGTGCTGCCCTTCGCGCGCTTTGCCCAGCTCAACAATCCCGAGCAGTCCACCTTCCCCGGCAAGATCAAAGCCATGGCCTTCCCTGGCTCCAAAGCGCTGTCGGGCGGCGCGGAAATGGCGGCGGTCGTGGAATCATGGGCGATGGCGGTCCCCGCCAATTCCACCGACAAGGAGCTTTCCTGGAGCTTCATCAAAGCGGTCTCCAGCAAGGCGGTCACGCTTGGGGCGGCGCGAAACGGTAATGGACCGGTTCGCGTATCCACCTATGCGGATGCCGAATTCTCGGCATCCCAGCCGCTCGCAAAGGTAGAAGCCGCCACGCTGGCCAAGGCGCGTCCGGCATTCCCGGCCTTTCCCGAAGCCGTGCGTGCGCAGGCGACTTTCCTTGAGGAGGTGCAACTCGCGGTGCTTGGGCGCAAGTCGCCACAAGAAGCTGTCGCGGCGATCGTGGAGCGGGTTACGGCACTCATGCCAGATTGACCGGCAGGATTTCGCTGCTTGGAAGCAGGTTGATTTACGTCATTACCCATGACGACGGCTGTGAGAGGCGGACGCCGATCCGGCCCCATCCGCCAGGATGATTGCCATGGGCGTGCTTTCATGTTTGCTGGAACTATGTCACGACCACGCTTGCTGCCCGAAAACAGTTTTCCTACCTATGCGTACCTGCCTGGCAAACATCCTCATCCGGTGCGCGATCCCTTGGGCCACAGTTACCAAAGCGACCCGGTGACCGTCGCGGTTGAGGAAGCTCTGGGCTCAGATGTATTTCGTTGGGGAATCGACCTTTTCAACCACGGCTACTACTGGGAAGCTCACGAGGCTTGGGAGCCTCTTTGGCACGCGGCGAAACAAAGCACTCAGTATCGCCTATTCTTCAAGGGGCTGATCCTGTTGGCTGCGGCTGGGGTCAAGATCCGCGAGGGCAAGCGGGTCGCTGCCGCGCGCCATGCGGTAAGAGCTGCGGCGCTTCTTCGTCAGGTGGTGAGCGCGCCGAGCCCGCCTTTTGAAGCCGCACTCGGGATGCCAGCTGCCGCGCTCGCAGAACACGCCGAAGCGGCCACAACTTCCCCCGCTGTTTTGCAGGAGCCTGCGCCTGGCCAGCCTGAGCCCGTTTTCGATTTCATCCTCGCACCAAAATCCGAGAGTGTCTGATTGGCAATCCTACGATACCGTTCAAGGTCAGCTTCGTCAGCGGGAAGCGGGCGTTGATCGTAGGTCAAGCGCAGGGTTCATCGGTTGCGCGCCGGGTTACCGTTTGGAACGAAGGGAAGACCAAAGACGTTCAGACGGCTAAATCTCAGGATGGATTTAGCCCAGGAATGCTTGCAAACGCTGAGCGTGATGCAACGGACCATCTCCGAGGCGAATACCTGCCTTGCGCACCTGCGATGAAGTTCGTCGAGCGAACGGTCGCCCCGAACTCGTTGGGAAGCTCCAAATACTGATGATGCATCTCGAGGACGCCAAGGCCGGTGCAGTTAAAGGCAGAGGCAGTTAAGGCTGGAAAAGCTGCTGGTCATTGACATCGAGATCGGGACAAGACCGGTGCAGCCAACACCGGCCAAACCGGCTTGACGGAACATTAGCGATCTCTAACTATTTGTGCTGTGGCAGACGATGCACACCCCATCGCCTGCTGAAGATCGCGATCTTTCACCGGCTCTCGATCGGCCCGCGCCTCCCGCAAGTGGCGCGGGCTTTCCGCACCAGGGGTCGAGATGGCCGACAAGCCCGCCACCACCTACACCGTCCAGCGTCTTCGACAAGCCGCATTGGCGCACCGTGCTGACCACCAAGGACAAGGCCGAAGCGCTGGCCATGGCGAAGGGGACTGGCGACAAGATGAGGATCGAGGAGATCACGTCGAAATTGAAGTAGGGCGCTGGGAACCGAGTTTAGCAGGTGACGTTTTCCCCGCAGGTCACGCTAAATGACCTAACTACGGAGGAAACAATGAACATCAAGATGCTCACAATGGGCGCGATGGCGCTTGCGATGATGACTGGTTCGGCTCTTGCTGGCAGTACATCCGCGCTGGACGACCCGGCAAAGATGTCGCCGTTCTTCACCGATGCCGGCATGAAAACCTTGAGGACAGAAGCGGATTTCAAGACCGCATGGATGTCCCTGAAACCCGATGAACAGAAGGCCGTGTTGAAAGACTGCGGCGATACCACGCTCAACAAGTCGCATGCAGATTTCTGCGCGATGGCAAAGAAGATGGGTGGCTAACAACGTCGAAGGCGGGCGCACTGAGTCCGCCTTCGCGTTGACTGCGCAATGGCCGGCGCCACTTCGAGGTTGCCTGAAAAAAGCGCCTGCCAGGGGGCGGTTGGGTTTCCGCTGGGACCCCGACAACCTAACAGGCCGACGGCCGGGAAAGCCCAGCCTACGCGCTCCCGTCCGTATCGCTTTCCTCATCGATCATCAGCACCGGCAGATAGGCCTTGGTTTCCAGCCACTCCCGCAGAACGATCTCAATGAGATCCGACGGACCAATCTTCATCTCGGCGGCTATGTACTTCAGCGCGTCTTCCGTCGCCGCCTCCAGTGGCACGCCAGCGACGTTCCTGAGCATCAAGGCAGCGCGCCGAAGGATGATCTGCGGGTCCGGCCGCGACATGTCCGCGATGCGGTCGGCGGCGCTCTCAAACGCCGCCACGGCTCGGCATAGTCAAGGTATTCGGCGTCGCGAATGTCTCAGTTCGATGGTTTGCAGTCGGTCCGCTTTTTGGCAGGAATTGAATGAAGCGGACGTTCGCAGACGTGTTCGCAATTCATGAGGAGCTGGAGTTTGCCCCCACCGATCGCCGTTCGCTTGGCACCCATAATGCAAGCTGGCCCATTCGTGCGGCCGGCGAAGCAGCCCGGCTCCAACAGCATGTGGCATCGATCCTTCAGGTCCACCACATCGGCTCAACCGATAGCGCTGGGCAAGCCCCAGGCGCTGGTTCCCGAGCACGCGCACTGGAAGGAGAAAAGCCGGACGCGACGATATCCACCGGCTTCCGTCTGGCGCGATGCCGCCGCCTGGTACGATCATGTGGACATGCGGATGATGCGTCATTCCCGAGCCCCAGGTGTGGAGGACGGCGGTGATGCCGATCCTGGCGCCGAGGTGCCTGCTATCGGCCGCGATCGTCAGCATCGTCTCCGATGCCGCCTTGAACAGCAGATCATAGATCAGCGCCTTGTTATGGAACGCGATCTCGGCGACTTCGGCCGGCAGCGTGAAGACGATGTGGAAGTATCCGACCGGGAGCAGATCGGCTTCGCGCTCGGCGAGCCATGTACGCGCGGCCGCGCCCTGGCACTTGGAACAATGCCGGTTGCGGCAGGAATTGTAGGCGATGCGCCGCTCGCCGCAGTCCTCGCAGGCTTCGACATGCCCGCCGAGGGCCGCGGTGCGACATTGTTCGATCGCCGACATGACCTTGAGTTGCTGCAGGCTCAGATGACCTGCATAGACGGCCCGATAGGCCGGCGCGGCGGCACGGAAGATGTCGGCGACCTCGATCGAGGCGCGCACGGATCAGCCGGGCGGCGACTTGCCTTCCATCAGCGCCATCAGCCGGTCGAGCGGCCCGGCGACCGCGTGGATTGTCCGGGTCGAGACCTTGGTGTAGAGCGCGGTCGTATCGAGCTTGCTGTGGCCTAGCAGCACCTGGATGACGCGGATGTCGACATCCTGTTCGAGCAGATGGGTGGCAAAGCTGTGCCGCAGCGTGTGCGGGCTGACGCGCTTGCGGATGCCTGCGACTTCAGCAGACTCCTGGACGGCGCGGTGCAGTTGCCGCGACGAGATCGGATCGGTGCAACTGCGCCCCGGGAACAGCCAGCCATGCGGCAGCATGACCCCGCGCCGCTTGCCTTCGCGCCACCACAACCGCAGCAGTTCCAGAAGTTGCGGCGAGAGCATGGCGTTGCGGTCCCTGCGTCCCTTGCCCTGTTCGACGCGGATCAGCATGCGCGTACTGTCGATATCATCGACCTTCAGGTGCGCGACCTCGGACACACGCAGGCCCGCGCCATAGGCGACGCCGAGCGCGGCCTTGTACTTGATGCCAGGTGCTGCTTCGAGGAGCCGCGCCGCTTCCTCCACGCTCAGCACATCGGGCAGCTTGCGCGGATAGCGCATGATCACCAGCGCACGCGCCAGATCCCGCCGCATCAGTGTCACCATGAACAGGAAGCGCAACGCCGAGACCGCGCCGTTGATCGTCGCGGGGCCGACACCGTTCTCATGCTGGTTCAACTGGAAGCGCCGGATATCCTGGGGCGTCGCAGTGTCGGGAGCGCGCCCAAGGAATGCGGTGAAGCGCCGGACGTGACGCACGTAATCCTGCTGTGTATGCGGTCCCAGACCTCGCATCAGCATGTCTTGCTGCATGCGCTGACGAAGCGGTGATATCGGTGCATTGGTCGGCAGGGTAGCCATGGCGAGTTCCTCTCGTTGAAGGGAACTCCATGGTCTGGTCAGGCAGTTAGGCACTCAAAGCCGAAGATTACCATACTGCATTGCCAACCGCGCCTTCCCGCGAAGCGGGTTCGTGCATGAGGCGCAAAGCAGCCATGCCGCCGTCGCGTTGTGAGACTCTGATTTGGTGACAAGCAAAACAGCAGCCCCTACGACTCGTCCCTCTCATCGCGCAAATTAGACACAACGCGGCGGTTCTGCGACCTGCAGGCGGCGTCGGGGCAGTCGCGGACGAGCCTGTCCTTGCCGTAGCCCTTGGCCCACATGCGGTTGCGGTCTATGCCGCCGGCGGCGAGGTAGTCCATCACCGCATCGGCGCGCTGCTTCGACAGCGCCGTTTCACTTGCGCCTGGATCGTCGGCGAAACCCTGCAGCTTGAGCAGCCAGCGCGGATGCTTTGCTAACCAGGCGATCTGGGTGTCAAGGGTGGCCTTGGCGACAGAATCGAGCGCGGCCGAACCTTGCGTGAAATAGGTGCGGCGGCCGACATTGAGGATAAAATCCTCCTCGCTGCCCGGCTGCACGTTCTGGAAACCGGCAATCTCGGTGTTGGTGACGTCGGGGGTGGGAAGGGCCAGCGTGTTGCTGGTCGAACAGGATGCGGCCAGCACCAGCAGGCCGGCGGCGAGCAGCCGGCGCGTGGTTTCAATCATGCGGTTCATGATGCGCCAATCATTCGACAGTGGTGGAAGCGGGCGCCTGGTCGGCGATGTGCGGTAGGACCTCCACTGCGGTGCCGATCGGGCACCGCTGGTAGAGGTCGATGATGTCTTCCGGGAACATGCGGATGCAGCCGCTGGAAGCGTCGGTGCCGATGCTCCATGGCTCCAGCGTGCCATGCAGGCGGTAGCCGATGTCGGCGCCGTCGCGGTACAGATAGAGCGCGCGCGGTCCAAGCGGATTGTTGGACGCGCCGCCTGCGACCATGGGCGGTAGGTCCGGCTTGCGCTTACGCATTTCGGGGGGCGGGACCCATTGCGGCCACAGCGCGCGGCGGTCGATCGTCGCGCGGCCGTACCATTTGAAGCCGTCCTTGCCGACGCCGACGCCGTAGCGGATGGCGGTCTTGTTTTCCATGATGAGGTAGAGGAAGTGGTGGCGGGTATCGACCACGACGGTGCCGACCGGCTCGCTGCTGAAATACTTGACGATCTGGCGATGCCATCTCTTGTCGATCTTGGCGAAGTTGGTCTTGCGATAGACAAAATTGGTGTCGCTGGCGGTACCGGCGAAAAAGGATTTTGCCGTCGCGAGTTGAACAATATTGCCGGTTGCACCGACCGCGACCAGCGCCAGGCCGCCGAGCACGACACCCCTGCGTGATAAAACCATCGGCAATCCCCCATGCCGTAAGCCTGACGGACCATAGTCGAGAATTATTTCGCCTCAAAGTGGAAAATGCTGCAGTGGGGCCGGAAGGGGACTGGCAGCTTTTCACCAGCGGAGGGTCCAAAGCTGACATTCAAATCGATGCATCCTGAAGCTAACTAACCACGCCTGTATACCGGCGTCCAACCGAAACTACTTCATTGGCGCTCCCGCAGCCACCAGGTCGGCCACCTGTCGATTAATCACTGCAGGATTGATATGGAACGTCATATCGCGCCACCGCGTGGCCTTAAGCCACGGCTGCATGGCAAGCGCCTTGAGGACTTCACTGCGTGCAGCGTCAGTTTTTCCAAGGTGGACATCGTTGATGGCACGTAGCAGCGGAACAGTGATCAGGAAGTCTGACGCCTTCGTTATCAGGGCAGCAGATTCGGCGTACTTTTCAATATCAGTCAGCGCATTCGCCTTCATCACGAGATAATAATCGGCGAAGTTTGGATCGTTCCTGAGCCCGTATTCTGCTCGCTCAATGGCCTTGTCTGTCAGGCCACTGAAGCGGGCTGCCGATGAAAGGTCGCCGATGAGAAACGCGTCTCCGGGCGAAAGCGCGATCACCTCGTCGGCCCTGCGCAGAGACAGATCAAATTTTCCCTGATAAGCGCTGACGTAGACGGATGACCACAAGCAGCTTTTTCTTGCGTCGGGTCCGAGGTTAGCCCGCGGAAGAATCCTTGCTTCCAGTTCAGACGCCATGCGCCAATGCTCTTCAGGCTTCTCGTCAAAGCCGAGGTTAGCCGCCAAGACGTGATCCCAGGCCAGTCCGCACGATAACAGAGACGAATCGGGAAATTTGGCCAAGCCCTCAAGAATTATGTCCGTCGCCTTTACTAGGCTCTCGGGCGTAAACTGCCCAAAAAAGAAATTGGATCGAAGGAAGAAGTCGTACTCTTCAAGATCCGGTGTGTCCTTTTGCCAGACCTTCTTGTATTCGATGTCGTACATTTTTCCGCGCTGGCCACCAAGCGTGCCAATGATTCGTTCGATCGCTTCGTCCTGAATCACAAGGGGATTGCTTCCAGAGCGATCGAACTTTTCCGCCCAGAGATTTTCGCCTGTGCGCGCGTCGATCAGCTGTGCGGTGATCCGCACCCGGTCCGTCTCTTTCCAGATACTGCCCTCAATCACGTAGGCCACGTTCAACTCTTGGCCGATCCGGCGGACATCGGTTGGCTTGTCCTTATAGACGAAGCTAGAACTATGCGAGAGTACCTTGAGTTCGGTGACGCCTGCCAGCATCGAGATCAAATTGTCTGTCATGCCGTCGCTAAAATAATCTAGCGTCGTGTCGCCGCTCATGTTCTTGAATGGCAAAACTGCCACGGTCGGGATGCCACCTTGGCCTATCTCGCGCTTTGTTCCATAGAACTGCCACCACGCCAGGACCGCTGTGACTGTTAAGACCAGCACTAGGAAGGTCGCTACGACTGGCAGCCGCGAGCGGCTGCGGCTCGTGCGCATGGGCTTGGCCTTGCCGTCGGTCGTGACACGGTATGCCTCAACCGGCTCCGCGATGTTCTTGACCTTTCGCAGGCCCATGGACTGAAAGCCGAAAGCCAGCTTCTTCTCAACCTCGCGCGCGACCTTCGCAGACACCCAGATACCGCCAGGCTCAGCAAGTTGTTCTAGTCGCGCCGCGATATTTACGCCCTCGCCAAACCGATCGTCTCCCTCGACAATCACCTCGCCAAGATTGACGCCGATGCGCACTTCCACGCGCTGGTCTTTCGGCAACGAGGCGTTTCGCTCGGCCAGCCCACGTTGCAACGAAACTGCGCATTCCATCGCCTCGACGACAGAAGAAAACTCCGCCAGCAGACCGTCGCCCATCAGCTTGAAGATAGTGCCATGATGACGCGTTACTGTCGGCTCGAAAAGTTCCTTATGACCGGCGCGCACCCGTTGATGCGTACCCGCTTCGTCGCGCTCCATCATGGTGGAATATCCGACGACGTCAGCAGCAAGGATGGCGGCGAGCTTGCGGTCCATTGCGGAGCACTCTGTCGGCGGCCAACCTCGGAGGCGAGGTGGCAAACCCTCCCGGGTTCCGATCAGTTTCGCCTATCAGGACCTTACCCGCAAGCGACTTGATGGGCCGATTGCGGACAGGCCGCCTTAGGCGAGGATACAGGAGAGCGGACATTCAGGTCATCGCGAACATCGTCATGACCTGGCCCGCGGATCTATACGGCCGAGATGCCGCGCATTGCAGACTGACGGCTCTGGGGTCGAAGACGGCAGCTCATTCGGTAACAGCGGAGAGCAATTCGTCATCTTGCTGTGGGTTGACAATCCAGCCTCAGCCGCCATGCTGCACTGCAACATTACTATCTCGGAGTCCGCAATGACAGATATCAGGTCATCGCGCATCGAATGCCTCGACGG
>NZ_JAMYKV010000104.1:0-8604 GCF_040317535.1 Mesorhizobium sp. M1409
ATATATGTGGCGGAGGCAGTCGGACTTGGCCCGCCCTGACGGGCGTCAGGGCGGCTCCGCCACATAATCTCGCCCGACGCATAAATGCGGATCCCGGCCCAACGTCTCCTGAACCTGCAGAGCGAGGCCTTGCATCCCCCGACGCATATCGGTTCGACCGACTGCCAACCAGATCCGCACCTGGCTCGGAACCGGGATCATGAAACGCCCAGCGCCTTCACCATCGCCGCCGCCAGCGTCGGCGGCGTGGTCAGCGGAATCCGCAGCCGCACCTTGCCGGCGACCTCCAGCTCGATCACCGCTGGTGACGCCGCCGGCACCGAAGCGGCGACAGGCTCATAGGGAACCACGACAACTTCGGCAAAGCCCGTCTCGCGGGCTCTCACCATGCGGCGCCACTTATAGATCAGGCTGGTCGCGACATCGTACTGACGCGCTGCCGCCGCCACTGTGGCCCCGGGCGCGAATGCCGCGCGCAGTATCCGGCACTGATCCTCTTCACTCAACGACGACGACGCTCAGGCCCGGTCAACAACGTCACATGGCTCATGCTGTGCTGCTAACTACGCTCGTAAGGACGACCTTAAGAGCGCAGCCTCGCTACCGTGCCATGCTCGCGCAAGGCGGCCCTCGCCGGAGGCGTACGAACTTGCGGGCTGTCCGCTCAGTTTTCAGCGACGAGAAGAAGCTCTCCATCGTAAGCGCCTCGCCGATCACCTATGGGTTTGGGCTTGATGTTTTCCGGAATCGCCAGGGCCTGAGTTCCTCGATCTGGCTCTGTGGATGGCCGTTGATGATGGCCTCGAGGGTTTCGGCGAGGTAGGCAACGGGATTGACGTCGTTGAGCCTGCAGGTGGCCACGACGGATGAGAGCAGCGCCCAGTTTTCGGCCCCGACCTCATGGCCAGCAAAGAGAACATTTTTTCTGGTCAAGCATACGGGCCGGATGGCGTTTTCGACCGGGTTGGTGTCGAGCTCGAGCCGGCCGTCGCCGAGGAAGCGGGTGAGCCCTTCCCAATGGGCAAGACCATAGCGGATGTCTTCGGCCAGCTTTGAGCCCGAGGAGATCATCGACAATTGCTTTTCAAACCACGGCTTCAAGGCGGCGATGATCGGGGTGGAGTACTGCTGTCGGGCGGCGAGCCGAGCTTGTGGCGTCATGCCGCGCACCGTCGCCTCGACGGCGTAGAGCGTAGCGATCTGGCGCACGGCGGCTTCGGCGATCGGGGACTTGGTGTTGCGCGCCAGCTTCACAAAACGTCGGCGCAGGTGGCTCCAGCAATGGACGAGCATCCATGGTCCTTGTGGCCGCTCCAGGCGTGTCAGCCGGTCATAGCCCTCATAGGCGTCAACCTGCAGGAATTGTCCGCCGAAGCCTTGAAGGAAGCGTTCGGCATGCTCGCCGCCGCGTCCCGGCGCATAGTGGAACAGCACGATGGGCGGGCCTTGGCCACCATGGCCGCGGTCATCGGAAGCGATTGCCCAGAAGAAGCCCTTCTTGACCTTGCCGCGTCCGGGATCGAGTACCGGCGCGGTGGTCTCGTCCATGAACAGGCGCTCGGCCGCAGCCAGATGCCCGCGCATGTGGTCGGCTATGGGCTTGAGATGGAAGCAGGCCCGGCCTGCCCAGTTGCCCAGTGTCGCCCGATCCAGCTGGATGCCCTGGCGGGCGTAGATCTCGGCCTGCCGGTAGAACGGCAAATGATCACCGAACTTGGCGACGATGACCTGGGCGATCAGCGCCTCGGTCGGCAGGCCGCCGGGCACGACATGCTCGGGCGCATGGGCCTGCACGACGGCGCCCGAGCAGCGCCGGCAAAGCGTATTTCGGGCGGCGCGTGACCAGCACGCGCAGTTGCGCCGGGATTGCGTCGAGCCGCTCGCTGACATCCTCGCCGATCCTGGCCATCTCGCCGCAGCCGCACGGACACAGCGTGCTCTTAGGCTCGATGATCCGCTCCACCCGCGGCAGATGGGCAGGCAAGTGGCCACGATTGCGCTGGCGCGAACCGGACGAGCCGTCCGAACGCCCCCGGATGACCCGCTGCGCCTTTTCCTGCGCGGCATCGAGCACGCCCTGCGCGATCTCCACGTCTTCGAGCGGCAGGTGGTATTGATCGGGATGCAGCTTCTCGGACTTGGCGCCGAACTTCTCGTGGTTGAGCTGGCTGACGACGCTCTCCAGGCGGCGGCGCGCCTCCTCGGACTCTGCCAAAGCTGCCTGCGCCTCGGCGAGGAGCGCCTTCAAACGCTCGTTCTCTTCCTGGAGAACCGTCAGATTCATGCACTAAATCAACCACATGAGTGCCGATAACGCCATTGGAGACAAGGCACCTGAGTCACTGTGCCACACTCATCCGGCCAGCTGCGGACGCCGTGCCCGCTCGGGGCGAACCAGTCTCCAATCCAGCCCTTCGAACAAGGCCGCGAACATCGCCGGCGACATGCGCATCACGCCGTCGCGAACCTGCGGCCAGACGAACTTCGAGCCCTCGAGCCGCTTGTGAACGAGCACAAGGCCGGTGCGATCCCACACCAAAATCTTGATCCTGTCAGCCCTTTTGGCCCGGAAGACGAAGGCTGCCCCACAGAACGGGTCGAGGCCTAGCATCTCCTGCACAGCCAATGCCAATCCGTCCATGCCGCGCCGGAAGTCAACCGGCCGGGTCGCCACGTAGATCTTCAGATCGTTGCCCGGTGCAATCATCGCGAGGCCCGAACCGCTCGGATCACCTGCGACAGCTGCTCGAGGTTAACCGCCGTTCGGATCACCATGTCGTCGATCACGATCTCCACCTTCGCCGGCGTCGATTTCGATGGCCTCATCCTCCGCTGAGGCACCGATGAGTCGTCCACCATCAACTGCGCGAACATCGGCGCCATGCTTTCCGGCAGTGCCAGTTGCCCCTGACGAAGGCGACGCCGCCAATCGTAGACCTGCCAGCGGGTCGCACCATGCTTGCGTGCGACCGCCGCCACCTGCACCCCCGGCATCAGGCTCTCGGCCGCAATCCGGGCTCTCTCGGCCTCCGAGCGAACCCGCCGTCCCGTCGGACCTTCCAGAACCTCGAGCCGGCCTGCGTAGCCAGCTGTTGGGACGTCCAAATCGACGTCCATTTTGCCGTCTGCTCCCACGTAGGCCCTCCGTCTCTCGCGATCGGGAGGATTCTTCGCACATTCACCTCATGCCCCGCACGAGGGGAGCGGCGTGGCGCTTACTCTCCATCGCAGCATTGTCCCAGACATTGCCCCACCGGCTCATTGAGCAGGTGATGCCGTAATCGGTCATCAGGCGCTGGAACTGCTCGCTGGTGTATTGGGCGGATTCAAAGTAAGCGCCCGGTCATGACCCGGGCTCTTACGACTATTTCGCCAGCAAGGGTGATGCCGGATCGTTCCGCAGGGATGGTCGGTAAGAGCGATCTCGTCGAAGTTTGTGGCCTGCGGGGCATATCTGAAAGGTCGGTGAATAGTTTGAGACGCTCGGTCTCCTAACCGCATCATGTGGCGACCCGACGCCGAGTGCGAAGAGAAGCGCGTGACCGCGGACGAATGGCCGGAAAAAGTAGTGGACATCGACGTAGCAGTCCGATCCTCAGAACAGGCTTCAACCCAGCACGGTCATGCCATTTTTGATGACTGTAACGCCCCTCGACTTCACCTTGGCCTCGAAAGAGATCACGTTGCCGTCTCTCCACATTTCGAGAGTGATTGTCTCGCCCGGAAAGACGGGCGATGAAAACCGCGCAGCATGTTGTCTGAATGCGCCCGGATTGTAGTCGGCATAGGTCTGGAGCACCCCTCGGCACGTGATTCCGTAGGTGCACATTCCGTGCAATATGGGTCGCGAAAATCCGGCACGCTTGGCGTATTCAGGATCGGAATGTAGTGGGAAGCGGTCGCCGCAAAGTCGATACAACAGTGCCTGGTCCGGCCGCGTTGCAATGTCGATGATTCTGTCCGGCGCACCAGTCGGCACGCGATGTGGCTCGCGTTGTCCAGCGGACGGACCGCCGAAACCGCCGTCACCTCGAGCAAACCAGGAAGTCAAAAGGGTAGCGATCGGCTCGCCTTGCCCCTCTTTCAGTAAGGTACGGAAGCATATGACCGCTCCCTTGTCCTTCCCCTTGTCGTGGACACCAACCACCGAGCAGTCTGCTGTTATCTGGGCTTCGGGAGCGAGTGGCTTGTGGAACGTGATGTCACGCTCACCGTCGACCAATAACGCTAGTTCGGCCAGGCTTCGGCTCACTTCCTGCGGTTCCGTATCCCAGGCGGCGATGGAGGCAAATGTCGGTACGACCTTAAGTGGGCGGGGCACGGCCCAAGCTTCGTTGACGAAGGCAAGCTCTTTCCGGTCCAAGGGATTCCAGCCCATGCCAATCCCACACGCGTAAAGCATGACGTCGCGGTCGCTATAACTGAATCGTTGGCCAAGATTCTTCATGGCCATCATTCGTTCGTACTCAATCGCCATTCGCTGTCTTTCCTGCTCACCTGGTCTCGTATCCCGCAAGGTATATCAGAGACAGGTTTGGCCCATTGTGTCATTTCAGCTCAAAAATGAATAAGTGGCGAGCGTCTAAATGACGCCTGCCGGGTTGTTTCTTCAGCTCTAACCTGTCCGCTGATTGCTGAGCTGCGCCTTCGGGAATACTGCTCGGCCATCCGTTACGCTATCAAAACCGCAGGCATGTGGGGTTCGCTTGACCTTCACTTCGCATGGGAGAACAGGGGAGGGCGTCTCAAACAGACGTTGGCGCACAAAGTGCGGCGTTTCATTGGCGAACCATCGTTGGTACCCGCCTAGGCTTTCTGTCCACTCGACGCCGAGATAGGGGCCTCCTTGAGAACATAGAAGACGTCATTTATAACAAATCCGTCGAGACCTGTTGCCCGGGCGTAAGTCAGCAAATCGCTTGCACGATTGATGAAGCCGGTGCCATTGAAGTTCAGCGATGTGTTGCAAAGAACGCCGACTCCGCTTTTCGCCTTGAACGAGGTAAGCAGTTGAAAGAGGTGCGGGTTCTGCTCCTGCGAAACGGTCTGAGCCCGCGCTGTGCCGTCAGCATGCGTGACAGCCTCCAACCGGCTATCGAGAACCTTCTGGAAAAGAAGCATGTGGGGCGACGGGCGTGCCAAGTCGAAGTGGAGCGCGACGTCCTCTTCCAGACAAACCGGCGCGATCGGGCGGAAACCTTCCCGGTTCTTGATGCGGTTTAGCCGCTCATGGGTTCCCTTTGAAAAAGGCGCCGCGAGAATTGACCGGTTGCCGAGCGCCCGTGGCCCGATTTCGCAATTCCCCTGTACCCAGCCGATGACCTTGTCCCCAAGCAACGCCGAGGCTACCTGGCCGTAGTCGAGTGGATGGACCTCGAGCCCGGTGCGGTCAATTTCGTCAACTGTGAAAGGCTGGCCTGAATAGACGTTCCATTTGATCTTAGCATTGCCTGTGAAATGTCGCATGGCGTCGACTGCGGTCCCGATTGCGGAGCCTGTATCGTTTGCGCATGGCGGAATAAAAACGTCGGAAAAAAGGTTTGTTTCGAGCCATCTGCGGTTCCACTCACAATTTAACCCGCACCCGCCGGAAATCAGCAGCGGGTAGCCCTTTGTCAGGTTCTTCTTCGCGAAAGTGTGGAACGAATCGAAGATGGCATCTGAAACGCGCCTGGCGAGGTTGGTGAACTTCTGATGGGTTACGCCAATGTTGTAGTAGGGCGAATTCCGTAGGTCCTCCTTGGACAAGGGGTACACATCGCTTGGAAGCAGGAAATCGATTAGCGCCTGCTCGTCCCGGTCGGGCGATCCGCTCTGCCCATAGGCGGAAAGCGCCATTAGCTTGCCGGCGTCTTCCATACGCGTTGGTCCTTTTGACAAAGTGAATTTCGGATCGGCGAGCGCATAAAGGAAAGAATATTTGTGGCCGGGATTCGGCATCACTTTTCCTCTATGCACGACCTGCAGGTGCTCATCTATCTCGTAGAAATCTCCGCACCATCCTTCCCAGATCAGGGCGTAACAGGGGATCCCGCCGGGGAATGGCGACATGCCATAGCAGCCCCAGAGATGAGAGCGCTCGTGCGTCGAGGAATAGAAATGCACCTTTCGGCCGAAAATGGTCCGCTCACCGATAACATCCGATCGCTGAGCTATGCCGTAGTAGCCTACTGCATCGTGACCGAACCCAGTGTCCCACCCTCCCACTGCAACGACATCTGGAATGGCATCCAGGCGCCCAGCGGCTTCGAGGATCGTCGTCGGGTTAATGCTCGAATATCTGCGAAAGCTATCCTTCTCAGCCTCGTATGAATAAATGAGTTCGGCTGATGATGCATCCAACGCTGCAATTGTACCATCATGATCTGGTTTGAACGACATTATCTTCATTCTATTACTCTCTGGGTGCGATGTCGCTTGTCTCAATGAATTTCTTTAATCCGCAGAGCAATTCAGTTATTTTCCTTCAGACAAGGCAATCAATTGCTTGAACTCGCCTTGAAAGCTCCAAACCACACCCTATAGGCAGCAGGATCGACTCAATGTCCTTCCTCAGTCGGATGTGTTGGCGGTAACCCTCCCCAGCGACCGGGTCTGGGCTAGTGATGTTGTCCGCGATGACGTAGGCCAACGGAGCGAGCTTTGGATAAACTGCATCAAACGCTGGTATATAATAGCTATTCCAGAGGTCGATCACACAGAATTCGATTTCTTCCTCTAAGCCCTCAATTGCGTCAATTGCATCTCCCGAACGGAAAACAACATGATCCGCCAGTCCGGCTTGTCTCAGCATACCGTTGGCGAAGCTTTGTTTTTCGGCATCAAAGTCGCAGCTCGTCACGATCCCACTATTCGCACGCGCTGCCTCGGCCAAGTAGATGGTCGAATACCCATAGCACGTACCAAGCTCAAGAATGGATTTAGCCTTTGATCCGTGAATAAGTGAATTCATTAATCGGCCAGACTCAGGCCCAATCGGGAGTAAAGTGGTATGCTTGGCGTTTGGTATAGAAAGAAGGACCTCAAACTCATGCTGAAAATACCTCTCATATTCGACAAGTACTCTTTTCACGTCAGGATGCATTTGTCAACTTACAGCAACTGATAAGATACGAGCGACCTAAACTCACAGAGTTTATTCATGCTCCCGCGACTTATGCACTATGCTTATAATGCCTCACCAAGATTGTAAAGGGCACGTACTTATAAACAATTGTTAATAACTTTTGAACAAATATTTCAAAGTATGAATAGATTGAGTTGGGCCATTCCGTGACGCTTGGATATGCCCGCATTGAAAACCTGCATGCCATGGCAGAAGAGCAAAATCCTGGGCCCTGGCATCGCCTTGAAGGCGTCACGCACGTGGCGCGTCTCGAGAAGCTCCACTGCCAGGCCGGACGCCTGCAGCCCAGCAAATAGCCATTGCGACAGCGGGCCTGCCTCAAGGCCAATCCGCGCGAGCGGTACTTCGAGCGCCGAAAACCAGGCAATAAGCGCCTCCGGCTCGCTCGCCACCTTCGCCTCCCGCACGATCTTGCCCTGCCCATCAACCACACAGACACTTGAGCATTCCAATGACACATCAATCCCGGCATAATTATCCACGGTCGTCTCTCCTTGATGTTTGGCGCTACACGCTGGCTTCGGCCATGACGCCGTTCACACCATCATTGTGAGGGACGACCGCCTCGACCGAAAGTCTGGCCGCGGCGCGCCAGAGGCCCGTTACCCCATCTAGTGGGCTTGACCTGCAGCCGCCTTCGCCGGAAGCGGCGGCAGAGCTTGAGAAGTACTTGCCCCCCTTTGTCCATCCTGCCAATCCTCTCGACATCTCTTCAGCGGCCGATGCTGGCTTCGAGAACTGTCTGAATATTTATCGCGCGTACTTGTCGGATGATTGGGACGTAGCTGTGAATGTAATGTGCTTCCCTCCCGAGGGCGGCTCGGACCCGATAGGCTGGAACGTGAACACCCAGGCCTTCGCGCAAGCTGCAAGCGAGCGGCAAATGCCGGCAGCTTTTGTCAATACTGTCCCGGAGCTGTTACAAAAAAGCGTACAAGAAAGGATGATAGCAGAGGGGTTGGTCCCGTGGGTTGGTCCCCCTGCAGGGGATGGAAGACGGGCTTCGCGCCGTGTCAAATGCGATTCGCGCGTCAGAATTGGCCGATGTCCTTGCTCAAAGGACAGACGAAGAAATTTTCCTGCCGGCGTACCGGCGTCTGACAGGCGAGATCGCTCTCGACGAGGCATCCGCCAAAGCCGAACTGAGTGCCTCTGGCATAGCGGTGCCTCGAAATGTCGTTGTGACCCCGGATCAAACCTGTCGGCTGGACGAACTCGCTTTTCCAGTTGCGGTAAAGGCGCTTAGCGCAGGACTGGCACACAAAAGCGAGCTGAGAGCCGTTATGTTGCCGCCTGGCCACGCCCGAAGATGCGTGGCAAGCGGTGCGCATTATGGCCCAGAAATTAACGCACGCTGCGCCCGAGCTTTCCATCCGGAATTTCTTGGTGGAAAAGATGGTGAAAGATGGAATCGGCGAGTTGCTCGTAGGCATACGCCGGGTAGACTTGATGGGCCTTGCCCTCACAGTCGGGATGGG
>NZ_JAMYKV010000105.1:0-7716 GCF_040317535.1 Mesorhizobium sp. M1409
AAGCAACCGAATCCTACGCCAAATCAATCGCTTAAGCTACATCCGCCAGCCTCAAAGCCCCATCGTCGTGCATAAGACGGGCTAGAGGGTGAACGGGAGCGCTTGCGCCAGCTTTTTGCCCATGCGCCCGCAGGCTCGCGTCATACCAGTCGCGTGATAGTGGTGACTTTTGCGTTCACCGGCGATCTGGCCGCGAAGCGTCGTCAATTCGCCGAGGTGGAGGCAACCGACATCGATCGCGGTGACGAAGGCGAGGTCACTTGTACGTAGGGCGCTTCCGATAGCGGATGAATTTCGCTTGGGTTTGGACGGCTCGAATTACTCACTATGCGATCCAACTTCCGCGTCGCGAAAATTCCCAGTATTGTTTCAAATGATAAGCTGACGTTTGCTACGCATCAACCTTAGGAGTGCTGCGACAGGGCGAATACGTTCATCGTCTTTTGAAACGTCTCAGCCCACAAGTCATCGGTCAACGCACAATAGCGCGCGAGAAACAGCAGCGAGCGGACTTCAGCAAGGCCCATGAAAAGGGGCAACACGTCGAGTTCAATCTTGGACAACGGGCGGATCTTTTCATATCCGGATATCAATGAAGCGACCATCTCACCGGAATTGGGGCTTTCGGCGCGCGCTAAGTGCCATGCCGCCGTGCCGAGGTCGAGAACAAGAGGGCCGTGCCCAAAATCATCAAAATCGAAAAAGTGGACCTTCCCCTGGTGAACGCGAGTATTGCCTGTCCAGGCATCGCCGTGACACAGGCCGGCTGGAAGGGAGTGCAACTCAGATCGCCGCAAGCATGCCAGGTAGTCGTGCTCAATCACTCCCGAGACTTCGCGGCTCTCAAGGATGGGAGAAAGTGCCAGCAACGTATCTTGGACTATCGCTATCGGCTCAAGGCTTCGGATGTCTCCGCCAATGGCGGTTGGCATAGCCAGGTGCAGGTGCGCGATGGACGCTCCAAACTGCGCCATTGGTCGCTGGAGACCGGGCGTCTTTGCCGGATCGGGCAAGCCGCTTGTGGTGTGCCCGCCGCCATCCTGACCTATCCTGACAGACAAAAAGATCAAAGCCAGAACGGCGGCGACGGTGGCATAGCGGAACAGGGATCGTGTCAGAACATGGCGGGAACATTTTTGGCCCAGCGCATTAGTGAAGTTCGCATGCGCGATGTCGTCACCATGCTGGTCGAGGGCAAAGTGGCTGCCGGGTGAATTGTCGAACGTCTCAACGGTTCGCCGGGAATTCCGTCGTGCTCCGGACAATCTTCGCTGTCGACTCCACTCGACCTATCGCCTCACAAGTGCCCGCCGACATCTTGCCACGGTGTCAAGATCACTGACTTCCCACTGGCGACATCGCGCCCGCACCCGGTACACGAAGCGACTTTGTTCCAAAACCTGGCTCCCGTCGCTCTACCGGCTACCTGTCAAGACGGGATCGCTGCTGCGCGTCGGGCGGATCGCGGCTGATAGCCGCGCATCCGCTTGGCGCGCAGCAGCTCGAGGAAAAGGGCGACGGCTTCGCCCTCGGTATCAAAGGAGTGCTGTACCGTGCGGCCGGTGGTTCCGATCCGGCCCCAACGCCGGACCAGGCAGGTCTGGCCGAACAGGGTCTCCTCGATCGACAGTGCATAGAAGCGCGCCATGTTCCGATCCGCGTCGCGGCGTTCGATACAGAGGCGATAGAGTTGCGCGATCATTGCGGACAGAATCGCGCAGTCGGACGCGCGCGTCCAATGAATGGTTTGAATCGGCGGACGCAGATCGATTCACTCTGGTGATGGATGGAACCGAACGTCAGTCGTTCAGCACCGTCTTTGATGGCCTTCCCCGAAGAGATGTAGCCAATCCTCGTTGGGCCATAGTCCTGGGCGGTCGGTCGTACGAAAATCGACGCTGATAGCGCGTCCGGCTACTTCGGCTGCCCGGCAAGGAATTCCGTTATCAGGCCCTGCACCACCTCCTGCATGGTTGTTCTATTGCGCGCGCAATGGACCTGCAGCTCGATCATCTGCGAGACCGGAATGCGTGTGTGCAGCCGGGCTGTCTCGCCGTCTGCCTTCGGCCTTTCGAGCTTCGCTTTCGCCGCTCTGGCAGACTGGGTTCTCGTCTGCTGCTCCAGCCTGTCGGTTTCGCTGATGCTGGATTCCACTATGGCAGCCATGTTGCGCGAGAACGGATCATCCGAACGGGCGCGGGGTTTCAAGGCAGGCAGCGGCAGCTGGTTTGCGGACCGATCGCTTTTCTCATTCATTGCGGGGTGGCTCCGTTCAGTTTGCGGATGATCTCGGCGGTCAGGGCATTCGTCTGGTCGCGAGCGTCCTCGACGGCCTTGTTCACGGGCTGGACTTCGTAAAGCGTCCCGGCGGTTGCGATTGAGGCGAAGGTCGGCCGTTGCGACAAAAAGGTCTCAAGCACGCTGGCGTCGGCCTGCCGCAGCAGCTGGATCGCCGTGCGGAAGGCCATCGTGTTGTGTTCGATCCCCGAAACCATGTTGAGCATCACCGCGTAGGGAATTTCGCGGTGGCGCCCTCCAAGTGAGCGGATGTGCCGGATCAGACCGAGGCATTGCTTGACATCGAAGACGTGCGCTTTCGTCGGAATCAGCACGAAGTCGGCGTTGGCGACGGCCGGGCCGAGTGCAGCCACGGCCGTGCCCTGGACATCGACCAGCAGCAGGTCCTCGGCGTCGGATTGCGCCAGGCGATCGATCAGGTCGTCGGTCGAGCTGATGGGGATGACGTCGATGTTTGAAAGCGCGTACCCGGCGCGGCGACTGTTCTTGCTCCACTCCATCGCGGACAGTTGCGGATCGGTGTCGAGCACCGTCACCCGATGACCGGCGGCGGCGAATTCGCCCGCGAGCAGGATGGTGGTCATGGTCTTGCCGACCCCGCCTTTGGGAGAGGCCACTGTGATTTGCACCGCGCGTTGTTCCGGCATTGTTTTTTCCCAATGTTGCGTCACCTTGGCGTCAAGGCGCATAGGCGATTTGGTGCCAAAGCGACTTCCTTGCATTGTACCTATGTGCCGATGCAACAAAGTGCCGAGGCTCATAAGTGCCTGTGTGGTAATATGAATTTGCACATCGGTGCAATGTCCCAGGATGCATGATCGGCTCTAGATCAATGTATCAGTGAGTCAGTATAATGTTTCGTATTGAATTGACAAGATACGCAATTTGGGTCCAAATTGGCTGAGCAGGTCGTCGCTTCGCTTCGACCTGGACCGTCTTCGACGTGAGGCCCATCCGCCATAGCGAGGAATTTTGGACACCAGCGCCGCCCACAAGGACACCCGAAAGCGTTCCCGGATCGATATTGGGCCGGAGGCGGGCGCGCTCCTGGACGAGGCCTGCAAGGTGTTCCAGCTTGACCGAGCGGAGACGTTGCGGCGCATTATCCGGGCCAGCCTGGATGTCGGCCCCGCTCTGTCGGCAGAGAATTCACGCACTGTCGCGGCCTTGGCCTCGCAAGTCCGGATGGTCGGCCGAAACCTCAGCCAGCTTTTGCATGCAATTCATTCCGGCCACGCCGTCCCCATGGAGGCGGCGTTGCCGATATGGGAAGCGCTGGATGAGAGGGTGAAAGCTGTCGACGCCGAATTGACGGCGATGACGATCGCCCATGGCCTGAAACTTCGGAAGGCGGCGCATCTGCTGGATGGTGAGGGCGCGTGAACCTCGACCAGTCTTCCATACAGGCCATAGCCGATCGGATTCGCGCGAGCGCGGCTTTTGAAGAAGAGAACCGCAAGCGCCGGCGTCGGGCCCTGTTGTCCTTTGCTGGAAATGACGATGATGGGTTGTTCAAGACGGTTCGCGGCCGGAAGGGGGAGGGCGGTCTCGGGGCAAGCCAGCCACCGGAACCCGCCGTGCCGCGCTCGTCTCCCGGGGAACTGGAGCCGCCGCGCGGTAAAGCCGGGCGCCTAAACCTCGGCCTGCCAGCGAAGCGACGGAAGCTCGCCGGCGGACCTCGGCCGAGGGCCGCTGCCGACAAGCTGGCGGCCGGGTATCAGCCGGCCGTTCTGAAGGTGATTTCCTACGGGCATGGCGTCACAAGGGCAGCCGCCATCGGTCAATATATCCAGAAGGAGGGCGTCGCGCTCGAGACGCATGACGCGCGTATCCTGGCAACGCAGGAAGCTGTTGCCGAGGAAATGAAACAGTGGGGCAAGGGTTTCGACAAGCGGCGGGAGAGCGAGGATGTGGCGACGTTTCGGCTTTCGCTGGGAGGGCAGGAGAATGCCGAGCGCCTTTCACAGGCAGTTCAGGCAGGTTTCGCCGGCCACGGTTTCGCCTATCGTATCGACACACTGCAGGACGGATCGAGCGTCGCGCGCGTCGTCGCGACCATGGCCGGACACAGCGTCGTGCGGGGTGAGAACGGGGACGACAAGGTGAAGCATCGGTTTCACTTTTCGGATCGACGCCAGCAGGATCGCCAGTTCTCGGCACCGACCCGGGCCATGATCGCCTCGCGGATCTCCGAGGCGCTTGGGGTCAAGGAGGATACCGTTTCGGTGAAGCCAATTGGGGAGCCCAGCCACGGCAAAGCCGGTGTCGTGTTCCAGCTCGCGCGCCTTAGCCAGGCGATCGGCGCCGACGGCGCCGCGATCGCGTCTGAGGAGGCGGTTCGGCAGACCGCGCAGTCCTGGGACAAGACCCTGAATTCCTACAAGCCTCGCGACACCATGCACATGATCCTGTCGGCCAAGGCGGGCGAGGACAGGCAAGCTCTGGTAAGGGCCGCACGTGGGTTCCTGCATGAGCAGTTCCCCAATCACAAATTCGCCTTCGGCATGCATGCCGACATGGCCGAGGAGGGCGGTCATATTCATGTCCACGCCATCGTTGCGGTGAAGGGTGAGGACGGTGAGCGCTTGCGACCAGGTCCGGCCCAGCTTCGCGAATGGCGCGCGCTCTATGCCCAGCACGCACAAGCACAGGGCATGAAAATCGTCGCGACCTCCGCGGCCTATCGAGCGTCATCACAAAGCTATGGCCCGCGCGACAAGGCGATTGTGGCCACGGCCGAAAAGCCGCGGCCGGGCAGGGAGGCGCGTGACCGCGCCTACGCCCGTGCAAACCCGCACGTCATCGAGAAGGCCCGCCAGCGGATCGACTACGCGAGGGCCAACCCGATCAAGATTCCGATTTCGGCGCGCCAGCTGCAGGCCACGCAGGCAAGCCTTCGGGACTGGCACTCGGTCGCTGTTTCCGAGCCGAATAACGCGATAGCGAGTCAATTCATTGATCGGATGACGCAAGCTTCCCGATCCGGTACTGTTGTGGTCGCTATTCGAGATGGAAAGGGTGTTCAAATGAGTTCAGATGCCACCGCGGACCAGATGCGGGAAAACCTAAAACAGATCAACGAGACCGTTAACAAGACAGCGGCCATGATGAACGGCCAGACGAAAGCGGAGTTCTTACGGCGCGCAGCGCCCACCATGGAGCTGCTTGCGATCCGGACGGATCTCAAATCCCTGCAGGAAGGTGGCGTCACGCATGTCAGCGAAGACCAGGCCCATCGGATTGCCGGCGCGCGCGCCGAAGCTTTGATCCATCGCGCCCAGGAGATCGAGGCCGCTGAGCGGCTTGAGGCCGATCGCGCTCGCGAGATCCGTAATCGCGCCATCGAGCAGGAGATCCGCGACGAACGAGCCGGATCGGCTGATCCGACCTCGCTTGAGCAGGTTGCCCAAGACCGCGAAATGGTGCGCAACGCCGAAAGCATCGCTGCGAAGGAAGCCCGCGAGGCACAAGCCGCAAGCGAAGCCGCGCGATCATTGGCACAGAATCCCAACGAGCGGCTTGATCCCGAGATCGTCAAAGGCGAACGGCTCGAAGAACTGCAGCGCCTGCAGTCGAGGAGCATCAACACCGCTGCAGTCGAAGGCGAAGAGCCGGATTCACAAAAGCCGCAAAAGCAGTAGTTGCCTCGTCATGCACCACTGCGTGGGCTCGTTGTTCCCTAAGCCGGGCTCTGGCAGCGGCTCGGTTCGGCACACGCTCGCGTCCAAACGCAAGATGTACTCCGAGGAAAGACGAGATTTGACACCTCGTGATTATGCAACCTCCTTCACCCGGATTTCTATATCCAGGTGAGCGGAGGCGGCGATGTTGACGAGCGCGTCAAGCGAGAACTTGGCGAGCTTACCGCGCAGCAGATCATTGATACGAGGGCGCGTCAGGCCGAGCCGCTTGGCGGCTTCCTCCTGGGGAATGCCCCAACGCTGGACTGCCTTACGGATTTCGTAGAGCAGCGCCGAGCGCGCTTTAAGGTTTGCTGCCTCCTGTTCGGTGTCCGCCAGGGCATCCCAGACGTTCTCATAGATTTCTACGTTCATCGTTCTGCCTTCCATCGTTTTAGCCGTTGAGCCGCCAGATCGAGGTCTTTCTTGGATGTGGCCTGTGCCTTCTTCTGGAACGCATGAAGCACCAAAACGCGGTCCTCTAGGGTCGCCAGATAGATGACGCGAAACGCTCCCGATGCCTCCCGAACCCTGATTTCCCTGACGCCGGCCCCCACGATCTGCATAGGTTTCCAGTCGTCGGGATCGTCGCCGCGCTGGACAAGTTCGAGCTGCCAGCCGGCCTCTATCCGCGCATCGTCAGGAAACGCTCGAACATCCGCCCGGCTGCTTCCAAGCCATTCAATCACCTTCATCGGGGTGCACTGTATCGGTTTTGATACATGTTGGGTAGAGTGAAAATCAATCGCGTTTTACGGACCAGCAATCAACTCACGTCCCCACCAAGAACCGGGAGGGGTCGTGTCCCATGAGGTGGTGTAGCTCGGCGGTAGCGAAGCTGCTCGCGAGCGCGCCGTTGGTGGCGCTGTAGCGAGCGAGCGGCTTTGCGGTGGTCATCGGCGCTTTCCGGTAGGGTTTGGTTGTTGACGCCAACCCATTTCGGAAGGACCACCGATGACCGACGACATGATGAACCTGCGCGCGCTCGTGGAGAAGACTCCGGATTCCGATCTCTTGCGCGAGATGATCGGCTTTGCCGCCGAGCGGCTGATGGAGTTGGAGGTTGGGGCCGCCACCGGCGCCGCCTATGGCGAGAAGAACCCATTGCGCACGGCCCAGCGCAACGGCTATCGCAAGCGCGACTGGGAGACGCGGGCCGGCACCGTCGAACTGCGCATCCCCAAGCTCAGGAAGGGCTCCTACTTCCCCGGTTTTCTCGAACCGCGCCGCATGGCCGAGAAGGCGCTGACCGCCGTCATCCAGGAGGCCTACGTCCAGGGTATCTCGACCCGCTCGGTCGACGATCTGGTCAAGGCCATGGGCATGAGCGGCATCTCCAAAAGCCAGGTCAGCCGGCTGTGCGAAGAGATCGACGGCAAGGTCAAAGCGTTCCTTGAAAGACCCATCGAGGGCGACTGGCCATATCTGTGGATCGATGCCACCTACCTGAAGGTGCGCCGCGGCGGCCGCATCGTCTCGGTCGCCGTCATCATCGCTGTCGGCGTCAATGCGGACGGCCGACGCGAGGTGCTGGGCATGGAGGTCGGCACGTCTGAGGCCGAGCCGATCTGGACGGAGTTCCTGCGCAAGCTGACCCGCCGTGGCCTGCGCGGCGTCAAGCTCGTCGTCTCCGATGCCCATGAAGGCATCAAGGCGGCCGTCACCAAGGTGCTGTGCGCGACATGGCAGAGGTGCCGCGTCCACTTCATGAGGAACGTGCTGGCCCATGCCGGCAAGA
>NZ_JAMYKV010000106.1:0-7369 GCF_040317535.1 Mesorhizobium sp. M1409
CCGGCCAGAAGGCGGGCCGATTCGTCGTCCGGCGCTTTGGCCGCAAGGGCGGCGCGCCGGCGCTGGAGAGCATCAAGCGCAGCGCATGATCGTGCGTGCCGATCGCCAATCGCGCGTCGGCCAAATGGGCACGCTGCCATGACACGACCGGCGGCGAACCAAATCCCGCTAAAACTGTGTCACGCCCTCTCGTGCGCGCCAAAGTGAAAGCCACTGCCGCAGCAGTGTCCGGATGTTCTTGTCGTAGACATAATGCGCGAATGCCGAGACCGCGATGATGACGATGGATGTTCCCAGAATGAACGGCAAGCCGTGCTCGTTCCACGAGGCCCCGGTCACAGATTCGACCACGGCGTTCGAAAGGCGGATGAGCGGCGTGTGAAGAACATAGATGGCGTAGGAGATATTGCCGGAGAAGAGCGCAACCCAGCGCCAAAACCCGGATAGCCGCAAACGGGAGGCCACGAGAACGAGCCAGGGCCAGACCAGGACTATTATCGCCAGACTGTACAATTGCACATGTTCGACGGGTCTGAAGATCATGAGCACGCCGCACAGCGTCAGGAGAAACGGCATATAAAGATTGCCATCCCGACTCTTCCCGGTCGCATATCGGTTGAGAAAGACCCCGAGAAAGAATGAGAACGCGATCCGGGCGGGAGCCGCGATCGTGTCGTCCCAATGGGCGCCGCCCCCAAGGACGAAACCCTGCCAAGCCAGAAGCACCAGGGCCAGGAACGCAACA
Source organism: Mesorhizobium sp. M1409 (assembly GCF_040317535.1). Lineage (NCBI taxonomy): Bacteria > Pseudomonadati > Pseudomonadota > Alphaproteobacteria > Hyphomicrobiales > Phyllobacteriaceae > Mesorhizobium > Mesorhizobium sp. M1409. Next base: position 746 of record NZ_JAMYKV010000106.1, read on the forward strand.
CCGACAATGAGTGCAAGTGAACGAGCAGCCAGCCTTACGGCCAGCGCGGCAAAAACAGCGTTGGCGACGAGTTCATAAAATAGCGACCACGCTGGGCCATTCAGCGGGAAAAGCACGTCGGGAAATGTCGAGAGCGACGGCGGCGTGGGTAAAAAAAGAACGGAAAACCCAAGACTTGCGAGCAAATCCAGCCGCGAATACGAACTGAGCCCGCGCGTTGCGATGATTGCACCCACGCCGATCACAGCCAGGCCGACCGCGGCAAAATATAGCGGGTAGAGCCTGAGAAGACGGATCTCCGCGAACTCCCAAAATGACATGCCCTTTCGGAACTTGTCGTCGTAGGCGTGGGCGATCACGAAGCCGCTCAACAGAAAAAACAGGTCGACGGCGAGGAACCCGGACGGCGCCAGATCATATCGCCGGCCCGTGAATTCGGTGAAGTGGCCTAGCATCACCAAAACAGCAGCGATGCCCCGGAGGCCATGCAGAGCGTCGAAGTGGGCCGTTTCCGCCCTTGATTCTGGCGTTTTGGTCATCCCGTATCCGTTACTTTGCCCATCTACGCACGGATTGCTGCAACGCACAAGAACGTTTTGCGACGCACACTCAACCCACATCCAGGAGCCCCACATGGCCATTGCAGAAGGCTCGATCAGCCGCGCCCGCGATATCCTTTCCCGCCAGTCCGAGCTCGAGAGCGAGCGCGGCCAGTATGAGGCCGTGTGGGAGCAGGTGGCGGAGTTCTGCGACCCCGACGCGCCCGATATATGGAGCGGCCGCCGCGGCGTTGGGCCGGACTCGCAGGCAGAGCGGCAGGAGCGGCGCGGTGCGCGCGTCTATGCCAACACCATCAACTCGGCCGCCAACCGGCTTGCCGCGGGGCTCGAAAGCCTGATCATTCCGCAGTCGGAAAAATGGCATGGGCTGTCGACTGCCGCCATGAACGACGACGAGACCGACGAGGAGAAGGAATGGGCGGAAGGTTTGCGCGATTTCCTGTTTGCGCTGCGCTACTCCGCCAATTCGAATTTCGTGCCGGCCACGCAAGCCTGCCTGCGCAACGTCGTGCGCTACGGTCCGGCCTATCTCTATGCCGAGGAAGGGTTCGGCGCCACGCTGATCCGCTACGCCTCGATCCCCGTGGTCGAGGGCTATCTCAGCCGCAACCGCTGGGGTCAGGTCGATATTTTCCATCGCCGCTACGAGCGCACCGCGCGGCAGGCCGCACAGCTGCTCGGCTACGAAAAGCTGCCGGCGCGCATCAAAGTGCTGGTCGACGATCCGGCCAAATGCGAGACGAAGATCTCGCTGATCCAGTGCATCCAGCCGCGCGACGAGCGCAAGTTGTACAGGCTGGGCGGTCAGTACCAATATCTCGACACGGCGTTTGCCTCCTACCACGTCATTGAGGACGAGGAGGAGATCGTGCGGGAAAGCGGCTTTCGCACCTTCCCGGTGTCGACGTTCAACTGGCGCCGCTACGAGGGCGACCCCTATGGCATCTCGCCGACCATAGAAGCACTGACGACCGTGCGCGAGGAAAACGCGGTGCGCCGCTCCGGCCTGCGCGCGCTGCAGCAGATCACCGATCCGGCCACCGCCTCGAAGGCCCGGCTCGACTATGTGCCGGTTCTCAATCCAGGCGAGAATTATCCGGGCCTGATCGACGACAATGGCCGGCCGCTGATCGCGCCTATCTCGACCGGGCAGAACCCGACCTATGCCTTCAATTACGCGCAGAGCCGCGCCGACGAGATTCGCGACATGATGTTCGTCAACCTGTTCCAGACGCTGGTGCAGAACCCGCAGATGACGGCGACCGAAGCGCTGATCAGGCAAGAAGAGAAGGGCGCGCTGCTCGGGCCGTCCGGCTCGATCATCCAGGCCGGCTTCGCCACCAATCTCGACCGCGAGCTTGGCATTCTCGAAGACAAGGGGCTGTACGACGAGGACAGCCGCTTCCTGCCGCCGGAAAGCCTGGCCGGCAAGGCGGTGCGGCCGACCTTCACCGGCCCGCTCGACGTGCTGCGCCGCTCGGCCGAGGCGCGCGACACCATCCGGGTGGTGACGACGGCCATGCAGATGGCGCAGTTCGATCCGGGCGTCATGGACAACATCGACAGCGACGAGGCGATCAAGATCGTGCAAAGCGCCGGCCGCAGCCCGCAGCGCATCTTCCGCCGCAAGGAGGAGGTGGACGAGTTGCGCGGCGCGAGAGCCAAGACCCAACAGGCGCAGGCCGGCATGGCGGCGATCGCCACCGCCGGCAAGGCCGCCAAGGATGCGGTGCCGGCGGCCGTGCAAGCACGCGACAGCGGCCTGCTTGATGGGCTGCAAGACATGCTGGGCGGCGGTGGTCAAAACGGGCAGCCCGTCGGCCCGGCGGGTAACAGCGCATGAGCCGGAAACGCTTCGCTCATGCAGGGCAGGCCGGCAGTCCTGCCAAGGCGCGGGACGCGCTGGCCAAGGCTTATCTCCGTGTGTTTTCCGGCCAGGACGGCGAGATGGTGCTGGCCGACCTCGCGGCGACCACGGGCTATTACCGGCGGCCGTCCTATGGCGAGTGGATGGCGCGCACCAGGACGCCGAACGGCTTCGAACTGCACAGCGCGCTCAGCAATGCGCGGGCCGAGGTGGTGCAGCATATCATGGGGTTCCTGACGCTGGACGACACGCAGCTGGTGGCGCTGGAGAAGGCGGCACGGGCGGAGATGTAGGCGCTGAAGCTGCGTCCCTCGCCCCGTTTACGGGGAGAGGATGCCGGCAGGCAGGTGAGGGGCGGCGCCAGCATGTCGAACCTAGCGCTGCCCGTCCTTCGGACTCCCTGCCGGGGCCTTCTGCCCGTTGAACGGGAGAAGGGGCTAGTAACGGTCGCAGCGGCTCTGCGACGCGGTCGCGCTGCCGAAGTGATCCATTGACCCACACGGGGCAGCACCGCTGCTCCAGGATTCTTTCAAAAAAGTCGATCCGACAAAACCCGCGAAGGCGGACAGCCAGCGTGCGACCCGGCCGTGCCGTGCTCGCCGGCGCGCCCTTTGTTCAAAGCCAGTTGGGCAGGAAACAGCCAATGGTCAGCATCATCCCCCTCTCCATTGCCCAGCGCCGGCTCGATACCGGCAATGCGGTGCAATACCCGCAGGGATCGCCGATCGGCGGCGCCATGCAGGGTCTTGGCGACGAGTTCTCGGCCATCGCCGCGCGCTACCAGCAGATGAAAGACCAGCAGGAGGCATTCGACGCGGAGCTGGCGCGCCGCCGGTTCAATGGCCGGATCGCGCAGGCGGAAGACGAGGTGACGGCGAATGCGCCGGCCGACGGCGCCGGCTTGCATGAGACGATGTACGGCCAGGTCGATCCACGCAGCGGCCGAGTGGTCAAGACTGGGCTGTTCGACACGCTGTTCGACGATGCCCTGCCTGGTATGCCCGAGAGCCAGCGCCCTGGTTTCGCCAGGCAGAAGGAGGCGATGCGCGCGGTTGGCGCGCGGCGCATGGCGCAGCGGCAGCTACAGCGGCGGCAGGATTATGAGCAGACCGAGGCCGACACGGCGCTCAAGACCAGCGCCATCGCCATCGGCAACGCCAACCCCGACGATCCCGTCACCTTCGAAGCAGCGCGCCAGGAAGGGCTCGACCTGATCGACAAGATGGGGCTCGACCCGGGGATCAGGCAGCAGAAGGTGAAGGACTGGTTCGGTACCGCCGCCAAGACACGGTTCGAGGCGTTGATCGCCAAGGACCCGAAGCGCGCGCTTGAGATGTTTGGTGCCGGGACGCCGGCTTCCGGCGGCGATGTCTCCGGCGATGTCGCGCAAACCGCAGGCGCCTCTGGCAGCTCAAAGATGGCTGCGGGAAAAGGTGACCGCGTTGGCAAACAGACGCCGGAAGAAATGCTGGCGCAGGCGTTTCGGGACGACCTTCCGCAACAGGAACAGGCCGCGCTGGTTCGAAAAGCAAAGGTGGCCAAGCTCACCCAGGAGGTCGAGATTCGCGCCGCCATCGGTCGCGCCGAGGCAGAGGCACCAGACGAGATCGCACGCACCGGCGCCTATTCCGGCAAGATGCCGGGCGAGGATGCCTACAAGATCATCTATGGCCGCGACGAGGGCGGCAGGCGCTGGCAAGGCTTGATATGGCAGGCCGATGTCGGGAAGCGGATTTTCGACATGGGGACCATGTCGAACCAGGAAATCCACGCCGCGCTCCGCGATTCCGATTCGGGGCCAAGCGGTCAGCAAAAAGACCAGGATCGCCGTTACGCGACCGCCATAGCGGCAAAGCTGGTCTTGGAGCGGAGACGGGCCGATTCCGGTGGTTACGTCAGCGAATTGTCTCCAGACATCTCCGCGGGCTGGAAAGCTGTGTTTGGCACTGGGCCTTCCGATCCAGAGGCTTTTGATCAAGACAATTACGACAAAACGCTGGCCTTGTCGATCGCTTCGCAAAAAGCATTGGGTATTGATGATGAAAATCTTCAGCCCGTGCCGTTCTCCATCCTCCGCAAGCTTGCCGAAGACCGCGACAGCGGAAGTATGTACTTCATGGACAACTACGCGAAGGCAAGCGAGTTGTTCGCGCGCACGAAAAACCCTGTCGCGCGAGCAGCTCTGGTCCGGGAGTTGGATGATGCCGGTCTGGGCGGGATTCTCCCCGGCGGCAAGCCGCGCCTTTCGATGGGCGAGGTGCTTCGCGCGGACGCCAAAGCGCTTGGCAAGACAGCTGCGAATGCCGGGATCGCCCTAGCCAACGCAAATGATTGGATTGCATACGGTATGTCCGGAGGAACGATCAGCCCTCCAGATTACAAGGATGCCTACTACGAGCCTTCGGACAATGTCGAGAAGGTGATGATGCGTCAGGGAAGTGACGCATTGGGCTGGGCGATACCGTGGCCCGGGGCTGGTCGAGCTGTTGAGAGCGCGGTGGGCGCTAGAGCCGCCGGGCGAGCGGACGGCCCAATCACCAGAAAGTCCTTCACAAACTCAGAGGGGGCGAATGCCTCGATCCCCGAAGCTGCTCCCGGCCATGTCGAGAAGACAAGTCCTGAGCAAGCGGCAGGCATAACGCCGAAGCCGCAGCCGACGGATTTCTCCAAGCATGATGCCGCGGTGGAGCCTCTATCGCTGACTCCGACGCCCTCTCTGGCGCTACGACGCCTAGCCCCACGCAAGGTGCTCGCCAGACGATCCGTTCGCCTCGGAAGTCAAAGCTGGACCGCAAGCTGATCGCCGCAGTGGCGCGCGAGCTATTTGCTAGAGATCCCGATCGCGTAGAACTCCCCGTCGCAAAATTTGGCGAGGCGACTACAAAAAATTACCGGAAAGAGTATGCTCGGGCGAACCCTGACGTGGATATCAAGGATTTGGTAGTCCATCATCAGGCTGAGCAGCAATTGCTCAAGAGGTTTTTAAATTTTCTATCAGAGAAAAAGCTCAATTCGGCAGAAAATCTTCGTGGTATCCCTAAGAAATTTAATGATATTCTGCATCTTGTTATCCTTAGAGCCGAAAATGACGAATTCTACGCAAATTACCCGAATCCGACAGAGCGGCAAGTTCTTGATCATCGGACAATGATGGATAAGAAGTATGGTCATCATTTCGTCCCGCCTGTCGGAAAATATAGGTGAGCAATGGATTATTACTATGTACAGCCATTTGTTGCTGGCGACTTTGGCAAAAACACGGTTCTCGACAACCGCGTTCACCCGCCGATCGTGCACAAACTGCACTATGAGATCGATGTTTGGATTGGTGATGTCCTGATAAGGAGTTTTCCTTGCTATCTTGTTACCGAAGAAGCTCAGCGGGAATTGTTGAAGATAGGTGTTTCGGGGGTGACGTTTGCCGATGTCGAGGTGACTGCCTCGGAGCTGTTCCATCGGCTGCAGCCAGAGACGAAACTTCCACCTTTCGTCTGGATGAAGATCCATGGGCAGCGGGGACATGACGACTTTGGGATGGCTCCGAACCACGAGCTTGTTGTTTCAGAACGTGCCCTGGACGTGTTTGAGCGCCTCGGCAATGAGTCAGCCGGGATTCGTTCATTCGACGAGCCGGAAATGGATTGAATGATCCTGGTGACGGCGCAGGTAATCAGGAGCGGAGATGACGAGCTCGATTCTGCCCCGGCTCGCACTGCCTCGCGAAGTTCACCGACAACAGGCTACGCCGTGGTGGAATCGGTTGCTGAAGGACCTGGGAGGATAACAGTGGGATATAGTCTAACGGAGGGACAGCTCGACGCGCCGGCTGACTCCGCGGTCGTAGATGGCCTATCCTCACGCCTGGGAGTCGCGCTGCCAAAGGATTACACCAATTTCCTCAAGGAGCATAATGGAGGTGAAGGCTTCATTGGCGATAGCTATATAATTTTTTTCAAAGCCGAAGAGTTGGTAGACTTCAATCGAGAGTATGAGGTTGAAAAATATGCGCCAGGCATCCTCTTATTCGCATCGAATGGAGGAGGTGAAGCCTATGGCTTCGACACTGAAGATGCGGCCATGCCAATCGTGCGCATCCCATTCATAGGTATGGATCGGCATTCCTGGAGCCCTTGGAGCGGCGGACCGTCTTGCCGTCTATGGCGACGACGCCTTCCGGCGCGCCCGTTAGTGACGCTA
>NZ_JAMYKV010000107.1:0-6430 GCF_040317535.1 Mesorhizobium sp. M1409
CCCCCCCCCCCCCCCCCCCCCCCCCCCCCCCCCCACCCACCCCCCCCCCCCCACCCCCCCCCCCCCCCCCCGCCCGCCCCACCCCCCCCCCCCCCCCCCCGCCCCTGCTTCGCGCAATATAGGGGCTCGCGGGCTTTTCGCCGACAGGTGCGCCGGACGACCCTGACGGCGCACTGTTCACGATCCGGATTTTCGCGCCGGGCCTGATCAGCCGGATGATCCGGCGCACCAGCGATGGCCGGCTCGGATCGGGGACCGCGCGCGAGAAATCGACATCCGGCAGCATGCCGCGATGCGGCCGGCGGCGAACCTCGGCATGAACCGCCGACGAATAGGTGTCGCCGATGAGCAGCGCCCAGGTCGGCAGTCGGTGGATATGCAGGCTCCTTGAGCCGGGTATTCTGTAGGGATCGAACATCGGTCCGTCCTCCGTGTGAAAATAGAGATGAAAAGGCGAAGCAATATCGTCCGCGGCATTCGGCCGGAGGCACGCATTGCGTCGGTCTGGACACGACGATGATCGTCGGTCTGGACATGCTCAGTTCGGGCGTTCAGCCCTTTTGACTTTTTGAAAAACATCGCAGGATTCCTTCGAAAGCCGAAAAATCGTTTCGGCGGGAATCGGTGCGATCAAGTCTTAGAGAGTCAGGAGAATCGTCGTACCGAAACCGCCGGCAGGCAGGTAAGCCCACGAGAGGGGCGCTGGATGTGCATGGTCATCATGAATTACCCCTCCATCGGTTCGGGTTGACAATGGAGCTGACATACCCGACTTCGCAGAAAATGGCCACCCGCGGGTCCAGCAATTTCCAAAACCGCGAGCCCGCTGTGGCCGATTTGCCACTTATTAGAAAGACGCGGAAATGAACTGTTGTCTCCGCATCGCGCTCTACCAGCCGGATATCGCCGGCAACACCGGGACAATCCTGCGCTTCGCCGCTTGCCTCGGCCTCGGCGTCGACATCATTGAACCGGCCGGTTTTCCGCTGTCCGACAAAGCGCTCAAGCGAGCCGGCATGGATTACCTCGAAATGGCTGCTCTGACCCGGCATGTCGACTGGGACGCCTTCGAGGACTGGCGCAAAGCCCGCGCGCACCGGCTGGTGCTGCTGTCGACCAAAGCCACGAGCCCTTACACCAGCTTTGCCTTCGCCGATGGCGACATACTGCTGTTCGGCCGCGAATCCGCAGGCGTTCCGGATCCCGTCCATCAGGCGGCGGATGCGCGGCTGACGATCCCCATGCAGGGCGCGGCGCGCAGCCTCAATGTCGCGCTTTCCGTCGCCATGGTGGCGGGCGAAGCCATCCGGCAACTCGGATAGGGGTTCGCCGGCTACTCCCGTCATCTTGACCCAGGCGCACATCGCCTCCTCCTTCGTTTGCAGATCCCTGGTTTCTTCGCTACAAGCTCAACTTAACTTGAGGTCAAGCAGAAAAATCAGAAATGGCACCGGTAACGGAATTGACGGTCGGCCAGGTGGCCATGCGCAGCGGTGTGGCGGTGTCGGCGTTGCATTTCTATGAGGCCCGCGGCCTGATCCGCAGCCACCGCACGTCGGGCAACCAGCGCCGCTACGGCCGCGACGTGCTGCGCCGTGTCGCGATCATCAAGGTGGCGCAAGAGGTCGGCATCTCGCTGGCCGAGATCGGCACGGCCCTGGCATCGCTGCCCGAGGGCCGCACGCCGACGCGCGATGACTGGAACCTACTGTCGACCGCCTGGCGTGACGGGCTCGATCACAAGATCGCCCAGCTGAAGAAACTGCGCGACGGACTGACCGACTGCATCGGCTGCGGCTGCATGTCGATCGACAAATGCCCGCTCAGAAACAAGGGCGACAGGCTGGCAAGGGAGGGGACCGGCGCGAGAAGGCTGGTGGCTCTTCCTTCTCCCCGTTCACGGGGAGAAGGTGCCTGAACGAAGTGAAGGCGGATGAGGGGCAGCGCCAGCATTGAGAGGTTCGCGCAGCCCTCACCTGCCTGCCGGCGTTGGTCGTTCGAAAAGCCAAGCAGTTGGCTTCTCGTCCGCTGCGCGGACCACTCCTCAACTCCCCGTAAACGGCGAGGAAATCCTAGTCAGCCGCCGGCAAGCGCCTGATGGTGAACTCGATCACGTCGCCCGGCCGCTCGAACCAGCTTTCGATTTCGGTCCAGTAGGCCTGCTTGGGAAAGCGATCGAACCATTCCTTGGCTTTGAGCCGCGCATCGGAGCGCGGCAGCACGAAGGTCTCCCGCAGGAAACCGTCGCGCGGCATGCGCGCGCGCTCAGCCCGGCTTTGGTCCAGCCTTTTCTTCAGGCCATCCAGCGGCGGTCTTGCCGGGGTGCGCACGAAACAACTCCTTGCACCTGGCGCATGCCTCCGAAATCGGAATCGAGTTTCGGAAAGGATCATGCGCAAAACCAAAGTGACTTGACCCTTGCCCTTAAGAGATTAGGGATCGCGCCGGCAAAAGACGAGTCATTTGTGGGACTCATCGCCCCGCAACCGGAGACGGCACTTGGAACGACCTGAAATACCGGCTGGCCTGCCCGCCGACATCGAACAGAAGAAGATGAAGGCGCGCCTGTGGTTCGAGACGTTGCGCGAACGCATCTGCGCTGGGCTTGAACAGATCGAACAGGATCTTGGCGGCCCGCTGGCCTCGTGGTCGCCAGGCCGTTTCGAAAAGACGCCCTGGGAACGCGACGAGGGCCGCGGCGGCGGCGGCACCATGTCGATGATGTACGGCCGCGTCTTCGAGAAGGTCGGCGTTCATACCTCGACCGTCCATGGCGAGTTCTCACCCGAATTCAGGAAGCAGATGCCGGGCGCCGAGGAAGACCCGCGCTTCTGGGCATCCGGCATTTCGCTGATCGCGCATCCCTGGAATCCCAACGTTCCGGCCGTGCACATGAATACCCGCATGGTGGTCACGTCCAGCCAATGGTTCGGCGGCGGCGCCGATTTGACGCCGGTGCTCGACCGCCGCCGCACCCAGGACGACCCCGACACGGTCGCCTTCCACCGCGCCATGCAATTCGCCTGCGAGAAGAACGCCGACGTTGCCGACTACCCGAAATTCAAAGCCTGGTGCGACGAGTACTTCTATCTTCCGCACCGCAATGAGCCGCGCGGCACCGGCGGCATCTTCTTCGACTGGCTGCATTCGGGTGAGGATAGAGGCGGCTGGAATGCCGACTTCAACTTCGTCCAGGATGTCGGCCGTTCTTTTCTCGTCGTCTATGGCCACCTCGTGCGCGCCAACTTCAACGAGAATTGGACCGACGGTGATCGCGACGAGCAGCTCATCCGCCGCGGCCGTTACGTCGAATTCAACCTGCTTCACGATCGCGGCACCATCTTCGGCCTGAAGACCGGCGGCAATGTCGAAGCGATCCTCTCCAGCCTCCCGCCCGAGGTCCGCTGGCCGTAACAAAATGGTGAGCGCGGCGTGAGCCGTATTGATGTCCCATTCGCTCGAAATGGGGCATCGAATGTGGCACAAGGTGCGGTGAAAAATTTCTTTTTCGTCTAATAGGCTCTTGAAAAGGCTGGTCTATTTGTTGCGCCGGGTCGGGAAGCGCCGGCGGTTCGCCTGAGCGCAATTCCAGGAAAATGTGAGACGGTTTTCCGTTCGGAATTGCCTCGAAACAAGCGAGCCGCGACCCGACGCGACCGGACGGCCCAGACGATGCGGGACACACCCTCGTCCCGCCCTTCAGGAGTACTTCACAATGCGCAAGATCATTGTTTCGGCTGCCGCCGCTGCCCTTCTCGCTTCCGGTTCGGTGACGTTCGCCGCCGTCAAGCACACCACCGGCACGATCAAGACCCTTGACGCAACGGCCATGAGCCTTGTCCTCGATGACGGATCGTCTTTTACGCTTCCCAAGACCTTCAAGGATCCGGGCCTGCAGGTCGGTGAAAAGGTCCGCGTCTCATGGGAGATGAGCGGCAAGAAAAAAATCGCCGAGGCTGTCAAGATCGCAAAGTGATGGCCGGCCAAGGCAGGGCAAGATGATGTCTGGTCCTGTTTCGCGCTAGCGCAAAAGGGCGAAGCAGCGCTGTTTCGCCCTTTTGCCGTTGACGGCGACCGATATCACCCCATCTGTGTTATGCATTCCGCCCGCTCCCGGATCCGCGGATTCAACCCTGGAATCGGACCATGAGCCAAGAAAGTGCCGGAGCCTCGGTCGGGCTCCACGGAGGAAAAGGAGAAACCAATGAAGGAATTTCACTGCGGGTCGCTCGTGCCCGGCTGTGACTGGCACACGCGTGCCGACGAGGAGGCCGAGGTCATGCGCCGCGCCGTCGAGCACATGCGCGAGACGCATGGCGAGACGGTCATCCGCGAGACGATGATCGAGGCGATCCGCTCGCGCATCGAGAAGGCCCGCGACGCGGCCTAGTCTTTGCCGCAGGATTCATCCGCAACACCAAACGAGCCGCGTTGGCGCTTCAAGATTGGTTGAAAAGCGCCATCGCGGACGTCCTGCCGGCCGCCGGCCAAAGAATTATATTTTCCTCAGCTAAAATAAACCCTGCGGTAACCGAACCCGTGCCACTGTCGGGCAAATAATCCGGCTACAGTGGGCTGCAAGAGAAGCCCGTCGTCACCAGGCACTGGTCCGGAATCGGTGGGGCGAGGTGTTTCGCGCATGCGCGAAAGTTCCGGCAATCGAGTGAGTTTTCGCACGACGGCGCTCCTGCTGTACGGGCTCCTTGCAGCGTCTCCGGCGATTGCCCAGGAACTGACCACATCGCTGGTCGACATCCACCAAGGCTCGCCGCTCAGCGATCGCGCGCGCGGCCTGGGCGGCGGCGGTTATGAACTGCAGGACGGAAGCCGGATATCGTTCAACCAATGGTACCACGCAAACTGGGTCGACATGCATGTCGAACTTTTGACCCAGATCACCGAAGACACCGGGATCCTCTGGGGATTAGGCACCGGAGAAGAAGGTGAGAAATATCGCATCGAGCCCAGCCTAAAGCTGGGTTTCCTCACGCAGATGCATCCGGGTCCGAACAGCACTCTTTCCTTGTCGCTCACCACGACCCTCGGCGGCAAGCTCACCGAAAAGCCATGCGAAGCGGACTACGGCGATTTGGGTACCTACAGCGTCAATTGTCGGCTCGCGGCCGGCGAGATGGCGCCAGAGGAGACCTTGAAATATCTGGTTAACGCTAAACCGGAGAGCCAGCACCTCTGGCTGAATTACCGTGTTACTTTCTGATCGCCGGGAGGATGCAAATGAGAAAATCATCTCGTCCCGAAATTTCGCGATCGCCCGTCCTGGTTCTTTTTTGAACGGAGTAAGAGCATGTCCGGTAGTTGCTTGAAATTCGTTATCGCCGCGGCTCTCACCACCCTGTCGGCGCCGATGGCTTCGGCACAGGAGGCGGTCAATGCGGACGAGATGGCCGCGCTGTGTCACGGCGGCGGCCGGTCCACATGCGTGAGTGCAACGATCCCGGCTGCAGGCACACAAGCGGTGCAGGGGTGGATGAGTCCCGACGTCGGCGCGGCATGGGCCGCGGGGTACAAGGGCAAGGGCGTCACGATTACGATCGTCGACGATTTCTCCAGTACTTCGCGCTTCTCGGGCAATTTCGGTGTCGGGGTTCAAACCCAGCGCCATGGTGAATGGACGCGCGAGGAAGCCGGCATGATCGCGCCCTTGGCGACCATCAGGTCGAAGGACTTTTCAACCAGCTCGGCCGTCAGCCTGACGCGTGGCCTGAACGTGCTCAATCTGAGCTATGGCATGTACGCCAACGCCGGTTACAGTTCGAACCAGATCGGATGGAGTCCCGAGGAAGCCTCCATCATCTCCTATGCCACCAAAGGGTCGGCCGTTATTTCGAAGGCGGCGGGCAACGATTCGGTTGCCGTGGGCGGCGTCACAGGCGGTCAGCAGGACTATCTCGACATCGCCCTGGTTGGCAAAGCCTCCGCGATCTTCGTCGGCGCCCTTTCGACGAACGGCACAACAAGCAACAAGGCCCAGCTTGCCTGGTACTCCAACTATGCCGGCTCCAACCCGCTCGTGCAAAGCCACTTTCTTGTGGTTGGCGTCGATGGGAGCAAGACAGGCCTGTATGGCACCTCCTTCGCGGCACCGATCATTTCAGGATATGCGGCGATACTAGGCAGCAAATTCACCAAGGCCACGCCGACCCAGATCACCAACGATCTGCTCAATACGGCTCGTACCGACACCCTGGTCGACTATAGCGCTTCCATGTACGGCAAGGGCGAAGCGAGCCTCTCACGCGCCCTGGCTCCCGTGGCAATCAGGTAGGTTCGCTCGCTCGACCACATTTGATCGTTACGTCGCGGAGCACAACCGTCGAGCCGTGGGCTAGCCCGAATATCTCACAGAGTTGAGGTGCATCGGGGCTCCGAATCAGGGAAAATGCTTCTGCGACAAAGACTTACCCTAGGC
>NZ_JAMYKV010000108.1:0-6421 GCF_040317535.1 Mesorhizobium sp. M1409
TCGCCGTCGCAAGGAAGCTTCTCGTCGTCCTAAACGCCATCATTCGAGACAAAAAAGCTTTCGCATGAACACAGTTGCCATGCCGCGACTCCAAAGCGTTGCTAGGGTGCCGAATCCTGCTCCGCTGCGCTCTTTGACTAACATCACGGCATGGATCCTCGGGTCTGCGCTCGTCGCTTACGCTCCTTGCTCCGCCCGTGGATGACGAACGCGTGGAGGCTTCGGCGGTCACGAATGTCTATGATGGTGGCCAAAGCGAACGATGAAACGTGGCTGCCGTCCTCGAATCCACTGAACCCCTGCACAGTACCACTCGGGTGACTCACGTGAAACAGTCGGTACGCCGACTCACGTGAAACGCTGAGTGGACACGCTATAAGGCTGTTTCACGTGAAACGCGTCGCGGAGTTTTCTTGACAGCGCTGCCTGGCGGGGACATGTGTCCCCTCATTCATTTGAGTCAGGGACGTTTGGAAATGACCGATCACTATGATGTGGTTGTGGTGGGCGGCGGCCACGCGGGGTGCGAGGCGGCGAGCGCGGCCGCGCGCGCGGGTGCGAAGACCGCGCTTGTAACGCTGCGCTTCGACACGATCGGGGTGATGTCCTGCAATCCGGCGATCGGCGGGCTCGGCAAGGGCCATCTGGTTCGCGAAATCGATGCCATGGACGGCCTGATGGGTCGGGTGGCGGATGCTGCCGGAATCCAGTTCCGCCTGCTCAATCGCCGCAAGGGTCCCGCAGTGCGCGGACCGCGCACCCAGGCCGACAGGAAGCTCTATCGCCTTGCCATGCAGGAAGCGATTCGGCAGCAGAACGACCTCGACGTGGTCGAAGGCGAGGTTTTGGACTTTGAAATCGCCGATGGCCAGATAGCGGCCGTTCTCCTGGCCGACGGCCGACGGCTCGCTTGTGGGGCGGTCGTTCTGACGACCGGAACGTTCCTGCGCGGGCTTATCCATATTGGCGAGAAGAAGATTGTCGCCGGCCGAATGAACGAGCAGGCGAGCATCGGCCTGTCGGCGACGATGGGTCGCGCGGGCTTCAAGCTCGGCCGGCTGAAGACCGGCACGCCGCCACGGCTCGATGGTCGGACCATCGATTGGGCATCGCTGGAAAAGCAGGCCGCGGACGTGGATCCGGTGCCGTTTTCGCTGATGACCGACCGCATCGAGACACCGCAGATCGATTGCGGCATCACGCGCACGACGACGGCCACGCATGAACTGATCCGCGCCAATCTCGGTCGCTCCGCCATGTATTCCGGCTCGATCGAAGGCGTGGGTCCGCGATATTGTCCGTCGATCGAGGACAAGATCGTCAAGTTCGGCGACAGGGACGGCCATCAGATCTTTCTCGAGCCGGAAGGGCTCGATGACGATACGGTCTATCCCAACGGGATTTCGACCTCGCTGCCTGAGGATGTGCAACTCGATATCCTCAAAACCATTCCTGGGCTGGAGGGATCAGTCATGCTGCAGCCCGGCTATGCCATCGAATATGACCATGTCGATCCGCGCGAGCTGCATCAGACGCTGGAGACGAAGCGCATCAACGGTCTCTTCCTCGCCGGGCAGATCAACGGCACGACCGGCTATGAAGAGGCGGCCGGGCAAGGCCTGCTCGCCGGCCTCAATGCGGCACGGCGCGCGTCAGGCAGCGAGCAGATCGTGCTCAGCCGCACCGAAGCCTATATCGGCGTGATGGTCGACGACCTGACCAGCCGCGGCATCAGCGAACCCTACCGGATGTTCACCTCGCGGGCCGAGTTCCGGCTGTCGCTGCGCGCCGACAATGCGGACGAGCGGCTGACGCCCTTGGCCGCGAAACTGGGCATTGCCTCGACGCAGCGGATGCAGCGCTACGAGAGTGTCATGCGGCGCCTCGATGAGGCGCGGGATCTGGTGAAGTCGCTCACCCTGACCCCCAATGAAGCGGCGCGGCACGGGCTGGAGATCAACCGGGATGGCGTGCGCCGGTCCGGCTACGAGTTGCTGTCCTATCCCGATGTCGATGTGGCCTGGCTGGTGCGTGTCGATCCACGCTTTGCGGAAATAGACGGCAAGACGGCGGAACGCCTTGAAACGGAAGCGAAATATTCGGTCTATCTGGATCGCCAGAAGACCGATGTGGCGCAGATCCGGCATGAGGAGAGCCGGTTGATCCCTGAAACAGTCGATTTCGCCGGTGTGCCGGGCCTGTCCAACGAGTTGAAGCAGAAGATGCAGGCGCGACGGCCGCGATCCATCGCCGATGCCCAGCGCATGGAAGGCATGACACCGGCGGCGCTGGCGATCATCGTCGCGCATGTCCGCCACGCGGAGAGCGCCCAGCGCCTGCAAAAGGATGTTGCGTGAGCTCTTTTTCCCTAGAGAGCCTGCAAGATGCGGCAGGCCCGGTTTCACGTGAAACATTCGATCGGCTGGTGGCGTTCGAGCAGTTGTTCCAGAAATGGAATCGCAGCATCAATCTCGTTGCGCAATCGACGGCTGGCGATGTCTGGCGGCGTCACATCCTGGACAGTGCGCAGTTGGCGCGAATCGAGCCTCGGGCGACGCGCTGGGTCGATCTCGGTTCGGGCGGCGGATTCCCGGGCCTTGTCATGGCTTTCCTGCTTGTTGAGCGTGACGGCGCCAGCATCGATCTGGTTGAAAGCAATCGCAAAAAAGCATCCTTCCTGCAGGCTGTCGTCGGGCAGTTCAGCCTGCCGGCGCGGGTCGTGGCGCGCCGCATCGATGACAGCCATGCACTTGTTTCGACACCGCAAATCGTCACGGCGCGGGCGTTGGCTTCGCTTTCGACGTTGCTGGACCTGTCGGCGCCCTGGCTGACGTCAGGCGCGCGCGGCCTGTTCCACAAAGGCCGGGATTACCGCGCCGAAGTGGAAGAAAGCGTTCACCGATGGTCCTTCGATCTGGTAGAACATCCAAGTGTGACCGACGCCAGCGGCGTCATCCTCGAATTGTCGAACTTGCGACCTGTCTGATCTGCTCCAGGCGACGACTCAAAAATGAATTTCTGGCATAGACCCATGATGAAGAATGGCCCCCGAATCATCACCGTAGCCAACCAGAAGGGCGGCGTCGGCAAGACCACCACCGCCATCAACCTGGCGACCGCGCTGGCCGCGATCGGCGAACAGGTGCTGATCGTCGATCTCGATCCGCAAGGCAATGCCAGCACCGGCCTCGGCATCGACCGCAAGGATCGGACGGTCTCGTCCTATGATGTGCTGACGGGGGAGCTGGAACTGGAAGCCGCAGCCATCCCGACGGCGGTGCCTGGTCTGTCGATCGTGCCGTCGACGCTCGACCTGCTCGGCATCGAAATGGAAATAGCCTCGGCGCCGGACCGGGTGCTCAAGCTGCGCAATGCGCTGCGCGCCGCGACCGAGCGCGGGGCGCCCTTCGGCTATGTGCTGATCGATTGCCCGCCTTCGCTCAACCTTTTGACGTTGAATTCAATGGCAGCCGCCGATTCTGTCCTTGTGCCGCTGCAGTGCGAGTTCTTCGCGCTGGAGGGCCTCAGCCAATTGCTGGAGACGGTCGAACAGGTGCGTCGCTCGATCAATCCGGACCTTATTATCCAGGGCATCGTGCTGACCATGTATGACGGCCGCAACAATCTCGCCAACCAGGTGGTGCAGGATGTGCGGGCGCATATGGGCGACAAGGTCTACGAGACCGTCATTCCGCGCAATGTGCGGGTGTCCGAGGCGCCGTCCTACGGCAAGCCGGCTATCCTCTACGATCTGAAATGCTCGGGCAGCCAGGCCTATCTGCAGCTGGCGTCGGAAGTGATCCGCCGCGAGCGTAAATTGCGCGCCGCTTGATTGGATCGGATGCATGGCTAAAAACCAATTCGATACCGAAACGATCGCTTCTGGAATAGACGGGGCTTTGGAACAAAGATGAGCGACGACCTTTCGAGAAAGAGACTGGGCCGCGGGCTGGCAGCACTGATCGGCGAGATCGACCGTCCGGAAGCACCGGAAAAGCCTGGCATGAGCGCCGACGGCAAGGTGCCGATCGAGTTCCTGACCCCCAATCCGAAAAATCCACGCCGCCATTTCGGCGACGCCGAGCTGACGGACCTTGCCCAGTCGATCCGAGAGCATGGTGTCGTCCAGCCGGTGGTGGCGCGGCCGTCGCCGACACAGGCCGGCCGCTACGAGATCATCGCCGGCGAGCGCCGGTGGCGCGCGGCGCAGCGCGCCGGGCTGTCCGAGATCCCGGTCATCATCCGGGAGGTCAACGACCGCACGGCCCTGGAACTGGCGATCATCGAGAACGTGCAGCGCACCGACCTCAACGCGGTCGAGGAAGCGCTTGGTTATCAGCAGCTCATCGACGAGCACGGCTACACCCAGGCCGATCTCGGTCAGGTGATCGGCAAGAGCCGCAGCCATGTCGCCAACACGCTCAGGCTGCTGAAGCTGCCGGACGTGATCCGCGACATGCTCGTCGACGGCGCGCTGTCGGCGGGGCACGCCCGCACGCTGGTGACGGCGGAAGATCCGGCCGGCCTTGCCAAGCGCATCGTCGAAGAGGGACTTTCGGTACGCCAGGCCGAAGCACTGGCGCAGATGCCGGCCGGCGGCACGAAGGAAGCCAAGCCGGCGCCGAATCCGGAGCAGAAAGACGCCGACACGCTGGCGCTGGAGAAGCTGTTGACCGATACGATCGGCATGATCGTGTCGGTCGATCACAAGGGCAAGGGCGGCGTGCTGCGCATAGCATACCGGTCGCTTGAGCAGCTTGACGAACTGTGCAGACGGCTGAAGCAGGAGCGGTAATTAGCCGGCGAATAATCGGCCACTGTTGGACTCCCGAGAGTAGGCGCTCCCGCGCACGGACTCCTCTCATCCCTTGCTTTTGGAGCGTTTGCGCCGCCCCTCACCTGCCTGCCGGCATCCTCTCCCCGCAAACGGGGCGAGGGACGCTCGGCGACTTCGCCCAATCATCCGCCTTGCAAGAAGGGCGTCGGCGTTGCGGCCAGCGTCTTTCTCCCCGTCACTATACGGGGAGAAATGTCCGGCAGGACAATGAGGGGCGGCGCTGACATCGATAGTCAGCGGCCTGCCTCAACGAACTACCTCTGCGCCAGCCGGCTGCTTTCCACGGCGATACCAAGCAGCGCCTGTCTTGCCAGCGCCACGGCAAGATCGGGCCGCCGTCGTGTCTGCAGGACCGCCGTCTGCAGCCGGGTCAGCGCACGGCCGAGCGCGTCGGTGTTCCAGCGCTCCAGCGCCTTCTCCACCAGCTTGCGGCGCGAGAAGAAGACCGGCGGCCGGGCGGCGGCAACGACGGACGCTGCATTGCGGCCGCCCGAATCCATCTGGCCGCGCATGGCCTGGATTTGCTGCAGCTGCCGCATCGCCGAGGACAGCACCAGGAAGGGCTGCCCACCGGACTGGCAATGGCGGGTGAAGGCGGTGTCGAAGTCGCCGATCTTGCCTTCGAGCAGCGCGTCGACCGCGTCGTCGAAAGAGGCGCCGGACACGTCGCCCGACATCGCCTTGACCTCTTCCAGTCCGATTTCCTGCTGGCCGTGGGCGTAGAGAATGAGCTTTTCGATCTCGCCGCGCGAGGCCAGCCGGTCGCCGCCAAGATTGCGGCGCAGTGCCTGTCTCGCCTCCATGGTCATCGACATGCCGGCCTTGCGCAGTTCGTCGTCGATGACGGCGTCGATGTCGCGGGCTTCATCGGCGTAGCACGGCAGCGCCATGGCGTTGTCCGCCGCCTCGACGATGGCGCGCAGCCCGACGCCCTTCTTGAGGTCGCCGGCCTCAATGAGAATGATCGCGTCCCGCGCGGGCTCCGCCGTCAGCGCCTTGACGTCGTCGGCCAGCGCCTTCTGGCCGCTGGCATTGCGCACCCAGAGCAGCCGCCGGTCTGAAAACATCGGCACGGTGCGGGCTTCGTCGAGCAGGCGGCCCTCGTCGCGGTCGACCTCCGAGCCCTCGAGCCGGACCACCGAGAAGGGATCATCGAGCGGCAGGCCGGTCTTGCCGGCAAAAGCCTTCGCCCGCTCCGAGACGAGGCCGCGATCGGGACCATAAAGCAGGACAATGGAGATGCGCTGGTCCGGCCGCGCCAGCCACCCATCGACCTCGTAAGCTTTCTTCTGTGCCATGGCGGGTTGGTTAGCATGATGCGGGGGCGGGGTGAACGACGATTGGCACTGACCGCACTTTTCCTTCTCCCCCTTGTTTGTGGGAGAAGGTGGATCGGCGCGCAGCGTCGAGACGGATGAGGGGTGTTCCAGCGAAGTGAGGCGTTGGCGTTCCCTGGAACACCCCTCATCCGTCGCCTTCGGCGACACCTTCTCCCACAAGGGGCTAGCGTGCGCACACATTTGCTTCGGCGCAGTTCTTGAAGGCGCCAGATAGGGGTTGAAGAAGTTGAATCGTCTGTGATTC
>NZ_JAMYKV010000109.1:0-5998 GCF_040317535.1 Mesorhizobium sp. M1409
CCCCCCCCCCCCCCCCCCCCCCCCCCCCCCCCCCCCCCCCCCCCCCCCCCCCCCCCCCCCCCCCCCCCCCCCCCCCCCCCCCCCGGGCCCCCCCCCCCCCCCCCCCCCCCCCCCCCCCCCCCCCCCCCCGGGCCCGTAGCAATTACTTGGAAGTCGGGTGGGTCAGGCCTGTTTGTCGGGCCGAACCAGATCCGTGTGGCTGACGCCGAGGGCCAATGCCAGTTCATAGATCGTGATGATCGTCGGATTTCTTCGGCCTTTCTCCAAGCCGCTGATGTACTGCTGGCTGAACCCGGAAATCTCGGCAAGCTGCTCCTGCGTCAGACGCTTCCTCAGCCTGATCCTCTGCACATTACGTCCGACCAACCTGCGCATATCCATGCACGACAGCCAGCGGATTAGGCAGCTTGTTTATCAACTATAATATGTAATCCACATCGAGCATCTAAATCCGCTGGCGGAGGGGCTTCGCGGAGGCCGTTTTCCGGAGATATAACCAGCGATGTTACAGCCTAAATGGAACACGCCGATTGCCGACGAAGTGCACTCGTCGGACAGCCTCACGGCTTACGATAAAGCGCATTTCACGACCTATATGCGGCTCCTAGACGCCTCCGCCGATGATGCGAGCGAAGAAGAGATGGCCCACCTGATCCTCGGCATCGATCCAGCACGCGAGCCGGAGCGCGCCAGGAAGGTGCTTCGTAGTCATCTCGACCGTGCGAACTGGATGGTCACAACTGCTACAAGAAATTGTTCACCGGCTGAACAATCGCGCTGTGCGCTCCGTTACGCCTTTCAAGCAAGGAAATCCCTGTACTCGTCTTCATGAGCGCGTGGCTGTCCTGGATGGCGCGGCGAACGGCTTCACGCAGATGATCGGCAGGATCTCACCGGTCGGCCTGAACCCGCGGCTCGCCGATCAGGGCTTCGGCATTTCCCGGTGCACCCCCGCCAGCGAACCGTCGAACGCCTGGAGGACGAAGCGGAGGCGTCGGCCACGCGCTTCCAGCGGAAACAGGGGTTGGCAGTCGTCCGGGCGCAGCTAAAACTGCTGATACACTCAAAGGCCCACAGCCGATGTCTCAACTGCCCGGCGGGCAAGATCGCGTCGATATGGCGACGCACGGATTGAGTAACACTCGCACCCGGGCATGGACACCAGAAATACGGCCACATCACGCCTGAGAGAGTCCGCGAAACAGAACGCGCCAGGTCGACGCGCGACGCGATGATGTCGAGCGAAGTCCGATCTTCCAGCCATTCGGTCCGCTCCAGTGCATCGGGCCAAATCATGCCGGAATGCCCGATTTCGCCGCAAGAACTCCCAAGCCCGGTCTTGCCGGGTCAGATGAGCGGTGTAGTCGTACGAGCTCTTATCCCACGATCCGGCCAGTCCGCGGTGCTGCCTTCTGCCCGGCTCATGACCCAGAGCCGCCAGAATCACGACGGCAACGACCCGACATCACGCGGCCCTGCAGGCCACCGGCGCCCACAGCACCGCCCCATGAAAACCGCCGTTCCGTCGAACGCATCCAGCCTTGCGTTTGAGACGTCGAGATATCCGGCCACAGCGCGGGTGGTGCCGATTGTGTGCGGTTCGCCGATCTGCGCAAGTGGCCAGCCGGCGCGGCGAAGGATGCGCTCCATACGCAGATCGGTAACCGTGACAATTCGGCTGAGACGGCTCAACAGGCCGAACTCGGATCACGCCGGCGACGAGCTCGTAAGTGCCGACAGCAATTCCGCCGGCCCCCTTCGGGGCGGATGAAGCAACATCGAGCGCAAAGCGGCTGCTTTCCCAGACGCTCGGTTCCTGGGGCGCCGTCTTCCCCTCCAACAGTACCGGAAAAGTGTCCCGAAGCATCGTCGGCCCGTTCGACGAAAACAGTCGGAGGCAACCGTCGACACGGCCGGCGGAACCTCGCAAAATTGGACAGTGCGGCTTCGATGCATCAAAGGAATCGATCTGTTACCCGCCATTCGTCCGCACTTTCCAGTCGAACCGCTCCTTGAAAAGGCGGTATCGCAGACGGTGCATTGCGTGCAGTTCGTCGCAAAGTCGCCGTACCAATCGGATGCAATAAGCTGCTTCATGAGGGCCTCCTCGCAGGAATGACCCTGCCACTTGAGGCGAATTCGCCGCCGCAACAGCCTGTGCACATGCACACGGGAACCAAGGACGAATTCAGTTGCTCAGAAATAGAACATCGTGAGGAGGCCAGCAGCGCGATGGCCTGATTTTTGGTGCGCACGCCGAGCTTCTTCTTGGCATTGTCCAGATGGAAAGCGGCGGTGTGCGGCTTGACGCCCAAGATGCAGGCGATATCCCAGGCTGACTTGCCGCGCGCCGCCCACTGCAGGCACTCATATTCACGTGGTGTCAGCAAAATGCCGTCAACCATTCGATTGACCGAGAGTTTGCGGCGAACATGAATGTGAAAGCACGTCGCCATGAGTTGGAGCGCCTGCTCATACCGCTCGGCAACGCGCAGGAACGCGGAATTGGGCTCATGCGCGGCAAAGGTCATCGCTGCAACACAGCCCCTGCGATCGACAATCGGGATCGTCAATCCACAGCGCATGCCGAACTCTGCCGCTTCAGCGAATAGCCCTTGCTGAACCTGCGATGTCTCAACGCCACGAAGATCCGATCCCCATCGAAAGGGACATCCGGCACGTCGCGCACGCATGATGACGGGATCGACTCTCTGATACTGGTTTTGCAGATAGTGCGCGGTCCACGGAGGCGGATAATTCGAGATCAGCTTGGGCTCGCCGGAGGGTTGCAATGGCAAGGACAGATAGGCAAACGTGAGTAGATCAAGTCCCGAGGCCGCGCTGGCCATGGCTTCCCGGAAATCTGTTTCATCGACACTCTCCGACAGCTTTTCCAGGAATGTCTCGAAGACAATTTGCATGTCATTGCTCTGAACTCAATCTCGATCTGTCTGTGCCGCGACCGCCCTGACGTGTATACGCGACGGTCAGCCTCCTGGCATGAGCGCGGCCAATCTTGCAGGCATTGGACGATATGTGACGACCATCTCGATGAAATGCCGCGGAATTAGCGCGATTTCCGCGCCGACCATCGCCAACCGCAGTTACCGCCGGACTCTTCGAAGGGTGAACGCTATAAGGCGAAGTCCTGGAAGCTTGAGCGTCGCGTCTGCGCCCGATTGAGGCGACCGCGATGGGCCTCGACATCCGCTTCGTCGTCACCAATCTCGACAGCAGCTCGGCCGAGCACCTCTACGACGTGATCTACTGCGCCCGCGGCCAGGCCGAGAACCTGATCAAGATGCACAAGAGCCAACTTGCCTCCGACCGCACCAGCTGCCGTTCGCCGATCGCCAACCAGGTGCGCCTCGTCCTGCACACCGCCGCATACTGGCTGATGCTCACCCTGCGCCAGGCGGTGCCCACATCCCATCATCTCGGCAAAGCCGAGTTCGCCACGTTGCGGCTCAGGCTCCTCAAGCCCGGCGCCCGCGTCATCGAAACCGCCTCGCGCGTCCGCCTGGCCTTCGCCGCCGCCTGTCCCGAGGCCAGCCTGTTGCGGGCGCTCGCCAGCAATCTGCAGCGCGCTGGACCATGACCGCCGGGGCAGCAGCTCCCGTCGAACCAAATAGCTTCAAAATCCCCAGCGCGTTCACAAGTCAGATACAGCCGCGGTGAAAAAGACGCCCCGCCGACACCTGTTCGCCGCTCAGCGCCAAACAAACCCAGAGGCGTCATGAATAAGGCGGGCTAATCGTCGTGCTGCGCTGATGCCCATGCTACCGTTGCCAATCGGTCGTGTTGATCCTTTACCCAGATTTCCAGGTGCGACCTGGTCGCGTCGCCCTCGGCTTTCTGAGATGAGACTTTTCCAGAGACAGTAAGTGCCGACTGAGGATAGACTGGACGAATGAACTTAGCCTTCAGTCGGCAGGTAGTGAACCAAGAAACGCCAAAAAAAATCTGTACATAGTTCGGAACAGTATCCCGCAGTCTGCAATCCCTGCGCAATCGTATTTTCAAGCCCGTACTTGCGAGCCGCTTCAATGTCATTGTGGAGATTCCGCTCGTGTTCGCCAACGCACGCATAGACTGAGATTTGCTCCTGCGACAACGTTTTCGGTGTAGACATTATTGGTGTTCCCGGTGCAATTCCAGCTGCAGCTTTGTCAATAGGTTTAGCGTTGTTCGTCTCGGGAACGATCTTATCGTCGGGCGGCGGCGCACTCGACGGGCCGATAACCGAGCCGGCTTGGATGCGCATGATCTCGACGTGTCGGTATGAAATGAGCAGATTACCCTGGCGGTCGCCAGCTTCCGCTTCCAAAACCACATAGCCATTGTCGCGTCGCACGTATTTGTCAGTGAAGCGACCGGTGATCGTGACAGTTTCCCCCATAGGCACTGGGGCGTGAAAGAAGAGCTCGTTAGTAGTGTGCAGGCCAGCTTGTGGTGCGGTCATATGCGTATAGTAGACAGTCATCAGATCGTTGGCGAGCAAAGCAGCGTGGGCAATCGGCCCGCCGAATGGAGAGGTGTTAAAAAATGCCATGACTTATAGGCACCTTGGCAAAACGCATATTGCTTGATTAGGCCATCAGTTACTTCGAGCTCCATGGGTCCGACTTCCTCTCGGAGCGCAATGCTCTCGAACGTCGTGTCCTTTTTGCCAGACCAGCGATTGTAGGGCGGTGTACGCTGCTCGGTGCTGCTTTTGTTTCAGTCATATCGTTTCTACTTTTCAGTAACATGGCCTCAACTTGAAAAGACCACAATGCTGTCGGGCATCATCTTCAGGGTCCCGTGCGAGGTCGGTGATTTTGTGTACCGCGGCAACACACAGCGATAGAATTGCCCACGGTGGTGCCCCTGATTGCCTCGAAATCTTTTGGCAGACCGCTATACTTGCATATCTTCCGATGACCAGACATTCCTTCGTAACCGGCGCACTGCTATCCAAGTCAATACACGGTCGGCAGTGTTATGAAAGCGGACGTCGTAAGATTCACCCTCAGGTAATTCGCGGCAAAGGGTTTGCGTTAGATGCAGCCGTAAGCGTCCGTTTGTTGGCGGCGTCCGTATTTCAGCACAGTCGAACCCAAAGAAGTGCCGCACCACAGGGTAGAGTCCTTTGAAAAGTGTTTCCTTAGCCGAAAAGAGCAGCGTGGCCAGCCGATTTGGAGGGAGCGCCGTCTGTCGAGCAATCAAGGCACGTTCTTGCTCGTTAGCCGTCATGCTTAGGATCGACTCCAGCGCATGGCCGCTGACCATCAGCTCGACGTCCACACCAGCTTGCCAGTCTGGATCGGAAATGGCGAAACAAGCGCAATGCCCCCGTGCATGGGTTATTGAACCTGTAGACCCGCTTGGCCAGAGTGGGGCGTGATCGGAACCGATGGGAATTTCGGCAGTAGGCTGGCCCAGCGCCTGCAATGCCGTCTGCGCCAGCGCGCGACCGGCCAGAAATTCGGCGCGGCGTATCGGTAGAGCCGTGGACAAGCTGGGGGGGCAGGCTAAGGCGAGGTTATAAAACAGGTCGTCCCTGTAGCTCTCGAAATCGAACCGGCCATACACTAGAACCGCATCGACATATCCCGTATCGTGTAAGGTGACGTCTTTAAGAAATCCGAGCGAACGGGCAGAGAGAGCAATCAGGTGCTTGGTGGCTAAAGTGCGCATGGTGTGGGCCGCGCTCGCCGGCGCTGGGCCTTGCTTAGACCCCATCAGCGTTGCCACCGCCGGGAATCGCTGTTCAGTCAATGTGGATCCAACAGTTGTCCGCATCGCTTGCCGGATGTGACGGATAGCATTGCAGGGCATGATGCTCCCTCCGTTTCTGCAGCGAGCTGTCTGGACAGCGCCTCACTTAGGTCGTCCAGTTCACGGTAGGTGAGGGTCGCAGCTTCAGAAACAACGGCGGGAGCCTCGGGGCTGAGCGCCGCTTTATTGCGGAGTTGGTCATGCAGTGGCAGTTCAGCATAGGGCAAGGCCTCAGCAA
>NZ_JAMYKV010000110.1:0-5588 GCF_040317535.1 Mesorhizobium sp. M1409
TGTGGCGGAGGCAGTCGGACTTGGCCCGCCCTGACGGGCGTCAGGGCGGCTCCGCCACATAATCTCGCCCGACGCATAAATGCGGTTATGTGGCGCGCAACATAACCGCATTCGGGGGCGCTGTTCGTGTCCCGGGGCAAGCGCGGCGACATGTTGAAGATCCTGGCCTGGAATGGAAGTGGGCTGTGCCTATTCGCCAAGCGATGCTCCTTTGCTTGTCTCATTTCCCGCCGCTGCGCAGACCGGTGTTTTCGAAGCTGAATTCGGCCGCGTCGACCCACCTCTGTGGTGCAGGTTGACGGCCCCTGGGGGTGACCGCGACGCAGGCCCGCTCCATGCCAGGCCCCTTGGGCATGTTCAGCCCCAAGCGCGCAGGCTCGACCATCTCGTCCCGCGATACCCGACACGAGAGTGTCATCGCGTGTGGGCACGTTCCTCGATGGGTGTACCAATCGCCCGCACCTCGAAATAAAATCAACAGAGAGATTACCTTTTTGCGCAGTTTCGAAAGTCATCAACTGTGCTAGCGAAGTGCCAGAGCGTGAGCATTGGGGCTTACGGGTCACGCCAAGACTGATGCAGCTTTGTTGATCTCGCGGCAAGATTAACGTCCGCTGTCCGACTACCGTTATTATAAAGAGCCGAATGGGAGGAAAGGTGCAATGGGCAAATTGGGTGACGCGAACATAGCCACGATGGTGAGCCGAAGGGAATTCCTCAAAAATGCGGCTGCCGGTAGCTGCGCTTTGGCCATGACCTCCTCAAGCGGACTTCTTCCAGTGTTGGCTCAGGAAGCCGCCCCTAAGAAGGGCGGCCACTTCAAGATCGGCGTCGGTGAGGGCTCAACATCTGACTCCCTCGATCCTGCAAGAGCCACAACCGCATTCACACGACTGTTCTTTAAGTCTATGCATGGCTATCTTACAGCGGTAAACCCTGATGGAAATCTCACCGGTGAGCTCGGCGAGTCTTGGGATGTGACGAAGGACGCCAAAATCTGGACCTTCAAGTTGCGGAAGGGCATCGAGTTCCACAATGGTAAAAGCTTGGAAGCGGAGGATGTTATCGCCTCCCTCAATCACCATCGCGGGGAGCAATCCAAGTCGGCGGCTAAAGCCACCCTTGCTCCGATCGAGGAAATCCGGGCAGACGGGGCCGGAACAGTCGTATTTGTCCTGAAAGAGGCTAACGCAGATCTTCCTTACCTTCTTGAAGACTATCGACTCCCCATTGTTCCGGCAAAGGATGGAAATGCTGATTTCTCTGGCGTTGGGGCGGGAGGCTACGTCCTCGATAAAATCGACTACGGTATCAAAGGCGCAGCCAAACGTTTCGCAAATTACTGGAGGTCGGATGCGGCGTGGTTCGATTCATTCGAGGTTTTTCTCATACGCGATGCCGTGGCGCGCACAAATGCTCTAGTAACCGGTCAGATCCACGCGATGAACCGATGCGACTTAAAAACGGTCCATCTGTTGGAGAGGACCAAGACTCTGGAGATTCTGTCAGTCGCCGGAACCCAACACTACACACTGCCCATGCTTTGCGATCTCCCCCCGTTCGACAACGTGGATGTGCGACTGGCCCTAAAGTATGCCATCAATCGGCAGCTGCTGCTGGATACGGCGCTACTAGGATACGGCCAGCTTGGAAACGATCATCCAATTGCTCCGTCAAACCGCTTCTACGCCAAGAACCTGCCCCAGCGGGAATACGATCCCGAAAGGGCAAAGTTCCACCTCAAGAAGGCCGGCCTCGCTGATCTCCGAGTGAATTTGTCAGCTTCAGATACCGCCTTTCCAGAAGCGGTCGACACCGCAGTGATTTACCAGCAAAATGCCGCCAAAGCCGGCATCACCATTGATGTTGTCCGTGAGCCAAGCGACGGTTATTGGGATAACGTCTGGCTGAAGAAACCCTGGTGCACCAGCCAATGGTTAGGTCGGCCCACAGCCGACTGGATGTTTTCCCAAGGCTATGCTGCTGACTCCCCAGAGAACGAGACCCATTGGAAGAACGTTCGATTCAATGAACTATTAGTATCAGCCCGGTCCGAACTCAACGACGCCAGGCGACTTGAGATGTATACGGAAATGCAGAGCCTATGCAGGGATGATGGCGGAGCAGTCATTCCGATTTTCGCGCACTACGTCAACGCCCTGTCGAGAAAAGTCGGTCACAATAAAATTGCTTCCAATTGGGATCTCGATGGTTACCGTTGCACCGAGCGATGGTGGTTTGCTGAGGAGTAATTGTACGCGAAGTGGATGCGCCAGCAAATTTACCTGTCGGCGCGCGTTGAAGTGCGCCGGCTCCCATCTCCGAGGTTATTTGCGCTCGGCTTCTTTGCTAAATGTTGACGGCAGAAGACAGTCTCGTTGTAAAATTCGAGCTGACGCATACACCAATGAAAGCACTCTCTGGCAGCGCCTTTTGATCGGGGCGCCGCAATACGTCGTTTTGCATTTGCAGAAAGAGGTCGGCAATCTGCAAGAGGCGCGGAGAGACAGGTGGATCATCAAAATTGTCTCTGAGAAAAAGGGATACAGATGTCTCTGGTCCAACTTTCCAGTAATCTCTGGTCTTTCGAAGACACATGCACGGTTTACATTGTGAAAAGCGGTGCGGAGTGCCTGCTCATCGATACGGGATCGGGCGCCGTTATGGAGCACCTTGGTTCCATTGGTATAGACCGCGTCGCATGGGTGCTGCACACCCACCATCACCGGGACCAGTGCTGGGGAACATGGATTGTTCAGAGTGCGGGTGCGAAGGTCGCTGTCCCTGAATATGAACGCCATCTGTTTGACAACGTCGAGGCATACTGGCAAGCGCGACGCATATACGACAATTACAATGATACAAGCACGTTTTTCTCTCTAGGTAGCAATATCACTGTTGATGCTGTCCTGGAAGACTATGGTGCGTTTGTCTGGAACGGGTGCGAATTCCGCGTGCTGCCGGCCAAGGGGCATACGTACGGCTCAATCAGCCTGATTGCCGATTTAGATGGCACCAGAGTGGCTTTCATAGGCGATCTGATGTGTTGCGGCGGCAAGCTCTACCAACTGCACGCTATGGAGTACGGTTATGGTGATCTCCTCGGCATCGAATTTTCAATGCAGTCGATCCTTGCTCTCAAAAGGCAGAACGTGGATGTGGCGTACCCTTCTCACGGCGCACCAATTTGGAACGTGAGAGCCGATATTGCGAGGTTGGAGTCGAGACTCGAAAAGCTCGCAGATATCGGAAGGTTATACACCTCTGGTCGCGACCATGCTTTCCATGACAGACAGTTGATTCGCGAGAGCAAGCTGGAGGCGATATCGGACCATCTCTTGTGGGCAGGCCCATATACCTGTTCCAACTTTTACATCGTGTTGAGTGGAATCGGTCACGCGATGCTGATTGACTACGGGCTCACCTCTCCTGGACACCTACATTGGGCAGCCGATTCCGACGGCATTCAGGGCGTGCGCTTCATCGAACATCACATCGATCAACTTCGGCAGCAATACGATGTTCACAGTATCGAGCTTGTTGTTCCTACCCACACCCATGATGACCATATCGCAGGAATTCCGTTCCTTCAGAAACAGTTCGGAACGCAGTGCTGGGCGCTCGATTGGGTGGCCCGTGTCATTGCCAACCCAGCCGCTTGGGCCAGTACGCCATGCTGCCTTTCCAAACCGATTAACGTGCAGAAGGTACTGGAAGACGGTGAATCATTTCACTGGCGCGGATTTGATTTCGAAATGCACCATGCTCCCGGGCAATCAGAATACCACGCCTTCATTGTGGGAGACATAGACGGGAAGAGGGTCGCTTTCGGCGGGGACAATCTATTCCTCTTCAATGCTCAATTTGATGGCATTGACCACGAAATTGCTGTCCAAACGACCGTTATGCGCAACAGCTTCCAATTACAGATGCATCGCCGCTGTGCAAACGTTGTACGAAAGTCGGCGCCAGATCTCGTGTGCCCTGGACACGGTGCCCTGATCCAAATGGATCAGTCGAGGATGAGCGAATATGAGAGCTATATTAGCCGAAAGGAAGCAGCTTTCCGCGATATAGTAAACGAACCCGAAGACCATTTTATCGACCTTTTTTGGGTACGAATGCTTCCGTACCTGTTGCAGGTTAGACCGAACAGCAAGGTAGCTTTCACCGTCAAGGTTCGTAACAATCTGGACCGAACCGCCCTGTTCAGTGCTCGCCTTTTGCCATCGTTCGGTTGGACATCGGACGGTCAAACGGGATGTATTTTGCTGAAAACAACACAGCAAGGTGAGGTCGTGCTTGAGGCAACTTCGCCTCCCGGCGTTGATCCAGGGCGAAGGCTCATAACAGCTGAGATCCTGATCGACGGGATTTCTCAGGGTCCCCTATGCGAAGCCCTCGTCTCGACCATAGGAGATCAGACGTTATGACCGTGGTCTGAGCGGCGGCCCGCCCTTAGTCTTTGCAGCTGTTAAGCAAACGGGGGCTGCTCGGGAGTGCCGAGCCGAGCCCCAAGCGAAGAAAGGACGGGCCATGAACGAAAATAACGAAGGAAGGCTCCTTCCATCCCCTCGAACCAGTCCGCCTGGCGCTCCCGAAGCGAGGGACGGATATGCAGCCGACGCGAGTAACCGAGCGTTGCCACAAACAGGTGCGCCCGAACACGCTCGCCGCCGATCCACACCCGCGTGTCGCCAAAGTCGATCTGCACCTGATATCCCGGCGCCGTCTCAAACCGAACTGTCGCGCGCTTCTGCGCCTTCAACTCCCGACGCCAATGCTGCACCCGAAGCTCCACCGAACGAAGCCCTATGAAGATCCCATGTTCGCTCGCCAGTTCCTGGCGCACCACATCGGCGTTGCCGCCATGGCGGAAGAAGCGTTCCCGCAGCCAATCGTCCAGCCCGTCAAACGCGGTCCGCCGCACAGGCTTGCGAAACGGAACAGTCCCGCCCTCGCGCAGATACCGACGCACCGTGTTGCGCGCACCCGAATTCCTGCGCCAGCCGCTTCGCTCCCCAGCCAAGTTCATGCAGCCGCAGCATCGCTGCCACCTCTTCAGGCTGAAGCATCTCCTCTCCCTGCATCGTTCTCGACAATGCAGGAATCGCCGAAATCCCAATCGTCATCCATGCCTCCTCTCATAACCGAGGGGGTCAGTTCTTCATTTCGTCAGAGGGGGGTCAGTTTCTCAATTCGCCCGACACCTTGGCCAGGACCGGCACCGTCGTGTCGTCGCCGTGCAGACGTGAAGCGGCCAGCACATGGGCTTCGAGTCGCTTGAACAGCGGCATCAGCGCCGCGGGGCCGGCGCCGACCTGGTCGGCGAGCGTCGACAGGCTGAGCGGCACGCCTTCGCGCGCATAGCGTTCAGCCTGGCGCTTGAGCGGCTGATGCTGGCCGAACTTCTCGAACAGGATCATCGCCAGCAGGCGGGGACTGGCCCAGCCCCGCGGGGTGGCGTGGAACGGCGCCGGAGCCTGGCTGATTGCCTCGCAGGCGCGGCAGGTGAACTCACATGGGCTCGTCAATGTAAAGCGGGTTCAAAAACGCATGTTCGGCACTCCCATCGATCCAGTATCCAG
>NZ_JAMYKV010000111.1:0-5322 GCF_040317535.1 Mesorhizobium sp. M1409
CCGGCACGGTTTGTTTTGTTCAACCGCCCCCCCCCCTCCGTCCGCGGTGCCCCCAACACATGGGCCCGGCTACGCCGCGACGGAGTGGGGGAAGCCATTCACGAAACGCGTAGCCGCCGAAAAACGGCCACACCTCAGCGAGCGACAAAACTCAGACAAGAAATCAGGCAATGATCAAGAAACCGGAAAAACCAGGATCCGCCAGCATTCGCGTGCTGAAGACGCGGATCAAGAAGAAGAGCGGCCTGAAGGAATCGTCGCGCCGCTGGCTGCAGCGCCACATCAACGATCCCTATGTCCAGCGCTCCAAGGCTGACGGCTATCGCTCTCGCGCGGCCTACAAGCTGATCGAGATCGACGACAAGCATCATCTGTTGAAGCCCGGCATGAAGGTGATCGATCTCGGTGCCGCTCCCGGCGGCTGGTGCCAAGTCGCGGCGGCGCGGACGAAATCGACGGCCGACAAGCCGCATGTCATCGGCATCGATTATCTCGAGATGGACGCCGTGCCCGGCGCGCCGGTGCTGCTGATGGATTTCCTCGATCCGCTGGCGCCGCAAAAGCTGGCCGAGGCGCTGGGAGGCGACCCCGATATCGTGCTGTCCGACATGGCGGCACCCACCACCGGCCACAAGCGGACCGACCACATCCGAACCATGCATCTGTGCGAGGTGGCGGCCGATTTCGCGCTGTCGGTGCTGAAGCCGGGCGGGCATTTCCTCGCCAAGACCTTCCAAGGCGGCGCCGAAAACGAGCTGCTCTCCATGCTCAAGAAGAACTTCCGCTCGGTGCATCATGTGAAGCCGCCGGCGTCGCGCGATGAATCGGTAGAGCTTTATCTGTTGGCCAAGGACTTCAAGGGGCGAGAGCCGCCGTCAGGCGGATCGGAACGTCCAGAGGGCGAGCCCGAAACTTAAGCCGCATCAATTGCCGGGCGGGCTTACCGTTTCCAGCGTCTTGGGCACGGTCAACCGGCCATGGCCGGAGACGGCGTTGCCGGCGTCGGGCGCCAGCCGCATGAACGACAGCGACGCGGCGGCGGAGATCGCCGCGACGACGAAAAACGCGGTGTGGAAATCCGCCAGCGTCAGCGACCGGTCGTGCAGGCTGGTGGACACCTCCAGGATGCCGCCAGCCACCGCCACGCCAAGCGCGATCGACAGCTGCTGGAAGACGGCTGCAATCGGCGTCGCCTTGCTGGTGTCTTCAGCCGAAACCTCGGCATAGGCGAGCGCATTGACGCCGGTGAAGAACATCGAGCGGATGAAGCCGCCGACGAGCAGCATCGCCAGCACCAGCAGATAGGGTGTGTCGGGTGTGAACAGGCCGTTGATGGCGATCGACGCCGCGGCGACCAGCGAACCGACAACCAGCACGCGGCGGAAGCCGGCGACGCGGAAGATCAGCGCGGTGACGAATTTCATGCCGATGGCGCCAATCGCCGAGACGAAGGTGATCATGCCGGACTGGAACGGCGTCAGCCCAAAGCCGATCTGAAACATCAGCGGCAGCAGGAACGGCACGGCGCCAATGCCGATGCGGAACAGTCCGCCGCCAAGCACCGAGGAGCGGAACACCTGGTTGCGGAACAGTTCGAGCGCCAGCAGCGGGTTTTTGGCGTGGCGCGCATGCAGCAGATAGAGCGCTCCCGACAGCAGGCCAACCGTCACGGTGATGACACCGACGATTGGCGGCAGATAGGGCAAGCTGACCACCGACAGGCCGAACACCACACCGGATGCCGCCAGCCCGCTCAGCACGAAGCCGATGAAATCAAGTGGCGGGGTCTGTGAGGGTTCGGTCTCCGGCAGGAAACGCGTCGCCAGCCAGATGCCGACCACGCCGATCGGCACATTGATCAGAAAAATCCAGTGCCAGGTGAAGTAGGTGGTGATGAAGCCGCCGACCGGCGGCCCGATCAGTGGCCCGACCAGTGCCGGAACAGTCAGCCAGGACATTGCCGCGACGAGTTCGCTTTTCGGTGTCGCGCGCACCAGCACCAGCCGCCCGACCGGTGTCATCATGGCGCCGCCAATGCCTTGCAGGAAGCGCGACACCACGAAAGCCGGCAGCGAACCGGAGAGGGCGCAGGCGATCGAGCCGACGATGAAGACCGCGATCGCGGCACGAAAGACATTCTTGGCGCCGAAACGGTCGGCCATCCAACCGCTGATCGGAATGAAGATCGCCAGCGAAACCAGATAGGCGGTCAGCGCCAGCTTGAGCGCGATCGGGCTGGTGTGGATGTCGATTGCGATCGCCGGCAGTGATGTCGCGATGACGGTCGAATCCATGTTTTCCATGAAAAGGGCGACCGCCAGTATGAGCGGGATGGTGCGGTTCAAGGAACGCGTCCAGACGTGAATGTTGCGTCGCCGCTTGCATGTCGGCTTGAGGCGGACGGTTATCAGGCCTTCGCCGGGATGTCGCATTAATTTGCTGTCACTTTTATGCGACCGGCAACCCCAGGTGGCATCCCCTGGGCGAAAAATCACCTTTCCGGGAGCGTGAAATCATCGGCTTTTCATCGGCGCCGGGACGTGGTACCAGCCAGCGCCAATCCTGAAAGGGAAGAAACGAGTCGGCGCTGTCCATTCCGGTCCAGCGCTTTTTTGTATTCCGAGGGCTGGCCATGGCTAAAATCATCGAAACGTCCACCGGCGCACTGGCGCTGACCTTTGACGACGTGCTGCTGCAGCCCGGTCATTCCGAGGTCATGCCTGGCGAGACCGACGTCCGCACCCGCATCGCCGGCGACATCGACCTCAACGTGCCGATCCTGTCGGCGGCGATGGACACCGTCACCGAGGCGCGGCTTGCCATCGCCATGGCCCAGGCCGGCGGCATTGGCGTCATCCATCGCAATTTCTCGCCGGCCGAACAGGCAGAGCAGGTGCGGCAGGTCAAGAAGTTCGAATCCGGCATGGTGGTCAATCCCGTCACCATCGGCCCCGACGCGACGCTCGCCGACGCGCTGGGCCTGATGCGCAGCTATTCGATCTCGGGCATTCCGGTGGTCGAGAACGGCGGTGCCGGTGGACACAAGGTCGGGCGGCTGGTCGGCATCCTGACCAATCGCGACGTGCGCTTCGCGTCCGATCCGGCGCAGAAGGTCCATGAACTGATGACCCGTGACAACCTGATCACGGTCAAGGAGAACGTCGACCAGGACGAGGCCAAGCGGCTTCTCCATCAGCACAGGATCGAAAAGCTGGTCGTCGTCGACAGGCAGGGCAATTGCGTCGGGCTGATCACGGTCAAGGACATCGAGAAGTCGCAACTCAACCCGCACGCCACCAAGGACGTGCAGGGCCGCTTGCGCGCCGCCGCCGCCACCAGCGTCGGCGATGACGGTTTCGAGCGCGCCGAGCGCCTCATCGATGCCGGCGTCGACCTTCTGGTGATCGACACCGCGCATGGCCACTCGCAGCGCGTGCTGGACGCGGTGACGCGCGCCAAGAAGCTTTCCAACTCGGTTCGCATCCTGGCCGGCAACGTCGCCACCGCCGAAGGCACGCAGGCGCTGATCGATGCCGGCGCCGACGCCGTCAAGGTCGGCATCGGTCCGGGCTCCATCTGCACCACCCGCATCGTTGCTGGCGTCGGCGTGCCGCAGCTTTCGGCGATCATGTCGGCGGTCGAAACGGCGTACAAATCCGGCGTTTCGGTGATCGCCGACGGCGGCATCAAGTATTCCGGTGATCTCGCCAAGGCGCTCGCCGCCGGTGCAAGCGCCGCCATGATCGGCTCGCTGCTGGCCGGAACCGACGAAAGCCCGGGCGAGGTCTATCTGCACCAGGGCCGCTCCTTCAAAGCGTATCGCGGCATGGGCTCGGTCGGCGCCATGGCCCGCGGTTCCGCCGATCGCTACTTCCAGGCCGAGGTGCGCGACACGCTGAAGCTGGTCCCGGAAGGCATCGAAGGGCAGGTTCCCTACAAAGGACCTGTGTCTGGCGTGCTGCACCAGCTTGCGGGCGGCTTGAAAGCCGCTATGGGTTATGTTGGTGGTCGCGACCTTGCCGATTTCCGCGAACGCGCCACTTTTGTGCGCATATCCAATGCCGGACTTCGTGAAAGCCACGCCCATGACGTCACGATCACCCGCGAAAGCCCGAACTATCCCGGCGGAGCCTGACCAGTACGGGATCGGGCGGAACCTCACCGCGACGATCCTGCGGCTGTCGCGACACGCGGCCGCGCTCTGTTTCCTGTCGGCGGCGGTATTCATCGCCATGACTGCGATGGAATTCTTCTACTTCCGCCAGTTGAGTGGCGGCTTGTCGTCACTCGACATGCGCGTTTTGGGCTTCACGCCCGACGAAGGCATGGCCTGGCTGACGGCGCTCGGCCGGCGCGGCGGCGAGATCATTCTCGTCTGGCACTATCTGACCTTCGATCTCCTGTTCCCGGCGCTGCTGTCGGTGACGCTGGTCAGCCTGATCCTGGCCACGGGCCGGCGATTGAAGAACTTCCGCGTGCTGCCAGGGCAGTTGCAGTCGATCTTAGCGGTGGTCCTGGTGCTGCCCTACACGCTTGCCGACTACGCCCAGAACATCGCGGTGGCGCGGCTTCTGTCGGATTTCCTGTCGGCCAACCCGGATTCGCTGTCTTTCGCCTCGGCGCTGATCGTCACCAAATTCGCGCTTTTCGCCATTCCGGTGTTTGTCATTGCCGCCTTCTGGCTGAGAGGCCAGAAACACCAGGCTTGATGCCGCGCGGAAAGTCCAATCGGGCAGGGGGCACTTCATGAACCAGACCACGATCTTCTGGCCTGTCCTGGCGCATGTGCTGCTGATCTACATCGTCTACGCCGTCCTGGGTCGGCGGCGATACGGTGCGATCAGGTCGGGCGAAGCCAAGCCCGGTCAATACAAGGCGCGCTCGACCGAGCCGACCTCCAGCACTACCGTTGCCGCAAATCTCATCAATCAGTTCGAAATGCCGGTGCTGTTTTATGTGCTGTGCCTGGCGCTGCACCTGACCAACGGCGTCAACTACCTGACCCTGGCGCTCATGTGGATTTTTGTTGCGTCGCGCTATTTCCATGCCTGGATTCACCTGACCAGCAACAATCTGCAGCTGCGCAGCCGTTCCTTCTTCTTCGGCGCGGTGATTCTTTTGCTGGGATGGATCTGGTTCGCGCTGCACCTGCTCGGAGTTGTTTGAGCCGGGGCAGTTCTCCCTTCTCCCACAAGGGGCTAGCGTGCGCACACATTTGCTTCGTGCTGTGGTCAAGTGTGAAGAAGCGAGGCCGGAAAATGGCTTGATGCGGTTGAATCGTATGTGATTCTGTAGCTGCCATTGTTGATTCTGGAGGTTTCG
>NZ_JAMYKV010000112.1:0-5269 GCF_040317535.1 Mesorhizobium sp. M1409
TCCACAGAGTGCGTGTCGACGGTCAACCACCGTGACATGAGACACCAACCGATCAACAAGAGGGGTATCCTGCGCTGCTTGGGTCCGCGATCAAGTCATGCCATCTGGCTACCGGGACCTGGGCGGTGATCAGGGTGGATTTGCGGCGATAGCGTTCCTCGACGATTTCGAACAGATGGAAGCGCTGTTGGTCGGTGAGGGAGTGGGTTCCGAAGTCATCCAGGATGAGCAGTTGCGCGCGGGTGAGCTTGTCAATGAGGCGTGGGAAGCGGCCATCGAGACGGGCGAGCGCCAAATCCTCGAACAGGCGCGGCACGCGCACATAGAGCACGGAATGATCGAGCCGTGCCGCTTGCCGGCCGAAGGCGCAGGCCAGCCACGACTTGCCGGTTCCGGTCTGGCCGGTGACGATTAGATTCTCATGCGCCTTCAGCCATTCGCCCTGGGCGAGGGCCATGGTGCTGCGCCGGTCGAGCCCGCGCCGCGCGGCAAAATCGATGTCCTCGATGCAGGCTTCGGGAAAGCGCAACCTGGCTGAGGCGAGCCGGTTCCGGACGCGCTTGTCGGCCCGTATGGCAACCTCGCGGTCGAGCATCAGGCCGAGCCACTCATCACGGCTGAGCTCGTTGGCGTTGTTCTGTTCGGCCAGTTCGCGCCAGGCGGCAGCCATGCCGGCCAGACCGAGGGATTGCATCTGGTCGAGGGTGGGGTTCGTCAGCATTCTTTCTTCCTTTCCTTCACTGGTAATAGGTCGAGCCGCGGATGTTGGCGTGCTGGGGAGTCGGCTTTGCCGGTTCTGGGGAGCTGGCCCGGTCGAGGCCGGCTTTGAGGATGGCGGTGACGGAGGAGTAGGCGATCGCGTTGATCAGCAGCGCCCGCTCGCAGGCGGCATTGAGGCGCTCCGGCCCATAGCGCGGCGCCAGCGACAGGATGCCCATGGCCGAGCGATATCCCTGTTCCGGATGCGGCCGGTCGCGCATCATGCGCTCGACCAGAATGGCGGCGTTGGGGCCGATCCCGGCCGCCCGGCTGATCAGGCTGGCCGGCGTGGTGTTGGCGTAGCGCTGGTGCGCCTTGGGCATGTGTTCGTTGACGGTGACATGACCGGAACGCTGTGAGCGACGCACATGGCTGGCGACACGCTGGTGATCGTGGAAGATCTCGACCACTCGACGAGTAAGCCGCACCTCGACGGTGCGCCCGATCAGCCGGTGCGGCACCGAGTAGAAGGTCTTGTCGACTTCGACATGGTAGTCAGGATGCACCTTCGCCGACTTCCACTCGGCGTATTCGAACGGTGCTGCCGGCAGCGGCCTCAAGGCAGCCCGCTCGATCTCCTCGAACAGTTCGCGGCGGCTTTGGCCGACATGGCGCATCGGCCGGTTGTTCAGATCCTCGAGCAGTTCGGCGATCGCCGCGTTGAGCTCGGCGATCGAGAAGAAGGATCTATTCCTGAGCCGTGCCAGAATCCAACGCTCGACGATCAGCACCGCGCCCTCGACCTTGCCCTTGTCGCGCGGCTTCCGGCTTCGGGTCGGCAGGATGGTGGTATCGTAATGCTCGGCCATGGCTGCAAAGGTCGCGTTCAGCGTCGGCTCGAACCACAGCGCCTTGACGACACCGGCCTTCAGGTTGTCGCATACGATCGCTCTGGTGACACCGCCGAAGAAGGCGAGCGCTCGCACCTGGCCCTCGATCCAGTCCGGCAGCTTTTGGCTGGAGCTGGCAAAGGCGAAGGTCAGATTGGAGGCGCCCAGCACCGCGACAAAAATCTGCGCCGGGTAAATGGCGCCGGTCGCCGGATCGATCACCGGCACCGTCTGCCCGGCATAGTCCGTCTGCATCACCGCGCCCGCCGCATGCCGGTTGCGGAATGTCGCGCTCGTCCGGCGCTCGAAAGCGGCGAAGTGCTCGCAGAACCAGGTGTAGCCGTAGCCGTCCGGATGGGCGGCGCGATACTCCTGCCACAACAGCGTCAGCGTCACCCCCTTGCGCTTCAACTCCCTGGCGATCAGCGCAAAGTCCGGTTCGCTCAGGTCTTGCGGCGGACGACCGGCACGGCCAAACAGCAGCCGCTCAAGCGTCGCCTCGTCGTGGCCGGGCGGCAGCGGCCAGCATGCCAGCCCGGCCTCCCGCGCCCGCAGCAAATAGGTCGATACCGTCGTCTTGCTGATCTTCAGCCGTTCTGACACCTCACGCACCGAAAGACCCTGCTCATGGGTCAGGCGCAAGATCGCTTGGATATCCCTCACACTCGTTCGTCTCGCTTGCTTCCGTCTCGGCATGGCCCCTTTCAAAGTCATCGTGAGAGGCCAAAGTGCCAGAACGGCGCAGCCGAGAACCGACCGTTAAATCCGCTCCCGAAAACTGTCCGGGATTTAGCGGAAACGCTGTCCGCGAATTACCGAAATCACTGTCCGGGATTTAGCGAAAAGGGTGTCCGGTAATTACCGAAACACGCAGGGATGGCCTCTTGCCCGCCGAGCAGGTCATGCGCGGCGCGCCCTATCCGATCCGCGCCAGCGATCTAGTAGACGAACGGACTAAGGCCGATTTGGCGCGCAATACTCCGCGTCGCATCCGCGACGACAACCAGGAATCGCTGTTTTCCGCCATTTGAAAAGGAGGTGCATAATGAATCAGTCTTCGCTCTCGGCAGAAAGTCCTGGCTGTTCTGCGGTTTCGATCGCGGCGGACAGCGCGCTGCCGTTCTCTATAGCCTGATCGTGAGCGCAAAGATGAACGATATCGACCCGCAGTCCTGGCTCGCCGACGTCCTCCATCCGATAGGAGCGATAGGAGCCGTATGCGGTAGTGCCGCACGTACGGATCTGACCGGGGGGCGATGGGTAACCATCGTCCCTACCGGGACCGTTTGCTCCGTTTAGCGAACAGAAGAAGCAGTGTTCGGAGAGCCTGAGATCTCAGTCCTTGAGCCCGCTTGCAGATTGCAGAAACCAATCCACGACCAGATTGACGCCTACTGCCAGAAGAGCGATCGCACCGGCTGGAAGAAGGGGGGTGATATCCCCATAGGTAATCAACGCTGAGGTTTCGCGCACCATGGAGCCCCAATCCGCAGTCGGCGGCTGGATGCCGATCCCCAGAAAAGAGAGCCCGCTAATCAGCAGGAAGACGAAACAAAACCGAAGGCCGAACTCTGCTATGAGGGTCGGCATGACGTTGGGAAGTATCTCGCGGGTCATAATCCAGATCGCTCCCTCGCCGCGGAGCCGGGCTACCTCTACATAATCCAAAACCGCGACATTGACCGATACAGCACGTGTGAGTCGAAATACGCGAGTGGAATCCAAGACCGCAATAACCATTATGAGCGTAGGGATCGAGGTTCCGAAAATCGATAAGAGGAGTAGTGCAAAAATGAGTAGCGGGATCGACATCATAAGATCGACGAGCCGCGACAAGATCTGATCCGTCCATCCAGCGAGGGCTGCAGCAGCCAGTCCGGCAGAAGCACCGATGGAGAACGCCAACGTCGTCGTGATCAAAGCGATCCCGATGGTGTTGCGCGCGCCGAAAACGAGCCGCCCAAACATGTCTCGTCCAAGATTGTCTGTTCCAAGCCAGAACCGTGCGCTCCAGGGTTCGAATTGCGTGCCCACAATCTCGGCCTCGCCATAACGAGTCAGATATGGCGCCAGCAATGCGGTCAGAGCATATATAATTATGACAGCAATTCCGAATTTTGCGCTCAGCGGCGCCGAAGCGATCTTGCTGGCTCCTTTTCTGAGAATCAACGGCGACTGAAGGGTCATGTTTGTAGGCTCATCTATTGCGAAAATCGGTTATCACTTTGGATGCATCAAGCGCGGATTCATAACTATTGACAATACGTCTGCGGTAAGGTTGAGCAAAATATAAGTAGCAGCGAAGATTAGACTGCAGGCCTGCACGACCGGAATATCTCTTTTCTGCACGGAGTCAACGATGAGCTGTCCGAGACCTGGATAGACAAATACAACTTCGACGACCACGACACCGGTGATCAGATACGCTAGATTCAGGACGACGACATTGGCAATCGGCGCAAAGGCGTTTGGGAGAGCATGCCGGACAAGTACGCGCCACTCTGAGAGCCCCTTGAGCCGCGCGGTTTCGATATACTGGTTGCCTAATAGGCTTATGATCGAGGTCCTGGTCATCCTCAGCATATGCGCCATCACTGCCACAGCAAGCGTGAGGGCCGGCATGGCTACCGCAGTTAGTCGGCCAAAAAGGCCGGTCGTGGTGTCGACGTCAGAAAGGCTTGGCAGCACTCCCATATGCACTGCCAAAATCAAGATTAGAGTATAAGCCACGAAGAATTCGGGAAACGAAATCGAAGCAAGCGTGACTATATTGATTGCGCGGTCGATGAGGGTATTCCTGTAGATAGCAGTCACGATGCCACCAAGCAGCGCGAGGGGAACGGAAACCGCCGCGGCGCTTAGCGCAAGGAATACGGTGTTGAACAGCCGAGGCCGGATCATCTCCCCAATGTCTCTGCCGCTGGCGAGCGCCGTTCCGAAATTTCCTTGTAACATATCTCCGAGCCAGTGAAAGTAACGAACATAGACTGGGAGATCGAGACCAAGGCTCTTTCGTAACGCGGCCACCGTCTCCGGGGTTGCTGATTGCCCTAGCAGTTCAGTGGCCACGTCTCCGGGCAGAAACTGGATACCAGCGAAAATGATCAGGGACACGACCCATAGCGTCAAGGCGCCTATAGCGAGCCGCCGACCTACAATGCTCTTTATGGAGACCATGGTATATCTCAACCCAGATTACCCAAACGCATTCGCCGCCCAGGTGAATTCAAAGCTCACGCTATCATGGCGCCCAGCCCTGTAATCGCGAAAAAAAGTCACCTGCCAAATGATTTAAATTCTGATTTTCGCGCGGAATACGCTCCTAATTAGGGATTGCTTTCGAAGCTGGCAGTGGGTGCATCATCGGAACGGCGATCACGCTCGGCACGGCAAGTCTGGACCCTTTTTTAGCGATGAAAATGAAGCCAGGCAGCCGAAACAAAATCATCAGGCAGGTTACTTTTTTGCTCGGAGCGAACACCCAAACGTATGCTATCGATGGCGCCGGCTTAGCGCCAGCTGGGATTAGCTTCAGCTTAGCAATCAACCAAACTCACTGGGAGGAATCGATGGACCGCATCACGCCTGAGACCACTAAATATGAGCATCTCTTGTATGAAGTGGATGCGGAGCACGTCTGTTGGTTGACGCTGAACCGGCCGGATAAAGCTAACGCCATG
>NZ_JAMYKV010000113.1:0-5256 GCF_040317535.1 Mesorhizobium sp. M1409
TATTATGCGGCGGAGGCAAGTCGGACTTGGCCGGCCCTGACGGGCGTCAGGGCGGCTCCGCCACATAATCTCGCCCGACGCATAAGGAGGGATCGGCGGCCAGCACGTTCTGGACTTGGGCGGCTAAGCCATCCATCCCTTTGCGCATATCGCACGGCTGCGTCGCCAGATAGACCCGCACCCCAGACCCGGGCGCAATCATGCCACCGCCTTCAGAGCCGACAGCACTCGCCGCAACGCTGCCTCGCTGACCTCGGTGTCCACCCGCACGCGCACACCGCCGACCAGGACGATCTCAATCACGCCGCGCTGTTCCGTCCCAGTCGCTACGGCTGGTGAGGCAGCCGGCGCGCTGCTGATGACCTCGACCGGGATGGATTCAATTCCAGCGGCGAAGCCGCCGAAGCCGGCATCCGCATCTGCCGCCGCCACGTGAACAACAGGTTCGCATTGATATCGTGCCGCCGCGCTACCAGCGACACCGACGGACCTGGCTCATAACTCTCGGCAACCAGCCGCTGCTTCTCTTGAGCGTATATGACTTGCGTCGGCGTGCGGGCGCCGTCTCGCCACGAAAATCTTGGCCAGCCATTCCATCCGTCGCGATCGTGTCCATTAAGCCCCGCTCGTGGACACTATCTTCAGCGTCCAGAGCCCGACCGCTATCCGATCCGAGCCCCACCACGGAAGGCGGCCGTCACCGGTCGCTTACGATTCAAACGGTCGTCGCAACACCGATTGTGTTCACTCATGGCAGCAACTCGTCAAGCGCCTCTGCGGGCGTTTTCCAGCCGAGGGTCTTTCTCGGTCGGGCATTGAGGGTCGCGGCCACCGGAGCGATCTTATCGCCGCTGTGGATGCTCAAGTCGGTCCCCTTTGGGAAGTACTGGTGTTCTCGTTGGTGCCCCGCTGCCATGGGCTTTGCGGATCGCAGAAGTGGACCTGGACGCCCGCATCGATCTTGAGACGATCGTGTTGCGCCATTTCTGCGCCCTGATCCCAAGTAAGCGAACGGCGCAGTTCTTCAGGCAAGGTGATGATGGTGCGCGTAATTGCGTCGCGCACGGCTTCAGCTCCGTGTCCCGCGAGAGCGGGTCCATTCTTCATGCGCGGAGCTTCGCCATGCCCCGCAAGCCGGGGGGGATGGAGTAGCATCGTGAAGCGCGTTGTGCCGAACGGATGTGTGGAGCACCGGTTTCTTTTCCATCGCAGCGCGCATTTGGTCGACTTGCGGGCATTCGCTTTCAATCATTCACCCTACAACGCAAACTACCCTTAGCTAAAGCGCTGCTGTTAAACGCGT
Organism: Mesorhizobium sp. M1409; assembly: GCF_040317535.1. Lineage (NCBI taxonomy): Bacteria > Pseudomonadati > Pseudomonadota > Alphaproteobacteria > Hyphomicrobiales > Phyllobacteriaceae > Mesorhizobium > Mesorhizobium sp. M1409. Next base: position 1,304 of record NZ_JAMYKV010000113.1, read on the forward strand.
CCCTGATCACCTGTGCCAAATGCGCCTGCCGCGCTGTCGAGTACATCTTCGCGCAAAAACATTGCAAGATAGGAGGAGTGGCTCAGAAAACCGTCGACGACGGACAACTCCCGGCATCCCGGGGGAACATCGCTCCGGTACAGCGGCCCAATCGCGAGGCCCGAGGTCACTGCGAGCTCCAGGCCGGCGCTGCTGTCGCTAACATAGGCGACGCGGTAAGCACGTCCTCTTGTTTTCAGAGAGCGGAGAACAAGGTCCGAGCTTGAATTTGCAGTCTCATAAATCGCCACCGGAACAGGCGACTGTTCATGCGCATTGTGAAGCATCGAAGTTGACCAAACCAGCGGGTCCGCCAACAGGATCTCTCCATTCGGCTTTTTCTCTTGCGAAATCATCAATGCGATGTCCAGATCACCCTGGTCAAACGCCTGTTGCAGCGCTTCGCATACTGAACGGTGGTCGCGACGTGTGGGTGTATATCTCCAAACGCGCGAAGGGCGTGCCGGAGGTCAGACGCCCCGCATTCCTCAAGGATTCCGATGCGGATGTGCCCTGTCGTCGGCGGTGCGCCTAACATTTTTTCAGTTTTGTGAAGCAGGTCAAGAATTCGCCGTGCGGATTTGAGAAGTTCATTTCCTGGGCGCGTCAAGATCACGCCTCGCGCACCTCGCTTGAACAATGGAGTGCCGGCCATCTCTTCGAGTTTCTTCACCCGCCTCCTGATAGACGGTTGCTTGCGCCCCAGCGCGGCCGCAGCGCGAGTAAAGTTTTCAAATTCGGCTAGACGTTATGACCGTGGTCTGAGCGGCGGCCCGCCCTTAGTCTTTGCAGCTGTTAAGCAAACGGGGGTTGCTCGTGCCGAGCCCCAGCAAAGGAAGGACGGGCCATGAAGCAAGATAATGTTTTTTACGTCGGTGTCGATGTGTCGAAAGCCAAGCATGCGATTGCGATTGCCGAGGGTGGCCGCGATGGGGAGGTCCGGTATTTCGGCGAGATCGAGGCGACGCCGACGGCGGTGGAGCGCTTCGTGCGCAAGCTGGAGAAAAAGCATGCTCACCTGCATTTCTGCTATGAAGCCGGCCCGACCGGCTACGGGTTTTACCGCCAGATCGTCGAGCTCGGACACCGCTGCGATGTCGTTGCGCCCTCGCTGATCCCCAAGCGCGCGGGCGAGCGCGTCAAGACCAACCGGCGCGATGCGGTGAGCCTGGCGCGGCTTTTGCGGGCCGGCGAGTTGAAGGGAATATGGATTCCGGACGCTGTGCATGAAGCGGTGCGCGATCTTGTGCGCGTACGGTCCACGGCAAGCGAGGATCTGCGCAAGAAGCGTCAGCAACTCCTTTCGTTCCTGCCGCGCCATGGTCGTGTCTTTACCGGCCATAAAAACTGGAGTCGGGCGCATGCCCGCTGGCTGGCGGCGCAGAAGTTCGACCATCCGGCCCAGCAGATCGTGTTCCAGGACCAGGTCGACGTAATCACCGACGCACAGAACCGGCTGGATCGGCTCGATGCCCAGCTGGCTGAACTGGTGCCGAGCTGGTCGATGGCGCCGGTGGTGGCGGCCTATCAGGCGCTGCGTGGTGTTTCCTTCATCGTTGCCGTCACCTTCGTCAGCGAAGTCGGCGATGTTCGCCGCTTCGACAATCCGCGGCAGTTGATGGCCTTTCTCGGTCTGGTGCCCTCGGAGCGCTCGACCGGCGACACGGTGAATCGCGGCGGCCTGACGTTGGCCGGCAACCGCCGCGCACGCCGCGTCCTGGTGGAAGGTGCCTGGGCCTACCGCTATCCCGCCAGGGTAAGCGAGCCCATTCGCGTCCGGCTCGAGGGGCTGCCGAAGGCGGTGCGGGAGATCGCCTGGAAGGCGCAGACCCGGTTGTGCGCCCGTTACCGGCGCATGATGGCTGTGGGCAAAAAGAAACCCATCGTCGTTGCGGCGATTGCGCGCGAGATGGCGGCGTTCCTGTGGGCCATCGGCCACCAGGTCGAACCGGGGCGCTGAAGAATGCAACATGTTCCTGCATTGAAGATCAAGGTTCCGACAAGGGCTCTCCTGGCAAGAGCGCCGCCGGATTGACTAATTTGACCGGCTTCAATCCGGAGCAACATGCCCGGACAGCACGGAGACGGGACGTGGCCACGGTGGGGGAATTCCCGTCGGTACTATGTGGCTGGGTATCCACCCAACGCCCGACTTCTAGACAGGGATAGGCCCCAGGACGAATTACGGAAGTGCGGTAGCCAACCCGCGGATAAGAGTGTGATCAACCGTCGTCTCAAGGCTCGTCCCGTCCCCGTGCTGCCCTATCAGCCACAACTGACCTGTGACAAAGGACATGGGGCGGAAAAGTTCATCCATCACTCTTGACCACGGTCATAAGAGTACCTCTGCACAGAGGATATGACGGGTTGGATCGGTTGCAGCGGCGGTAGGCTGTTGTGGTCGATGAGCAGTTCGACGCTTCGCGCAACACCAGGCTGCCTGCGGATCAGGCTTAAGCGTTCAAGGGTCAGCACCATCTGGTGGACTGAAGGCGGGGTGACGCCGAAATAGCGCTGCATGTCGCGTTCGGCCGGCGGCTGGCGGTTGACCTGCATATAAGCCCAGATGAAGGCGAGATACTGACCCTGTTTGTCGGTGAATTGGGGGGCGTCCGGCGGCTGCCCGTAAGTATTTGAGTTCATTTGTCGATTCCTCCGGAACCTTGGCAATCGAAGGAGGCCTTCCGGATGAATGTACGCTATCGCGTCGATCTCGACCAACCCGAGCGTGATGAACTCACAGCGATGCTGGCAGGTGGCAGGCATCCGGCGCGCAAGCTCAAGCGGGCGCAAATCCTGCTCGCCGCCGATGCCGGCCTGGGCGATGAGGCCATTGCTGCGACAGTGGTGGTCGGCGGCTCCACCGTCTATCGCACCAAGCGCCGTTTCGTGGACATCGGTCTGGAGGCGGCGCTCAGCGAAGAGCCGCGCCCCTGGGGCGGAGCGCAAGCTTACGGGCAGGGAGGAAGCCCTGCTGGTCGCCACGGCCTGCTCCAGTCCGCCGCCGGGCCGGGCCCGCTGGACGCTGGAGCTGCTGACCGACGCGTTCGTCAAGCTGACCGAGCACGAACAGCTGTCGCGCGAGACGGTGCGCCGGCGCCTGGCCGAGAACGACCTCAAGCCCTGGCGCAAGGACATGTGGTGCATTCCCAAGGTCGACGCGGAGTATGTTGCGCGCATGGAGGATGTGCTCGATCTCTACACCGAAGCCTCCGATCCGCAGCGGCCGGTGGTGTGCTTCGACGAAAGCCCGACCCAGCTCATCGGCGAGGTGCGCCAGCCGATCCCGCCCGCGCCGGGCCGGCTGGAGCGCCACGACTGCGAATACAAGCGCAACGGCACCGCCAACCTGTTCGTCTTCCTCGATGCGCACCGATCCTGGCGCAAGGTGAAGGTCACCGATCGGCGCGCGGCAGACGACTTTGCCCACTGCATGCGCGATCTCGCCGATCTCCATTACCCGCAGGCCGAGCGCATCCGCGTCGTCCTCGACAATCTGTCGACCCACACGCCCGCCGCGCTCTACCAGAGCTGCCGGCGTCAGAGGCGCGACGTATCCTCCGACGGTTGGAGTTCCATTACACGCCCAAGCACGCCAGCTGGCTCAACATGGTCGAGATCGAAATCGGCGTCCTGCGCAGCCAGTGCCTCGACCGCCGCATCGAAAGCCGCGCATGCCTCGTCGCCGAGGTCGCCGCTTGGGAACACCAGCGAAACGCCAGTGGCGCCCGCATCAATTGGATGTTCTCGACCGAGCAGGCCCGTCTCAAAATGGCCAAAACCTATCCAAAGCCAACCGCCAAAGAGTCATAATCTCTGTGCAGGGGTACTAGACGAACCGCATGATCGCATCCACGGCGACCGCACCATGCCCTGAGGGGCGCACGATCAGTGGATTGATTTCTGCTTCGATG
>NZ_JAMYKV010000114.1:0-5246 GCF_040317535.1 Mesorhizobium sp. M1409
GCGGCGTTGAAGGAGTCTAACGCCCGTTACGAAGGACTCTAATCCACCAAATGACAGCTGCCCTCGGCGTCTGGCCGCGGGCAGCCTTCTTGCAGTGCCACTGCCGGCGGATGCGCCGAGCGCAGAGTAACGAGCGCTCCGCGGACAGCTAATGATTGCTATGGAGATACGAAGTGCAGTTTCAACCAATGGCCAGTCATTTCATTAACGGCGCATATGTAGAAGATGCGGCCGGCAGGGTGATTGAGGTTGTTTACCCTGCAACTGGCGAAGTGATTGCGAAACTGCATTCCGCAACACCGGAGATCGTAGAACAAGCTCTGTCCTCAGCCAAAGCGGCTCAGAGGGAATGGGCCGCTAAGACCGGTACAGAGCGCGGGCGAATCCTGCGTCGGGTCGCAGAGATCTTACGTGACCGAAACTACGACCTCTCGGTGATCGAAACCCATGACACAGGCAGACCGATCCAGGAAACCACGGTAGCTGACGCCAGCGCCGGGGCAGATGCCTTGGACTATTTCGCGGGATTGGCTGGCATGCTCACGGGCGAGCATATTCCGCTCCCGAACGGCGACTTCGCTTACACGATCCGAGAGCCGCTCGGAGTATGCCTTGGCATTGGCGCGTGGAACTACCCGATTCAGATTGCCTGCACAAAAGCTGCTCCTGCACTTGCCTGCGGGAATGCCATGATATTCAAGCCGTCCGAGACTACGCCTCTTTCAGCTCTCAAACTGGCAGAGATATTTGTCGAAGCAGGAGCGCCGAGCGGGATCTTCAATGTTGTGCAGGGCTACGGCGACGTCGGCGCCGCACTTGTCGCCGATCACCGTGTTGCCAAGGTCACCTTGACTGGATCTGTACGCACCGGCCGCAAGGTCTATGCTGCTGCCGCCGAGGGGATGAAGCACGTCACAATGGAACTAGGTGGCAAGTCACCACTGATTGTCTTTGATGATGCGGATATCGACAACGCGGTGAGCGGTGCAATCCTAGGGAACTTTTACTCCTCAGGGCAGATCTGCTCCAATGGCACCCGCGTTTTTGTGCAGAAAGGAGTCAAGACGACATTTCTCGAGCGGCTTGCGACCAGGCTAGCCGGCGCAAGGATCGGAGACCCAATGGACCCAGAGGTAAATTTTGGACCGATGGTTAGCCAGCGCCAGATGGAGATCGTCAAGGTCTATATCGCCAAGGGACTCGAAGAAGGTGCACGTCTTGTTTGCGGAGGAAGGCAGCTGGATAGACCAGGCTTTTACCTCGAACCCACGGTTTTTGCGGAAGTATCCGACGAGATGACGATAGCTCGCGAGGAGATCTTTGGCCCAGTCATGTCAGTGCTGGATTTTGAAACTGAAGAGGAGGTTATGACCCGGGCCAATGCCAGCGAATTTGGCCTCGCTGCCGGAGTGTTCACAAAGGATCTCACTCGTGCTCATCGCGTTGCGCAAAAATTCGAAGCGGGCACCTGTTATGTAAATACCTATAATATGGCCGCGGTCGAAGCGCCATTCGGCGGGTCAAAACTTTCCGGCGTCGGGCGAGAGAATTCAAAGCATGCGTTGAATCATTTCACCGAAACAAAAACAGTATACATTTCGGTGAATGATGTACGGGCGCCCTACTAGTAATATAGTGTGGTTCGACATGTGCGGGCTCACCCTAACCTGGGGTATCGCTCTTTCCGGCCGTAATAGCCGTGATAGCGACCCCGCCACCGAGGAATTCCATGGCTGATAGACTGGCAGGCAAGATTGCTATCATAACCGGCGGCGGGAGAGGCATCGGCGCGGGCATCACCCGGCGCTTCGCCGAGGAGGGGGCCAGCGTCGCCATTGTACAGCGGAACGCTCCGCCTGAGACAATGCTCAATGACCGGGTTATCCACGTAGGGGCTGACCTTTCGAAATCTGCGGACATCGCTTCGGCCGTTCACCAAGTCGTCGAGCGCTTTGGGGGGTTGGATATCCTCATAAACAACGCAGGCATCATGTTCGAGAAAACGGTCGACGATATGACCGAGGCGGACTGGGACTTGATGATGGACATCAACCTCAAGGCTCCGTTTCTTTTGACGAAGGCGGTAATGCCATATTTCCGCAGGCAGGGCAGGGGAAGCATCGTCAACATCGGCTCGATCGAGGGCTTGGCATCTAACCCGGGTCATTCCGCATATTCGGCTTCGAAGGCCGGGATTCACGGGTTCACGGGTGCCGTCGCTGTAGACCACGGCCACGAAGGCGTCCGATGCAACGCCATTGCGCCTGGCTGGATCAATTCCGATTTAAGTGAAGCCTACGTAGCTGGCATGGCCGATAGCGCTCGCATAAGGAGAGAACTTCTTGCCATGCATCCAATTGGGCGACTAGGCGAACCCACAGATGTCGGCAATCTTGCTCTCTGGCTGGCTTCTGAGGAAAGTGCCTTTGTGACAGGGCAGGTCTATGTCATCGATGGCGGCCGTACCAAAAAGCTACCCCTGCCAGTAGCATAACGGGGTTGGTGAATTCTTCACTACCCGATAGATGCCGTTGTAGTAGACGTTCCGCTACGCCTATGTTCGGAAGAGAAGTCTGGGCGGCATGTCGAATTGGTGATCGCTTAAGCTAGCTAGTTTCCGTCCATAAACGCCCATTTTGGTGAGCGTTTACAGTGGTTTGCCACAGGAAGAACGTCGTTTGCGGTACCGGGCCGATGCGAAGTCCCATGGATCGCGCCAGAAAGAACTCGCCGAACGGAAGTTAGTCATGGCTATGGAGCCGGCGCCTGCCGGCGGGCTGCTGACCCGCGCAATGGCTCGGCATCAGGTCGGTTTGAGACGTGCGAAGAGGACGAGATTGTAGGCCACGACCGAGGACCAGACGTAGCTCTTGAAGTGATCAAGGCCGCGCCAGGTGCAGCGCGCCAAGCCATAAGCGCGCTTGAGGCATGAGATGTCGGCCTCGATGCCGGCACGGAAGTTGCGCAGCTTGCGGTAAACCCAATTGCTTCTAACCATGTCCTCTATCCTGAGGCCGGCTTTCTTGTGGAATGCCATGTCGCGAACGCCCAAGGTCTTGGCTGTAGCCAGATTGTCGCGACTGGCAAAGCCGCCGTCGGCCGCCGCCTGCCGCGGCGCGTGACCATAGAAGGCGATGTGGCGCTCCCAGCATCGGCAGCAATCGATCGCTGTCGCGCGGATTGCCCGCCTCGATCACCAGATCGAGGATCATGCCGCTCCTGCCGGTGGTCAGGTTGAGTTTGTGGCCGTATTCGGTGTCGCGGCTGCCTTTGACGATGATATCGGCATGGGGCTCGAACAGGCTGACCAGCTTGTCGCCGGCCGGCACTTGCTCGCCGGCCAGCACTCGCCGCTCACTCTGTGCGATGATTTGCTCGATCAGCGGCCGATAGTGACAGAGTTGGGCTTGCCAGAGTTCGACGAGCGGAGTGCTCGCCATGGCCAATCGTTCCGTCGCCTGCTTCAGATAGGCCAAGGTCGCGCAGGCGATCGCGATCAGTTCACGGTAGAGTTGGACACGGTCGGGTCGGCCGCGTGTGAACTGGATCTTGCGGGCGCGCTTCTTGGCCGCGCGGCAATGATCGCGCCATTCCAGGCCGGCGCCACCGGCCAAGGCATCAGCCTGCTTCAATAGGCGCACCATGACCCGCACAGCGTCCCACAGCAGGCTGCTGTCGCTCGGGTCGTGCATGAGTGCCGAGGTCACAGTGCTGTCCAGCCGCACGACCGCACCATCTTCCAGTTTTGCCTGGCGGGCATTCGACAGCAGCGCCCGATTGATCTCTTCCCAGGTCTCGGGCCGGATCGCGCTGATCGTCTTTTGCAGCACCGACTTCCGCGGGCTCCAGGACCACGGCAGGCGGGCAAAGGCCCGGAATGATGCCGAGTCCTCCAGATGAAATGCCAGCTCCTGATAGGTCAACTGCCGGTATTGCTTGAGAAGCGCGCAACGCAAGACCGCTTCAGCAGGTAGGCCTTGCCGTCCGGTGGCCCTGACGCCGTGCCGACCCAAATCTCGCGCCACCAAGCCAAGCAGATCGCGGCGCTCGTCCAGCCAGTGCGACATCGCCTTCAGTTCGTGGCCGATCTCGTGCGCGGCGAAAAGATCGAATATGCTGGCTTGGACGGTGCGTTCTTGTCGCATTGTCGGCTCCGGCGGTTGCAGATTGTGCTTTGGAATCAGTGGCATGAAACCAAAGTGTACCTGAAACCGCCGGGCCTTGCCTTCGCAAAATCGCGATTTAAGCAATAAGATCAATGATTTGGCGTTTATGGACGGAAACTAGCTAGTGGTTCTCGCCTGACATAGGAGTCCGGCTTGGGATTCCGTTTCGCGGGTTTGCATGCGAGTCTGGCGCATGCGCACAGCAAAATCCCTCACCGTTTCGTCGATTGATCGCCAGCGCTTGAATGCGCTGATGGTATCTCAATGCACCACAGAAGCACGTTTGGCGCGCCGAGATCATTCTGTTGAGCAGCGACGGCGTGGAGACCGTCGAGATCATGCGGCAAGGCCCAGTGCCGATCCCGGAGAGAAGCAAGACTCGCGAAAAGACATCAAGGCCCCGGCGGCGTGGAAAGCTTGAAAGCGCTCGAATTCAAAACGCCGAATAGAGAAGCGCGACATATGTGGAACGGCCACGCAGGCAAGCGCCTCCAGGGGGATAGGTGCGGTCATATGTCCGGCCTTTCAGCGCGGTCTAAGACCGCTGGCCTCGATGAAATTCGCGATGCGAGGGGCTGATCAATCTCACGCGCTATAGGAAAATTGCCCGCAAAGGAAAAAACTCGCCGGAAGAACCCAGAAAATGACCCTCCAAGCGATCGAAAGAGTTGCGGCGGTGCTTGGTGCCGAATTCCCATCACTTTCCGTTCGCCTTCGTTGTACATTGGACAAGACGCGAATAGCGACGACGAATGAGCCACATTTTGCATGGATCGGCATTGGCGTTGTGAAACTGCTTGAAAGACAAGGATTCATCTGCGAAACTGTTGGCTCGTGTCACCAATCCACGAAATAGGGGCGAAAACGCTATTATGCTCTTCGCCGAAAAGATCGTGTCGTACAGGTCAGATCCCGCTTTTATATCGACGTATTTCACCCCGGGAATATCCAAACCGACGGAGGGCACGAGGGGATCAAGAATCCGATTTACAGTTCTAGAGCACGTCCTGTTTAATCCGGTTCATATCCTGCGGCTTTGAAGTAGTTGGCGCATTCGGCTGGGGTGAAGAGGTCGACGAC
>NZ_JAMYKV010000115.1:0-5137 GCF_040317535.1 Mesorhizobium sp. M1409
CCTCGGGAAGAGCCGGGTGCGGGAAATCCGCCCGCCCGGATCTGTGAGGGCGAAAGCCGAATGGCTGAGCTACTCGACCGCGACCCGCGCTTGGCACGCGGGCGAGATCCGTCCGACCTTCTCCATCGAAGCCAAACCGCGGTACCCGCCAAGGTGACCTGCCACTGAAAATTTCCTCCATCTGAGATTAGAGTCCGAGCCTTGATTGAAGGACGGACTGATGAAGAGAAAGCGGTTTACGGAAGAGCAGATCATCGCGGTTCTGCGTGAGCACGAAGCGGGGGCGAAGGCGGGCGACCTGGCGCGCAAGCATGGGATCTCCGAGGCGACGCTGTATAACTGGAAGGCCAAGTATGGCGGGATGGACGTCTCCGACGCCAAGCGGCTGAAGGCCTTGGAAGACGAGAACGCCAAGCTGAAGAAGCTGCTCGCCGACCAGATGCTGGAAGCCTCGGCACTGCGCGAGCTTCTTTCAAAAAAATGGTAGGGCCCGCCGCCAAGCGCGAAGCCGTCGCGCATCTGCGGGCCGTCATGGGCCTGTCGGAGCGTCGGGCCTGTTCCTTTGTCGACGCCGATCGTAGGATGATCCGCTACCAGTCTCGCCGAGCGCCAGAGACGGAGCTGCGTGGTCGGCTGCGTGACCTCGCCAACGAGCGCCGACGCTTTGGCTATCGACGGCTGTTCATTCTGCTCAGGCGCCAGGGCGAGACATCGGGGATCAACCGTATCTATCGTCTTTACCGCGAGGAAGGACTGACGGTGCGCAAGCGTCGGGCGCGACGACGAGCCGTCGGCACGCGGGCGCCGATCCTAGTCGAGGCAAAGCCGAATGCGCGCTGGTCGCTGGATTTCGTGCATGACCAGTTCGCCTGCGGCCGGCGCTTCCGCGTGCTCAACATCGTCGACGACGTGACGCGCGAATGTTTGGCCGCGATCCCGGACACCTCAATCTCCGGCCGTCGGGTTGCCCGTGAACTGACGGAACTGATCGCTCACCGCGGCAAGAATGGCAATACATCGCGCCAGGCAAGCCGATGCAGAACGGTTATGTCGAATCCTTCAACGGTCGCATGCGCGACGAGCTCTTGAACGAGAGCCTGTTCTTCGGCCTCGACCACGCTCGCAGCGCCATCGCCGAATGGCGGGAGGACTTAAATCCTGTTTCATAACACCCATCTGTCTATGTCGTTGAAGTGAATAGGTTTTGCTGATCTGGATGCGTTCCCGTGGGGTATTTTGGGTTTTGCCGCGCGCGATGAACGATGCGCTGTGCCGCCGGTTCGCCAAGCGTTGATCGGCTGAAGACCCATGGACCATCCGGCAGAGGATGAACGCCTTCGATCTCGCCCGCCTCGGCGGCGAGCCTGAGGGTCTTCGGTGCAACGCCGAGAAGGCGCGCCGCCTTGTTCAGGTTAAGCCATGGCTCTTTGCCGTCCGCCGCTGGCCGGAAGACAGGGATCTTATGATGCGACCTGTGCGCGGTGACCCGTTCGCGTGTCCGTCGATTGCCGTGACCGGTCACCAGTCCATTGCGGTTGAGGATGCCAGCAATCAGATCATCATTGGCGATGAGCACCAGTTGGCGGACGGCCGCGATGATATCGCCGGACGTGCTGTTGCGCTGTCCACGGCGCCGCTTCGGCAGGCGCAGTTCAGTATGCAACCCAATGGATCAGAAGAACGATCTCTGACGCTTCGACATCGATATCGGCGACCACCTCCCGGATGACGGTGCGAACGATGCGCTTCTTGAGCCTTGCATCCGTCGTCGGCGCCGCCCACACAGCCTTGAGATCGGCGGCGAGCGCGGTGACGTGTATTGGCGACAGAAGTGATGGCTCCGATGTCGAGGCATCATGCGCGGCAATCCTGCTCTCGATCTCGCCGACACGCGTGAGCGCCCGGTTCCATCGCAACTCCAGTTCCGCCGCGACCAGCCGGTTCTGCGGATCGATGGCGTCGTATTGCCGGAACGCCCGATCGGCGTTGTAGCGTGCCGCCTCGCGATCGCGCATCAGAGCATCGCGGACCTGATCGCGGCGACTGGCCGCTTGCGCTTCGGCCTCGACGGCCGCGGCTATCGCTCCCGGCTCGACAACCCGCAGAAGAGCTTCCTCGATGGCGTCGTCGACGCGTAGTCCACCGAAGGCGATGCAACGCGGCTCGCCAATCGAAGCCCGCTCGCGCGACACCGCCAGCAGCAGAGCGGCCGAGATCGTCATCGACCGTCTCGATGCAAGACCAGCCGAGCGCGACCAGGCGATCGCGCATCGCATACTGCAGGGCGCTGCTCTCACGATTGTGCAGAACCTGATGGGCCGAGGACTGCCGCACATAAAGGATCGCCTTTCGCTCCAGATGGTGGGGCCGGATCTTCTCCTGCATCATGGCGTGCCTCCTGCCGCGGAACGGCGCGCTCGCCGTCGACGTGGTCGAGGATCAGGCGCACCATCAGCTTTGTCAGCGTCAGGCGCGTCTCTTCCGGCAGCGCCTGCCATGGTGGCATCTGCGCGGTCTCCGCATCGTGCGGCTTGGAGAACAGATCGAACTGATATGTCGTGGGCTGGCGCGGCATGGACCTCTCCCCGATTCGCGTCGTGAGGATCCGATGCTGCGCCCGAATCCTCCAATTGCGATGGGGTGTGGGAATTGGCCGTCGCGTCCTGCAGCAGTGTCACCAAGACGCCAAGCGTTCTGGGATCGACATGTGGGGCAGCGGCAATGCGCCACGCGGTGCAGACCGCGCGATCAAACATCCAGGCCGGAACCTCCAGCCACCGATCGGAGGCGTGGCCAGAGAGACTGCAGCGGAAAACCTCCCGGTCAGCCTTCTCGATCACCTCATGAACGTGAACACAACGCCCGGCCCAGGGATGCCATGGATAAAGAAACTTGCGTTCCTCGGTCCCGTGGGCGTTCTCTCGTCGTGTTGTTCAACACCGCGAGGCCCCATTCCTCGCTCGGCTACCAGACCCCGGCGGCATACGCCGAGGACATCACCGCAACCGGCTCCGACGCTGTGCTGATGGAAGGCTCCGCGCCTCCGCCGGTTGCTCAACCCGCGCCAAGAGGCGTAACAGAAACGGCCAAGGCTCTAATCGCCACTGGATGACAGTTCAATGGCAGGTCAAAAGGTGTCCGGGACTTGCTGAAACACGCATGTCGACCGCGCCATGCATCCATTCGTTCGAGCGACGCTGGTGCGCCGCCTCGATCATCCCAACAGCGTCGCTCAATATGCCGACCGTGAATACGCCAACCCAATTACATTCTTGGAAATAAGTAACTCGAGCGAAAACGTGCAATTTGCCTTCGACACGTGCCCTAATCGCGCAGAGATATCAATTTCCACGTCCTGGAATTCAAGGAACTGATTGTACAGTGGAAAATACGCCTTATACGCCGCCTCCTTCAAAACGAAGAGGTCCCGCCGCGTGAGCAAATGTAGATCGTACATGCGTTGCTCGTTAGGGGTGGCAATCAATTCGATCAGGTTCTCCGGCAGTGGTTCATTAGGCTCAATGTCGATGCCGAGAGCTGCAATCCTTTTCGTCCCTGCAATAGCGGCGGCCGCTACTGTATCGTGGTGCGCCAGAGATCCGATGACGCCGGGTGGCCAGAGCGGAACACCAGAGCGCGTCTTTAGGATCGGCATTGATGGGAATCCCAGTTGCCCAAGAAGTGTTCGGGCGACTACTCTTGCGGCACCGCTTTCGCGGCGGACTTTAGGAACAGCGCGTCCCATAGACGTAACTTCGGAAGCGTATAAAGAGGATTCATCGGCCCTCTCTATTGGACGAATGCCGACGATGATGTTCTCTTGATCAATGGTGATAATATCCATCTATTTGGGTCCTTCTTTTCGAACACGCTGGCGTCGATCAGAGGTCAGAGCGGGCGGCGGACCACATATGAACTGCTTCCCATCTTGGACCACCGGGCCGGGACTTCCCGACTTGCGGGAGAATTTGGGGCTCGAGACTAACCTGCGAGGTCAGAACATTCGGGGAAATTCTTTGGGATCTATTTAAGAATCCCGATTAAGGCCGTTGAAATGGCTCGAGCCAGAACTCGGCGGTTTTTTGGATTGCTCACCATGGTAGCGTGGTTGCCTGGAACCGGTACCGCATGAATGGCCCCCGCATTTAAAACCAGGTCCCAACCCTGCTTTGGCAAGTCAGCCTCCCGATCTAATTGTTTATCAGGTGGTACCCAACGACTGATGAGAGGCTCACTGGCATAAAACTGATGTATCTCAATTGGAAGCGACGGAACTCGATACGACTGTAGCGCCTGGTGGAATTGGGCGGTCCTTTGATACATCAAAACATCACCTTGGAGATCATGATCCGGAGGCAAAGCCCCAATTTGCTGTGCCGTTTCAAGCAACTCAGCTATTGAGCATTGTCCGGCAAAGCGCTCCAATACTTCGACGAATTCATCGTTGACGAATTCACAACGTTCCAACACAACTTCTCGTACCAAATCTATAGGTGATAACTTTGACAAATTTGTAGGTGTCGGAACATCGATGAACGCCATGAATGACACAGCTTCGTCGAGACTCAGCAAGTGCTGGGCAATTGCATAAGCCACGATTGCACCTGATGAGTATCCAGCAAAGCGGTATGGGCCCCGGGGCTGGATCTCTCTAATAGCAAGGACTACCTCCGCGGCTATCGCCTCAAGAGTTGGTGGACAAAGGTCATTGAAGGGCGGCCATGGCAGAGCGTATACAGGGCAGTCTACATCCATTTCCTCCACCAAACCGAGGACATAGGAACAATCTCCAAAACCTGTGGGGACAAAGAAGAGCGGTGGCTGCGATCCGGTTGGTCGAACGGAAATCACTCCCGAAGTACTGGGCTGTGGCTCCAAATGAATCTTCGATGCAAGTTCCTTCAGAACAGGGGCTTGGAAGAGGTCGGCGGCGCTAAAGTTCAGCCCAAGATCTAACGCTCGACTGAGCACCTGCACGGCCAGCAGCGAATGGCCGCCGAGCTCGAAGAAGTTGTCGTGGCGTCCGACCCGCTCGACCCCGAGAAGCTCCGTCCAGATCTGTGCCAGCGTCGTCTCGATCTCGCCCTGCGGCGCCTCATAGGCCGCCCGCGCATAGGCGTCGTCGTCGGGAGCCGGC
>NZ_JAMYKV010000116.1:0-4896 GCF_040317535.1 Mesorhizobium sp. M1409
CGCCGTCCAAATTGACAGAGAGCACCGCCCGCCAATCCTCATCGGTCGTATGACTCGTCGGCGCGGAACGAGACACGCCGGCATTGTTGACAAGGATGTCGGGGCAAAGGTCGATTTTACCGGCGAGATCGCGCACCGCCTGCGAATCCGTGACATCGAGTTGATGGACCTGCGGTTTGACGGGGAACTGATCTGCGGCCTTCGCCACGCGGATCCCGTCAGTGCCAGTAAGGATAATATCGGCACCGGCTTGTTGCAAGGTGAGCGCGATCTGCAAACCGATGCCACGCCCTCCGCCGGTTATCAAAGCAGTTTTCCCGGTTAAGTCGAACTTGTCATGGAAAAATGTACGTTCCATAATTGGCATTGCTGATTTCCCGCGCTGTTGCTAATGCACCGATCATGGCATCGATCATAGAAAAAGAATTTTTGCGGTGAATCGCAGTATTCGTGATCTAGCAATTAAGGCTGGATTGTCGACCAACGACACCGCAACCGCTTTGCCTCGAGCGTTCATGACGAAGGCATCGTTGACGGGCACGCAGTAGATCGCGCCGATTCCCTCTCCTCAAACTCGTCATGGAGTTTTTCGAAATTGGGCGGTTGGCAGCTTCGAGCAGGTCGGGGTAAGGCACCGGGCACCGAGAAGGGAGGACGCTTGTCGCTGAAATAGTCGAGGGATGTCTTATCTTCCCAACGGTGAGGGCTTGGCCGCGCGATCGATTCATCGCGCAGATGCTGGCGAAAGATGACAAGGAAACCTTATTTTTCACGATCATAACTATTGCTTTCCTGGTTTTATGCGCGCTTTCGCTCGGGACCGGAAAGTCTGAAGCAAGCGCCGCGCCATTTGACTTTAAGCCGTGCAATCACATTGCTTTTGCAGCGGCGAGGCGTCGCCGACAGACCTTTCTTTTGTCAGAAGTTGGACAAGAATGTCGGAAGACTAAACAAAAGGATGGGGCCGGCGGGCGCTACGCCTTGCCCCTACGATCATCTCTTGGCCTTCCTGCGGAGCCTCTGATTATGCCGATACCCATGCGCTATCCGCAGAAATCCTCAGGTTTTCTGTTCACTCGGAGTTAATTTGGCCTCGGAATTATGCCGCGGCATTTGCACCGACGCCCGCTTGTCGATGACGACGGCGGCACGCGGCAAGCCGCAGGCCGAATACGTCGATCGGCGCGGTTCCGTGAGGACCGGGAAACAGCCTGTGCTTCGGCTAGAGTAGCCGCCGTACGGCGGCGATGATGTGGTCCTTCGTCGGGAAGAAATCTTTCTCCAGGGCCGGACTGAATGGTACGTGAATGTCCGGAGCGCTCAGGCGTAGGATTGGTCGCTTCAATAGATCGAACGCCTCTTCGGCCATCACCGCGGCGATTTCACTTCCGACGTTGCAGACACGGTGACCGTTCTCGACTACCACGAGCCGTCCGGTCTTCGCGATTGACATCTTGATGGCCTCATAATCGAGCGGCTTCAACGTACGTGGATCGATCACTTCGACCGAAATGCTTTCCTCGGCGAGCGCGTCGACAGCTTCCATCGTCGGCCGAATGGCGCCGGCAATAGCGAGAAGGGTTACGTCTCTTCCCTCACGCTTCACTTCCGCTTTGCCAATGGGAATTACATGGTCCGGATCTGTGGGCACATTACCCTTGAGCGGCCACAGGCGGGCGTCTTCGAAGACGAGTACAGGATCGCCGTCGCGAATGGCCGATTTCATCAGCCCCTTGATGTCGGCGGCGCTAGTCGGGCTGATGATCTTGAGGCCCGGCACATTCATAAAAAACGGATAAGGCCGGTCGGCGTGTTGCGCCGCCTCGGACCCCACCGAGAACATACAGCAACGAAACACGATCGGAATGTCGATTTGGCCTCCAGTCATATACCGCAATTTCGAGGCTTGGTTGATGATCTGGTCCGAGGCGAGATATACGAAGCTGGCACCTGCGAGGTCTACGATCGGTCGCAATCCGTTGACGGCAGCCCCGATTCCAAGGCCCGTAAAACTGCCTTCTGAAATCGGCATATTCCAAATCCGGTTCTTGCCGAAGCGCTCAATAAGTTTGGCGCCGCCATGGACCGAGATGTCCTCTCCCATCAGGACGACGCGCTCATCACGATCCATTTCCTCCATCTGAGCCTGCACGAGCGCTTCAAGATAGGTCATCTGAATATGGGTGCCCGGCGTCGCGGCAAGTTTCTGGGCATCAGTTTCCATGTTGATTAATTGGTCTCCAGCCCAGCTACGAAGCTGTAATAGCCTGCAGGGGGCGAGTTGAACATGTAATCGGGCAAAGCTTCGGGCCGAGGCATGGGGCTGGCCAAAGCAAATTGTACAGCCAGCTTGACAGCTTCGGCAACCTCGTCCTCGATTGCTCTCAGACTCTTTTCATTTATGCCTTCTGCGAGGAGCACAATACGATATAGCAAAATCGGATCGCGTTCGCGTTTGTGAGCCTCGACTTCTTCAACCGATCGATAAGGCTCCCCCGGAATCACCAAACCGAAATTGTGCTCATCGAACCGATAGGTGGTGGCTACTATCAGAGTGGGCCCCTCGCCCGCGCGTGCTCGCGTAACGGCCTGTGCCGCAGCGTCATAGACGGCGCTCACGTGCTGTCCGTCAACCGTTACCCCTGGCATGCCATAGCCCGCGGCCCGCAGCGCGATGTCCAGCTGCCCGTGGCTTTGCGCCACTGAGGTGGTCATGGCATAGCCGTTGTTCTCGCAAAGATAGATGACCGGAAGCTTCCACAGCGACGCCATGTTGAGACTCTCATGGAAGGTGCCTTGGTTCACCGCTCCATCGCCGAAGAAGCAAAGGGTAACCTGATCGACGCCCCGCACCTTGGCACTGAACGCGCATCCTGTGGCAAGAGGAATGCCCCCTCCGACGACACCCGATTCGCTGATGATCCCGACCGAATTGTCTGCAAAGTGCATCGAACCGCCGCGCCCCTTGCAAATGCCGCCTTCCTTCCCCATCATCTCGGCCATGAGCGCGTTCAGATCCGCACCCTTCCCGATCGGATGGCCGTGCGAACGATGGGTGCCGGTCATGGCGTCATCGTCCCGAAGGGCGAGACATGCCCCCACGATAGCGGCTTCCTGACCCACGCTCGAGTGGAACCAACCAGGGATCTTGTCACCTTTTATCAGGCGCATACCCTCTTCTTCGAATCGACGGATGCGAAGCATCCGCCGATAAGCCACCAGTCTCTGATCACCGTTCAATTGCATGATCCAAACGTTGCTCCAATATCCAAGGACGCCGCCTAGGGTGGCATAGCGCATATCCTGATTTGTCGGGCATTATTCATCCACTTTCCTGGCTCTCATAATCCGGAACAAAGAGCCTGCCGACGAACTATCTGGCCGCGCGGTTGGCTGTGGTAACAGGCTTGACGAGAATTGGCTGCTTTGCGGCCTCAGCTTTAATGGCCTCCAACGTCCAAGAACGTTCCGTGGGGATGTGACACCATAGGGGTCGGTTTTGCAGTGTCGGAGAAACCCTCCTCCTCGAACCACGGCTCCACCACGCCATTGTTGATCAGGGCGGCGTAGCGCCAGCGTGAAGCCGAGATTGTCCTTCGCGACCAGCATGCCCATTTTGCGCCTGAACTCGCCAGCGCCGTCCGGGATGAGCTCTACCTTCTGCAGAGCCAAGGATTTCCCCCACGCATTCATGACGAAGGCATCGTTGACGGAGACGCAATAGACCGCGTCAATTCCCTCCTTCTCAAACTCGTCATAGAGCTTTTCGAAATTGGGAAGCTGATAGGTCGAGCAGGTTGGGGTGAATAACCGGCATCCCGGGACATTAGATGAGGCTTTGCGGTTTCCGTTCTTTGGCATGCCGTTAGGGACGGCATGGCTCCTCTTCGTCGCCCCCCCCACGCCCAGTCGGTATGGGTGATCTGTATGCGTTCGAGCGGCTCGGACAGGCCCGCTACGCCGATAGCGCTTGAAGGGACATAGACGATCCGCTTCTCGTGCTCGACGAAAAAGGTGGTGGTGATCGGAAGTGTGCGCGTCGCAATAGGCAGTCGGCCTCAGGCCAATCGTGAGCAAGACAGTTACCGAGCACGGACTTCTGGAGTGGAGGATGCCCCGATGTTCAGCGGGAACAGGGACGACCTTCTCAGGCGCTTGTATGGAGCTTCGCGGTGTCAGCAATGGCATTGTTCCTGGTTTCTACGTGCTTTCTTGGGGCCTAACGAGCCTGGAGCAAGCACCGCGCCATTTGTCTCAAAGCTATGCATCAAATTGGTTTTTCAGCGACGAGCCGTCGCCGCAACAAAATCCGCAAAGCGTCTTTTGTCCGAAGTTGGACAAGAATGTCGAAAGCCCGAACAAAAGCATGGGGACCGGGCCGAGGCCACGGGCAAGCTGCGTAGCCTGCCCCTGAAACGTCCTCGTCTGCTCTCCAGATATGTTCCGCGATTGCGCCACTCGGCGTGTCTCGGTCGCCTGGAGCCTCTGCGATCAGGTTAGGCCCTGCGCGCCAAAGGCAAGGATGAACCCGCAGCGAACTAAACGAGCAGCCGAAGGTCCCGCGAAGCCACCGCCTATGATCCGCCAATCGCAGGTGAGCTGTCCTCAAATTCGGCCCCCCTGATCAGGCGGAGAGTGGCGTTCCGATCCGAGTTCGGAGGACGACAACCCTCATGGAAGACTTAGCTTGGCAGTGCGACCGCCATCCAAGACAAAGATCTGGCGGTGACGAATGCGGCCTCACATGAGAAGCCGCTCGTCAAGGCGCTTTCGGCGCTGCGGATTGGAGTTGGAAGTGGGGGGGCGGACCCCGCGCAAGACCCCGACCCAGAAAGGATGAGGCAAAAACAGATGGTTTGAGGGGAAAATCCAGTAGCAAGGGGGCCAGAAAAACCA
>NZ_JAMYKV010000117.1:0-4796 GCF_040317535.1 Mesorhizobium sp. M1409
GTGATCGCCACCGTGCTTTTCGTCGTGCTGCTGGCGATATTTGTCCTCGGCGTGAGAGGCAATGGTGGATAGCGAGATACCCAACCGCAAGGGCATCCTTGCATCGAAGTGATGAAGCCTGTGGCGAATGGTTCGTCCGTGTGGTCGAGGAAGATCAGGGACTAACCCGATCATTCGAACTGGAATCGCTCGCCCTAGCCTTCGCGGAAGGCCAGCGAATACGCCTGCATCTCGATAAGTTTGCCCCTCTGTAGGGCGTGACCGACCAGCGCATCACCGGCGGGCTAGTTCACAGACAGCTCGTCGGTCAGGCCCGGCGCCTATTTGGCATTCCCTCTGTCAAAAGGGTGTCGAGCCGCATGGCCGGGGAGGAACTCTCGGGCACTTTGTCCCGGCAATCTGAGACCAGATGGACCGCGCTAATTTACCACTAGCTAAGCTGCTCACTTGAGATCATAGTGCCGGCACTGATGAATTGGTAGGCTGCCCGCCCACACCCGAAACCGGCCTGCCACTTGCCGGCGACGCCTTCCCCAAGACGACGTCCGCCGGCTTTTCCTTCCCCTATATCGCTGTGCTCCATCAGCCTGCCAAGCCGCCGGTGCGATGCTGCATGGCATCGAAAATGACCTCGAGCACGCTCCAGACTTCTTCGTTGATCTCGTCGGCGGGAATCCCTTCTCTGTCGGCCGCCTTCATCGCCTCGTCTGCAAGATCGCTGATGGCCACGGGATCGTCGGTGATGGCGTTTGGAAGATGTTCTGCCATCCATCTGTCGAGAAAGTTGACCCCGCGCGTGCTCATCGAAAGATGGCCCACCAGATCGCGAACGCACCCGGCGCAAGCAACAAGGCAGCGGCCAGTAGCAATACGCCCTTGCGGTACTGCCATCTCGGCGGCGGGCTTGGCATCAGTCGTTCGGGATTTCGTCCTGCGTCCATGGTGAACCAATTTGCCCGGCGATGTTAAGTTCCGCTTCGTGCTGTTTGGCTGCTCCTGTCAGCGTAAGCCCTGCATGATGAATTTGTATATCGTGCCAATTTCTTCATCGATCTCTTGGCCGGGAATGCCTTGGCTCTGCGCCGCCTGCTTCGCGTCCACGGCCATCTCGATCAGCAGCAGCACCGGGTCGATGATCGGGTCGTCCGGCAAATGGTCCAATACCCAATGGTGGAGAAAATCGTTGCCGCGCTTGCTCATTCTTCCCTGAAATCCTGCAGCGAGGCGTGCCCAAATCTTCCTCCCCACGTAAGTGCTTTACACGGCCGATAATGCCTGGTTTGACCCATTGCGTCGCCGGTCGTTTCATTCCCTTCGGCGCCGGCCCGGCGTGTTCCTGTACGCGCCTCCACAGCCGCTCGCGAATAGCGCGGCTGGAATTGATGAAAGCTGAGCCGACATAGCGCCATGTGCCGCGCTCGGCCATCAAAGCAAACGCCGGCTTGCCTACCTCGCGCTCGACCCCGATCAGTTCGTATTCATCGACCGAATAGCACTTCGCCTTCAGCCAGTTTGTGGATGGCCCGCTGCGGTATATGCTGTCGCGCCGCTTCGACACCATCCCCTCGAGGCCGGCCTGGTCGAGCAGATGATAGATGGCCTCAGCCTCGCCCGGCAGTGGCTCGCTGAACTGAATGCGCCCGTCAGGTTCGATCATGCTGGCCAGGATCTCGCGGCGCTCCTCTAGCGCCATGTCGCGCAGATCGTGGCCGTTGAGGTGGAGCAGATCGAAGGCAACGAAATAGAGGTCATGCTGTCGGCGGGTGATTGCCTTGCGCAGTTCGCCGAAGTCCGACAGTCCCGCCTCGTTTAGCACGATGATTTCGCCGTCGACGATCGCGCTTTCGGCGCCGAGTGTCTTGGCCTCTGTCACCAGGTCGCGATATTTCGCCGTCCAATCGTGGCCGTTGCGCGTGTAGATCGTGGTACCGTCTTCATCGATGATGAGCTGCGAACGGTAGCCGTCGAACTTCATCTCGTGAATCCAGTCGTCGCCCTCGGGAGGCTTCTCCACCAGGGTCGGCATCAAAGGCGCGACAAACCTCAAACGCATGCACAAGACTCACCAAGCCGCGACTCAAGCTGCGAGCCTCCAATCGGTTCCGGAACATTTTAGCTAAGTTGCATGTTTCAATGACTACCGCGATGAAACGAGCGACAAAAAATGGCCCGAGCACCGAGAGTCGGCGACGAGATCACGCTATCGGCCACCATCCTGAAAGTGATGGATGACGGCGTGTCGAGCGTGAGCATTCCCTCATATAATTTCCCGCTTGCCATCGACACGCCGAGGAATGCCAAGGCGGGCCAGAAGCTCGAAATCAGTGGGTTTGCTACGCGAGTTGATGCAGAGGATGGAAAAGTCACCGTTCGTATCGATGGTGGTGGCCTTGTCACTGTGGATATCGATGCCATCACTGCCATGTCATCGACACCGCGGGTGAAAGTTCGGGAATAACGCTGGTTGCGGAACCTTGGCAGTCCTCTCCTGTTGTGTGAAAACAGGAGGCATTGGCCATGGCAGACGACAAGAGCAAGCGTGATTTTCGCGATCGCCAACGGGTGTCTGGCGATGAGCAATATGAAGTCGGCTATTTCGCCAGCAAATTTGGCCGTACGATTCCCGAGGTTAGAGAACTCATAAAAAAGCATCGCAACGACCGTGAGACGCTGGAGCGCGATGCCAAGGCGCTCGGCAACCGATGACAAAGCTTTCGCATCTTGGCCCGCCGATCACGGGCCGTCGGCATGACGGCAAGCCAGTACCTGCGCAGGAGCATTTTTACGCTTGTCCGATTTGCGGCCAGTCAGTGGATAAACGCGATCTGCGGCAGGTCATCTGGCATGAGCAACCCGGCCATGAGGCATTGGAGCTCGATTCCTAGTCCTTCAACGCCCGCAGACAGCAAGGCCATTAGCCCGGCTCCTGCTCAACAAGGCGGTACCGGAAGTGACTGCGGATGTGCTCGTTGAAATAACGGCCTTTGGCGAAGGCAGATCTGAACGCGGTAAAGCTCTCAAGCGGTACGTCCAAGAACTCGTAATGCTTCCCGCTTGCCACAAACCAGACCGAGAGTACCCTGGTGTTCGGGTCATAGTCGAACTTGCGTATCGAGGTCGATGGCATGGCGTCCAAAAGAGCTGACCGGCGCAGGGCAGCAGGCGAGTATGATCTATGATTAACCCAGCGGACTCAACGGGCGGCGGAGGGGTTTGTTGCATCCGGCCGACAGCCAGAAACCCGATGCTATGAAGAGTTGGACCACGGCCGCCAAACAACCGCATCACCTATCCCCCATATCCGCCCTGAAATAAAAACCCGCCGGCCGGAGCCAGCGGATAGGGCAGGGATACCAGCATGATCAACGACCGGCAGCGGTGATGGCCAGGCTGGCCACCCGCGTGTTGAAGAAGGTGTGAAGTTGCCCAGCGCCGAAGGACGAGAGCGGCACAGGAGATGATTAGAGCGTCGGTTAGGCCGCTCTGTTGATCAACTGGTCGCGGGTAACTGTTAGCTCTCGCGGGGTGATCCCAAATTTGACGCTGTTGCCGGCGCGCTTAAGCCGCCCGAAGCATATTCCTAACTTCAATCAAGATGGTCGCAAGAGGACAGAGCTTTGGGATGTGGCCGCTCGATGCAAGGCCGGGAAATGCGGCGCGCAGTCCGGCGAGAATGATCTTTTCGCCCTCGCGGTCCGCCTCGGTCACCGGCGAGGAATCTGATTTCCGGTCGACCGCGCAGCCGGCATGGAAAACGCGCATCACCTCGCGCCTGCCCGCCGCTCGAAAGATTTCACCATCCGTTCCTCGTCAGATGCCGCCGCTGTGGTGTTGGTCTTCGGCAATGTCGCGCTTCTTCAGCCAGTGTTCCAGGGCGTCTACCATCTCCTCGGCCGATTTGCCGAGTGTCTTGAGATGGATTTCCGGGTTTTCCGGCGCTTCGTAAGGGGAATCGACGCCGGTGAAATTCTTGATCTCGCCATTCAGTGCGCGCGCATAGAGGCCCTTCGGATCACGCCTGGCGCATTCCTCGAACGGCGTATCGACAAACACCTCGATGAACTCGCCGTCGGCCATCAATTCGCGCGCCATGCGCCGCTCGGCGCTGAACGGCGAAATGAACGACACAATGACGATCAACCCGGCATCTGCCATCAGCCGCGCCACTTCGGCGACGCGGCGGATGTTCTCGACGCGATCGGCGTCGGTGAAACCAAGATCGCGGTTGAGACCGTGACGGACGTTGTCGCCATCCAGGATATAAGTATGGCGGCCGGTGGCGAACAGCTTCTTTTCGAACAGGTTGGCGATGGTCGACTTGCCGGAGCCCGACAGCCCGGTGAACCAGAACACGGCGGGCCGCTGGTTCTTCATGTCGGCGCGGACGCGTTTGCCGACATCGAGCGATTGCCAATGGATGTTTTCGGCGCGGCGCAACGAGTGCAGGATCATGCCGGCGCCGACCGTGGCGTTGGAGATGCGGTCGATCAGGATGAAGGCGCCGGTGATGCGGTTCTCGGCGAAGGGATCGAAGGCGATCGGCGTCCGCGTCGAGATGTTGCAGATGCCGACTTCGTTCATGTCGAGCGACTTGGCCGCTTCATGGGCAAAGTTGTTGACGTTGATCCGGTATTTCAGGTCGGTCACGGTGGCGCTGGTCTGATCGGTCTCGGTGCGCAGGATGTAGGAGCGGCCGGGCAGCAGCGCGTGTTCGTCGAACCAGACGATGTTGGCGGCGAACTGGTCTGCGACCTGCGGCCGTGCGGCAGGCGAAACCAGCATGTTGCCGCGTGATA
>NZ_JAMYKV010000118.1:0-4770 GCF_040317535.1 Mesorhizobium sp. M1409
AAATCCCCATAGCCATCGACTGTGGCCCGCGGGTTCCTTCCTCGGGGACTTTCGTACGCCTGCCGGCGCCCGAAACTCTTCACGGTAGCGGACAGGCCGCCGCTTTAGGATGAGATACACGAGAGCGGACATTCAGGTCGTCGCGAACATCGTCGTGACCTGACCCCAAGCGGAACCTCGGTCGCGCTTGGCCGAATTCACGCCCATGACCCTTTCGAGACCTTCCGGGGCCGTTCTCCTTTCCCAAAACCCGACATTGCGCGCAATCAGCGCTCGTGACCCTGAGCGGTCCCTGACCGCGACTGGCACAAACGTCGCCAAAGGTATACCTAGCAGCTATTCATCCTCCCCTGAGAGACACGATTGTGCCGCCAAGGTCAGGCATTTCCGTCCACCACTATGCGGCGGCGCTTCATGGCTATGCTGCCAGCTCCAGCACGCGCTGCCAGCGCGGATGCTCGTGCAGTGGCGCAAAGTCAGAATCCTGCTTCACCCATGCCTTGGTCTCGTGGTTTGCATGAGGCAGCAGGCGTTCCAGCAGATCGAGCGCACGATCGAGCTCGCCGAAATGACAGCAAAGGCAGGCGGTATTGTATTGCGTCAGAATGTCGTCCGGATCGATTGCCAGCGCACGTGCCGACCATTCCGTGGCACGTTCGGTCTCCCCGATCAAGGCGAGAGCATTTGCGCCGAGATAGGCTGGCCGGGGGTTCTCAGGATACTTCGCCAATTCGCGCTCGGCGCGTAACACGCCTTTGCGACCCGCTTCCCTTTCGTCTTCCGGCCGCCCTAGAGAACGATAAACCTGCATAAGCAGAAGAACAGACTGGTAGTCATCGGGCTTGATCTCGGCGGCCCGCTCGTAATGGTGGGCAGCCCCTTTGAGCTTACCTTGTGCATAGCACGCACGCGCGTAGAAATAATGCGCTTCGAATAGATTGGGATCACTTGCGATAGCCTGCTCGAACTCCTTTTCGGCCTCTTCATATCTTTGGCCGACCGACAGAGCGAGGCCACGCGACGCGTGTGCTTCTGCCAGTCCACTTTCGATATCGAGCGCCTTACCGCTGTTGGCCAGAATGCTTTCGAGAGAAACTTTCTCGTCGTAATTTAGGAATAGAAAGGAGTCGCAGTCGGCGATGCCCGCATAGGCGCGCGCATAAAGTGGGTCGAGTTCGATAGCTTTGCCGAACATCCGCTTCGCCAGCACATAGTAGGTTTTGGACGTTCGGTGAAAAAACTCTCTCCCCCTCAGATAATACGTATAGGCCTCTACATTGTCAGTGGGAGCCGCCCTGATCGCCTTCTTTTCGGCCGGCAGCAGCTTGACCTTGAGCTGATCGACGATGGTGTGAGTGATCTCGTCCTGGATCGCGAAGATGTCGGTGAGTTCACGGTCGTATCGGTCGGCCCAGACGTGACCGCCATCAGCCCCGTCGATAAGCTGTCCCGTGATACGGACGCGCTGACCTGCCTTCCGTACGCTCCCCTCGAGCACGAATTTGACGCCGAGTTCCCGCGCCACTTGCTGCACCTTCACGGGCTTGCCTTTGTAGGTGAATACCGTGTTGCGGGCGAGGACGTGGAGGCCAGAGATTTTCGACAGGTCGGTGATGATGTCTTCGGTAATTCCGTCGGAGAAATACTCCTGCTCGGGGTCGCCGCTCATATTTGTGAACGGCAGGACAGCGATTGAAGGTTTTGCCTTCATGTGGCTTTGAGGAGATGCTGTCATCGCGCTGTCCTCAAAACTGAACGGCGCGGCGAGTGCGACGTGGTAGACCCTGACCGGCCGGTCGATGTTCTTGAGCTCGTGTTCCCCCGTGTCCTCGAAATCCAGATCAAGATTCTTGCCGAGATGGTCGCGAACCGCACTGGAGATCGCAATGCCTCCGGGCCGGGCGATGCTTTCAATTCGCGCCGCCACGTTGACGCCGTCGCCGTAGATGTCGTTGTCATCGAAGATTATGTCGCCAACATTGATGCCGATGCGAAATTCGATGCGGCGCTCCTCTTGCACGTCGGCGTTGCGCTCGAGCATCCTGCGCTGGATGTCGGTCGCGCAAGCGACAGCGTTCACCACGCTCTGGAATTCCACCAGCATACCGTCGCCTGTGAGTTTCACGATCCGGCCCTGGTGCTCGGCGATCTTGCCGTCGACCAGTTCTCGCCGATGCGTCTTGAGCGCCGAAAGCGTGCCGCCCTCGTCGAGACCCATGAGCCGGCTGTAACCGACCACATCGGCAGCAAGTATCGCGCTAAGTCTCCGTTCCATGCGCGGCTAGCCTGTTTTTTTCGGCGGGTCAGGGTAGCAGGTTCTCACAGCAGCGGCATCACACTAAATACGGTCCTCGTAACACCGGAAGGAGAAGGCATTCAACTTAGGTGCAGACGAGGCGAGCCACGGAGATAAAGCGGAAGCGATGAAAGCCCCTGCGTCAAGAGTGTCACCGCGGCCTCATGGCTTTTTCTACGGCGATCACGGAGCGTCCGCTTACTGTACCTATCCGAAGTTGACAGGCACGTTCTGGACCGAGCCGGCGGTAGGATTCGGCTCTGCCGTACAGCCGCGGAGCGTTC
Source organism: Mesorhizobium sp. M1409 (assembly GCF_040317535.1). Classification (NCBI taxonomy): domain Bacteria; kingdom Pseudomonadati; phylum Pseudomonadota; class Alphaproteobacteria; order Hyphomicrobiales; family Phyllobacteriaceae; genus Mesorhizobium; species Mesorhizobium sp. M1409. The sequence goes on from NZ_JAMYKV010000118.1 coordinate 2,581, forward strand.
TACGTCGCCGTTGGGTGGAGGACCGCTCTTCAAGTGTGGCTCTCGGAACGACGTGGTTGCCGGACATTCCGGTCTTTCAGCTTCAGTCGACGGCCAAAGGAGGCTTTTCCCGACGGCGGAATGACAATGCGCGCGGCTATACGGCCGCGCGCTTCAGTTGTCGGGGGTCCGACTGATCAGATCGCCTGACCACCCGAAACCTCGATCCGCTGTGCCGTAACCCAACGGTTATCCTCGCCCAGAAGGCTTGCCACCATCGGCCCGATGTCGTCGGGCAGACCCACGCGGCCAAGCGCGGTCATCCCTGCGAACTGCGCGTTGACTTCGGCATTGTCGCGCACCAGCCCGCCACCGAAATCGGTCTCGATCGCTCCGGGCGCGACCGTGTTCACTGTGATCCCGCGCGCACCCAGCTCTTTCGCCATATAGACGGTCAAGATTTCGACCGCCCCCTTGGCGGCCGCATAGGCCGAGAAGCCCGGATAGGACACGCGGGTCAGGCCCGAAGAAAAGTTCACGATCCGCCCGCCATCTGCGATGAGCGGCAGAAGCGCCTGCACGAGGAAGAAAACGCCCTTCACATGGACGTCGAACAGACCGTCGAACTGCGCCTCGGTGGTATCGCCGATTATGGTGAATTCGCCGTGGCCGGCATTGTTGATTAGGTAATCGAAGCTGTCGCGGCCCCAGGTCTCTTTCAGCGCCGCGCGCAGGGTCTCGGCAAAGGCCGCGAAGCTGGCGACCTCGCCGAGATCGAACTGCAGGGCAACCGCCTTACGGCCCAGGGCTTCGATCTCGGCCACAACCTCGCGAGCCTGAGATGCGTTGCCGCGATAGGTGACGATCACGTCGCGGCCATGCTGCGCGATGCTGACAGCGGTGTTGCGGCCGAGGCCGCGGTTGGCGCCGGTGACAAGTGCGATCTTGGTCATGCGGGAAGTCCTTTCATCCGAAGCGATGGGGACAACATGCGGCAAGAGCGTCTCCAGTTGTTGCCGATTCCTCGCGTAGTCTTGCCTGTTCCTGCAAATCTGGATCGGCCTTGCGGCAAAGATTTTCCAGAATGTCCGGATTTCTTGCCTGACCCTTCTTTAGTTCTTGCCTGAAACGCCACCACCCTTCAACTTGCCCCCATGAGCCGAACGCTTCTCGACCTTGTGCGCAGCTTTGCCGACACTCATGCCGACCGTTCCGGGGCGGCGTCGACGCCTATTCCCGGCATGACCGGGATCCGCGCCACGCAGCCCGGCGAATTGCAGGTCGCTGTCAATCGGCCGCTGGTGGCCATGCTGTTACAAGGTGTCAAGCGGGTCACGATAGGGGCCGAGACATTGGAATTCGGTCCGGGCGAGTCGCTGCTGATCTCGGCCGATGTGCCCACGGTCAGCCAGATCACGCAGGCAAGCCTCGGCGCGCCCTACTATTCGCTGGTGCTGGAACTCGACCCCGTCCTTATGCGGGAACTCGCGGTCGAGATGGCGGCGGTCCCGGGCGATCCGTGCAAGCCTGTCCGAGTGGAGCCGACCGACGCAGATGTCGCCGATGTGGCCCTGCGCCTGATGCGGCTTCTGGACCGTCCCTCTGCCCTCCCGGTCCTGCAAGGGCCGTTGCTGCGCGAGATTCATTTCTGGCTTCTGGCGGGACGGCACGGATCGGCTCTCCGCAGCCTCGGCGGGGCCGATGGCCATGCACAACGCATCGCCCGTGCGGTCGCTATGATCCGCGAAAGCTATGCACGGCCGATCCGCATCGAGGAACTGGCCGAGGCCGCGGGGATGAGCACCTCGTCCTTCCACCAGCATTTCCGCCAGACCACCACGCTGTCTCCCTTGCAATTCCAGAAGCAGTTGCGCCTGATCGAGGCTCGGCGCCAGATGCTGGCCGATGGCATGAGCGTGAGTTCGGTGGCTTATGCGGTGGGCTATGAGAGCGTGCCTCAGTTCACCCGCGAATATGGCCGTCTGTTCGGCAAACCACCGGCCCGCGACATACGACAGGCACAGATGGATGCGTAGTCTGACTCTGCTTCAGAAGAAAGCGAGCGTCCGCTGTGGGCTCAATTGAGCCGTTCGTCGCGTCCGCCGCCGAGGACCGGAAAGGGTCGAAGAACGAACCCGCTGCGCGGGAGGGGCGCCTGCGGTTGAGGTAGAGATCAAGAACCGGTCGTCGCGCTCGCGTTGAGCGTCGTTC
>NZ_JAMYKV010000119.1:0-4311 GCF_040317535.1 Mesorhizobium sp. M1409
TCGCAAGGAAGCTTCTCGTCGTCCTAAACGCCATCATTCGAGACAAAAAAGCTTTCGCATGAACACAGTTGCCATGCCGCGACTCAAACGCGTCGTCACGGTGGAGAATTCTGCTCTGCTGCATACTTCGGCCAAGGTGACGGCATGTATCCTCGGGTCTTCGCTTCCGCTCCGCCCGTGGATGACGAAGTCGGGGAGGCCTCGGCCAAATTCCGAACGTTGAACTGCTTCTGCCCCGACAGCCTTACCCGAACAGCCGGTCCAGAATCTTGCCCTCGAGCCGCGCAAGCTCGACGGAACCGCGCCGGCGTGGCCGCTCCACGGGCACATCCAGATCGAGCGCGATCCGGCCTTCGCTGATCACCACGACCCGATCGGCGAGCGCGACCGCCTCGGCGACATCATGCGTGACCAGCACGGCGGTGAACTTCTGCGCCAGCCAGATGCGCTCCAGAAGCTGCTGCATCTCGATGCGGGTCAGCGCGTCGAGCGCGCCTAGCGGCTCGTCGAGCGCCAGGATCTGCGGGTGGCCGACCAGCGCCCGGGCCAGCGCCACGCGCTGCTTCTGGCCGCCGGACAGCACCGAGGGCCATTCGTCGGCACGATCGGCAAGCCCGACCGCGCCGAGAATGTCGAGCGCGCGTTGGCGCGCCTCCGCGCCGGAAGCTATCCCGGTCAGCCCGACCTGCACGTTTTTCACCACGCTGGCCCAGGGCAACAGCCGTGGTTCCTGGAACATGAAGCGGGTGCGGCCGTGGCCTTCCTCTTCCACTCCGAATGTCAGCGATCCTGATGTCGGCCGGTCGAGCCCGGCCAGCAGCCTGAGCAGCGTGCTCTTGCCGCAGCCGCTCTTGCCGATGACGGCAAGGAACTGCCCGGCCGGCACATCCAGATCGATGCCGTCGAGCACGATCTTGTCGCCGAAGCGCTTGCCGACTTGCCTGAAGGCAAAGGCCCGCTGTCCTTCGACCGAGCCTATCGGCCGCGCCGGCGTGGCAACGAAGGAGCGGGCTGCGGTCAGGCTGGCGGCTGTCATGGGCAATATCTCATTCGTTTTGGAAGGCCGGATGCCAGCCGAGCGACAGCCGCTCGAGCAGGCGGGCGAGGCTGTCGGCGAGCTTGCCGAGCAGCGCATAGATCAGGATCGACAGCACGACGACATCGATCAGCAGGAATTCTCGCGCCTGCATGGCCATGTAGCCGAGGCCGGAACTGGCCGAGATGGTTTCGGCGACGATCAGCGTCAGCCACATGATGCCCAAGGCATAGCGCAGGCCGACGAAGATCGCCGGCAGCGCGCCAGGCAGGATCACGCGGAAGAACAGGGCGCGGCGATCCATGCCGTAGACGCGGCCCATCTCGACCAGCTGCGGATCGACGCTTTGGATGCCGAGCAGCGTGTTGACGTAGATCGGAAAGAACACGCCGAGCGCCACCAGGAACAGCTTTGCTTCCTCGTCGATGCCGAACCACAGAATGACCAGCGGGATCAGCGCCAGGTGCGGAATGTTGCGGATCATCTGCAGCGTCGTGTCGGTAAGGCCGCGGCTCAGCGTCGACAATCCGTTGGCGAGCCCAAGCGCAAAGCCGATCGAGCCGCCGACGGCGAAGCCGGCAAGCGCGCGTGCGGTGCTGATGCCGATGTTGCGGATCAGTTCGCCCGACAGCGTCAGCCGCCAGAAGGCCTCGGCGACGGCGCTTGGCGCCGGCAGCACGTTGGCCGGCATGACGCCCGCCCGTGATGCAATCTCCCAGCCGGCGATCACCAGCGCCGGCAGCAGCCAGCCGATGCCATTGCCGCGGAGGCCTGCGCCAAAGCTCATGACGAGGCCTGCAGGCGGTTGGCGCCATGGAAGCCGACCGAGAATTCGTTGGCGATGTTCTCATGCGCCCGCTGCCGCCTGGTGCCGAGCCCGAGTTTTGGGAATAGCAGCTCGGCGACGCGGTAGGCTTCCTCGAGATGCGGATAGCCGGAGCCGATGATGGTATCGATGCCGATCGCCTGATATTCGCGGATGCGCTCGGTGATCTGCTCCGGCGTGCCGACCAGAGCCGTGCCGGCGCCGCCGCGCACCAGCCCGACGCCGGCCCACAGATTGGGCGACACCACCAGCCTGTCGCGACGGCCGCCATGCAGTTCGGCCATGCGACGCTGGCCGACCGAGTCCATCTGGGTGAGGAAACGCGCCTGCGCGTTTTCGATCTGGGCGTCGGTGACGTGTCTGATCAGCCGGTCGGCGGCGCGCCAGGCTTCCTCCTCGGTCTCGCGCACGATGAAATGCAGCCGGATGCCGAAGCGCAGTTTTCTGCCGCGCAGCGCGGCTTTGCTTCGTGCCGCAGCGAGCTTCTCGGCCACCTGCGCCGGCGGCTCGCCCCAGGTCAGGTACATGTCGACGAGGTCGGCGGCCAGATCCTGCCCGGCATCCGACGACCCGCCGAAATAGAGCGGCGGCCGCTCTTGGCGCGGCAAAAGGTCGAGGCGGCCATTCTCGACGCGGTAATATTTGCCGTCGAAATTGACGCGCTCGCCCGACACCAGTCCGCGCCAGATGGTCAGGAATTCGTGCGCCTGGGCATAGCGCTCGTCATGCGGCAGGAAGACGCCGTCGCCGGCGAGCTCGGTCGGGTTGCCGCCGACCACGACATTCAGCAGCAGCCGGCCATTGCTCAGCCGGTCGAGGGCCGCCGTCTGGCGCGCGGCAAAGGTTGGCAGCGTCACGCCCGGCCGCAGCGCGACGAGGAATTTCAGTTTTTCGGTGAGCGTCGCAAGGCCCGTCGCGGTGATCCAGGAATCCTCGCAGTTTTGGCCGGTCGGCAACAGCACGCCGGGAAAGCCAAGCCTGTCGACCGCCTGCGCGATCTCCTTGAAGTAACCGAACTCCGGCGGCCGCTGCTGCTCCTCGGAACCGAGATAGGAGCCGTCGCCATGCGTCGGGATGAACCAGAAGAAAGCGAGCGGGGCGGTGCTGGCTGGCGCGGTCATGTCTGGCCTCTTGGAAGGTGCAAACGTCAAACGGCGCCGGGCGTTCTCGCCCGGCACCGTCGGAGAGAAAATCAATTGCCTGGCGCGGTCCACACCGCGTCGGAAATGCGGACCGCCTTCGGGATCAGCCCGAGCTTGAAGAAGCGGTCGGCGGTCGCCTGCTGGCCGGCGACGATCTCGTCGGTGATCGGAATGATGCCGAATTTGGTGCGGTTGGCGGCGATCGTCTGCGCGTCGAGCGGCACACCGGTCACCTCGTGCAGCGCCTCGGCCACCTTGTCGCGGTTCTGGTCGGCCCATTTCGCCGCCTCGCCAAGGGCCGCGATCGTCGTCGTGACGATCTCGGGATGCGCCTTGGCGAAATCCTTGTTGGCGAGGAAATAGGTGTTGACCCTGAGCACCTCGCTGGAGCGGGCCAGCACACGCGGCTGGTAGCGGGTTTCGGCGATGGCGAAGAACGGATCCCAGACAGTCCAGGCATCGATCTGGTCGCTGGCGAAGGCGGCGGCCGCGTCCGCGGGGCTCAGATAGACCGGCGTGATCTGGTCGAACGGAATGCCGGCCTTTTCCAGGGCTGCGACGAGCAGATTGTGTGCACTGGTGCCCTTGCCGACGCCGACGCGCTTGCCTTTCAGCTCGGCGACAGACTGGATGGGCGAGGCCGGCTTGACGAAGATCGCCTCGCCCTCGCCATTCGACGGCAGTGCCGCCGCATAGACGATATTGGCGCCGGCCGACTGGCCGAAGATCGGCGGCGCATCGCCGGTCCATCCGGCATCGATGGCGCCGACATTGAGGGCCTCGACCAGCGGCGGCCCGGAGGTGAACTCGACCCATTTGACGGTGACGCCCTTGTCTTCAAGCGCCTTTTCGATCACCTGCTGCTGCTTGGCGATCACCGGCAGGCCGGTCTTCTGATAGCCGATGCTGAACTGCTTCAGCTCCTGCGCGGCGGCGCCGAACGACACGGCAACGCTTGCCGCCAGCAGCCCGATGCCGAAAACTCGTCTGGTCAGATTGAAGTGCTTGGTAAGATTGAACATGACCCTCTCCTTCGATGGGCACCGGCGCCGGGAAAATGGCTCGCCGGTTGGAAGATGGGATCAGGCTAGGTAGTTCTATAAACTTAGTAGAGGAATGATTTTGCGAGATGGGTTTGAAGAGCGGATTTGTTTTCTGCGGCAGCCCATCGCTTCGTCATCCTAGGGCGAAGCAAGGAGCGCAGCGACGCGGCGCAGACCCTAGGATCCTGTGTGTTGTTCCCATGCTATGTTTGAAGTGGGAAGGAGACCGAGAGGATCCTGGTCGTCCTTTCACAGGACAGGCCG
>NZ_JAMYKV010000120.1:0-4129 GCF_040317535.1 Mesorhizobium sp. M1409
AGTCTTGCGGGTCCGGGAACCGCGGCCCGGTGACCGCTGCCGTTACGAAGCCATCCAGCGCCGACATGGTCCGCACCAGCGGGCGGCGATCTTTCGATGATGGAGGCAGGCGAGTTGCTTGGCATGTCGGAGCGGCAATTTCGCCGCTACCGCGACCGTTACGAAGAGGCTGGGGAAGTTGGGTTGCTCGACCGGCGTTTGGGCAAGATTTCGACCCGTCGGGTGCCTGCGGAAGCGATTGAGGAGATGCTGGAACTTTGTCGTCATCGCTACCTTGGATGGAATGTGAAGCATTTCCACGAGCACCTGCTGCGCGATCACGACTTCAGCTGGGGTTACACCTTCATCAAGACGCAGCTTCACGCGGCGGGCCTGGTGGGACGCGCCAAGCGGCGCGGTGCTCACCGGCGCAAGCGGGAAAGGAAGCCGTGCGAGGGGATGATGCTGCATCAGGACGGCAGCCGGCATGGCTGGCTGGAAGGCCAGCCGATGCTGGATCTGATCGTGACGATGGACGATGCGACGAGCACGCTCTATTCAGCCTTCCTGATCGAGGAGGAAGGCACGGCGTCGAGCTTTCAGGGACTTCTGGAGACCTTGGTCGCCTAGGGACTGCCGTCGAGCCTCTACACCGATCGCGGCAGCCACTATTTCGTGACGCTCAAGGCCGGCGAGGCGGTCGACAAGAGCCGGCTGACCCAGGTCGGGCGGGCGCTGCGGCAACTGGGCATCGAACATATCCCGGCCTATTCGCCTGAAGCTAGGGGCCGCTCCGAGCGGATGTTCTCCACTTTGCAGGATCGGCTGCCTAAGGAACTGGCGCTGGCCGGCATTGCTGATATCCAAGCCGCCAACCGCTTCATCGCACAGACCTATCTGCCGGCTCACAATGCCCGCTTCGCCAGGCCGGCCGCGGTCGAAGACAGCGCCTTTGTCGCCGCCGACCCGCAGCAAATGGCTCAGATCCTGTGCATCGAGGAGGAGCGCGTCGTTGCCCGCGACAACACGATCGCCTTCGCGCGGCTGCGATTGCAGCTGCCGCAGAGCCCGATCCGACATCACTTCGTCAAAGCCACGGTCAAGATCAGGCACTACCCGGATGGCACGCTCGCGGTCTTCCATGGCCCCCGCCGCATTGCTCGATACATGCCCGACGGCGCCGCAATCCAAGAGACCTGCCGCATCGGGCAAGCCGCGTGAACCGCTTCGACGCAAAACTGAAGCGGACAAATGATGTGCTACCAAAACCGGACAACTTGAAAAGCTACCGACAGTCTCAGCCGGACTGTCACGACTGTGCCCGCGTGGCAGCATTGGAACTTGGAGAAGGTAGGAAGAGCGAAGCGTTGCCCGGTCTGTTCGATCGCCTGGCACACGTCGGCCGCCCTGTTCGCGAGCAGACTCTCCATGATAACCGCGTCGCCCCAGAGTCGGAACGAGCACCTACTCGAGTTGGGGTAACATCAGTTGGACGGTGTCTGGAGGGAAAAGCCCACTGGACTCGTCGTTTCATCCAACCAGGAAACCAGGAGGTAGTGGCTGAAATAAAGTCACCCTTGAGTCTACTTTTTTACCCCCCCCCGAGGAGGAAACTAGTGCTACTCTCATCGGTAAACCAGCTTCAAAATGCGACGAGGAACAAGGATGAGCGGATGTGACCTTTTGAATCCGTTTGATTGCGGGAAATTGCCACTCGCGTCTTGGGTAAGCGACGGATTGCGGTGGATGGTTGATAACTATCGGCCGTTCTTCCAAACGATTAAAGCACCGTTTGACTCAGTCTTGCAGTCGCTCACCCACTTTATGACTTCAGCATCGCCGACGCTGATAATCGCGGCCGTCATGCTGCTGGCGTGGCAGCTTTCTAGCTGGCGGCTGGCCACGGCACTTGCAGCCGTTCTCATATTTGTAGGCTTTATCGGCGTCTGGCCAGAAACCATGATAACGCTTTCGATCGTGCTTACCGCACTGATCTTTTCATTGGCCATCGGCATTCCCCTGGGAATTCTGTCAACCAGATCCCAGCTATTATACTCGATTCTAAGGCCAATCCTTGACGGCATGCAGACGATTCCAGCTTTCGTCTATCTGGTCCCCATTGTCATGCTTTTCGGCATAGGCAACGTGCCGGGTGTGATTGTTACCGTGATCTTCGCGGTCGCACCGGTGATCCGCTTGACATATCTGGGCATCCGCCAGGTTCCGGAAGAAGTCAATGAAGCTATGCGGGCTTTTGGCGCGACCGATCGGCAATTGCTATGGAAAGCTCAGCTCCCACTGGCGCTGCCGACGATCATGGCAGGTGTTAATCAAACGCTGATGATGTCGCTTTCTATGGTGGTAGTTGCCTCGATGATCGCAGTTGGCGGACTCGGCCAGATGGTGCTTCGTGGCATTGGCCGCCTCGATGTTGGGCTCGCCAGCAGCGGAGGCCTCGGCATTGTCGCTCTGGCCATCGTTCTCGATCGGATCACACAAGCTCTCGCGCAGCCTCGAAAGCGTCCTGGGGAAATCTGGGCACACGGCCCAGCTGCGGCAATTGGGTATGCCATGCGACTCTTTCGACCGTCTCCAAGTCAGCGGCTGTCAGCTGGATCTGAGTAACAAAGGTATCTGATGAGCAACCCCATCGTACAGTGTACCGGCATCTGGAAAATCTTCGGAAATAAAGCGAAATCCGCCCTCCACGCCATCCGGGAGCAAGGACTTTCCAAGTCCGAAATATTAGAACAGTACGGCGCCATCACCGCAGTTGCCGATGTATCCTTCTCGATCAGCGAGGGTGAAATTTTTTGCATAATGGGTCTGTCTGGATCTGGCAAGTCGACTCTGATTAGACATATCAACCGGTTGGTTGAGCCGACCGCCGGCGAAATCATCGTAGCTGGCCGCAATGTCAGTGCATTGAGCAACTCAGAACTGCGCGCTCTGCGGTCGACGAGTGTAGGCATGGTGTTTCAGCACATGGCGTTGTTGCCCCACCGCAGCGTTCAAGACAACGTCGCTTTGAGCCTTGAATTACGTGGTGTCGGCAAAGCGCAACGCATGAAGACGGCAAAAGAAAAGCTCAAGCTCGTAGGCTTGGAAGAGTGGGCTTCGCGGTTTCCGGACGAGTTGTCAGGTGGCATGAAACAGCGTGTAGGGTTGGCTCGAGCTATGGCGGCAGATCCAGAGATTCTTTTGATGGACGAGCCATTTTCTGCGCTCGATCCATTGATCCGCCGGCAGCTTCAGCAGCAGTTCCTGGAACTCTCCAAGGTCGTCAAAAAGACGACCATCTTCATCACTCACGACCTCGATGAAGCGATTAGACTTGGCACTCATATCGCAATCATGAAGGACGGCAGGTTCGTTCAGGTTGGGACGCCCGAGGAAATTGTTACGGAACCTGCGGACGAATACGTGGCAGACTTTGTGAAGGGCATCTCAAGGCTCGAACTTGTGACCGCGCGTAAGATTATGAAACCGATTCCGAACGACCCGGTTCTAATGCCTCAGAACGGAGCCACTGTGGCAGCCACTGAGAAGCTTGGTACCATCATCGATTTGGTTACCCATCACGAAGGGGACATAACGGTGATGGAGGACAATCGGCCGGTGGGCATAATCTCGCGTCGCGACCTTCTTCTTGGAATCCGAGGCTGAGCGTTCAGTTCAAGTCGAAACACCCGTGCCCGAGACCCAAGACCGTCGGAGATGCTCGATGGCATCTCTTACTGCGGCCGATCCAATCAGCAGTCCAACAACACCTAGGAGACAGCAATGCCGCCTTTTGAAAGCACATCTTTCCAAAGCAAATTTGACCTTGCCGGGAAAACCGCGCTGGTGACCGGTGGAGGGCGTGGCATCGGTTTGCAGATCGCGCTCACCTTGCAACAAGCCGGTGCTAAGATAATTCTGACCGATGCCGACGGAATCCGCCTCGCGGAGGCCGCAGATCAGTTTCCCGTCAAGCCGCAGGTCCATCAACTTGACGTCACCGCTTCGCAGGCGATCCGCGATCTCGCTGGCAAAATCGGCTCATGCCCCGACATACTCGTCAATAATGCCGGCGTGTCTCGTTCCGCGCCGACGAGTCATACGACCGATGAGGATTGGCGGGCGGTGCTCTCTGTCAATTTGGACGGCG
>NZ_JAMYKV010000121.1:0-4105 GCF_040317535.1 Mesorhizobium sp. M1409
AAATACCTCACCGTCTCCTCCTTCTTTTTGTTGTCGACTGGCTCCGCCCTGGTTGGGGGGGGGCGCCCCCCCCGACGCTGGTAGCTGCGCCCCAGGGTATCCCGACCGGGCGGGCCGTTTTTATCTGGGACAGCGCCGCATTACTCAAGGTCGTGCTGCCTTTCGGCTGGGCGCGCCGGAGCCCCACAAGGCGCGCCCGAGCAAGTTCCGTCCGCCCTTGCGCGGGACAAGATCAATGTCGCTGACAAGCTTTGCCCCGCCTTCGCGCCGCTCCAATGTGACCTTGCGGCTATGGAAGGCCTCCAGCTCGGCGCGATGCGCCACGCTGATGATGGTGACATCGGGCAATTCGTGGATCACCGTCTCCATCATCTTGTCCTGGCTCTTCTCGTCGAGCGCCGAGGTTGCTTCATCCAGCACGACGATATCGGGCGTGTGCAGCAGCAGACGCGCGAAGGCGAGGCGTTGCTTTTCGCCGCCCGACAGCGTCTGGTCCCATGGCGCTTCTTCCTTGATCCTGTCGGCAAGATAGCCAAGGCCCACTTTGTCGAGGGCAGCCTTGATCTGTTTGATTGTCCACTTATCGGCCGCCGCGGGATAGGCGACCGCGCGGCGAAGGGTGCCCGAGGGGATGTAGGGACGTTGCGGCAACATGAACAGTCGCCTGCCGGCGTGGAAATTGACGCTGCCGCCGCCCCACGGCCACAGGCCTGCGACCGCCCGCACCAGCGTCGACTTGCCCGACCCGGATTCGCCGGCCACCAGCACCCGCTCACCCGGTTCGATCGCGACCTCGGTCTCCTTGACCACGGCGGTGCCGTCGTCGAGTGTCACGGAAAGATTGTCGAGGCTGAGTATCGCACCGTCATTGGTTTCGCCGTGCTGGATGCGTCCGAGCGCATCGCTCTGTTCCGCGCGCTCGAGCCCGTCGAGCGACATCATCAGCGAGGCGATGCGCCGGGCACAGGCGTTCCAGTCGGCGAGACGGGGATAGTTGTCGACCAGCCATCCGAACGCGCCCTGCACGATGCCAAAGGCGGACGCTGCCTGCATCACCTCGCCAAGCGTCATCGAGCCTTCGAGGAATTTTGGCGCGCATAGCAGGATCGGCACGACCGGCGCAAACAGGCTCGATCCCTGCGACACCGCCGCCGTGCGCATGTGCTGGCCGGTCAGCAGCGCCCATTGCCTGAGCACATGACCGAAATTCCTGTCGATGCCGCTGCGCTCCTCCTCCTCGCCGCCGAGCAAGGCGATGCTCTCGCCGTTTTCGCGCACGCGCGTCAGCGTGTAGCGCAGTTCGGCCTCCGCCTGGTTCTTCCGCTCGGACAGCTGGACGAAGTTGCGGCCGATGACCACCATCGAGGTGGAGGTGATGGCGGCATAGATCATGGCGGTGATGACCAGGAAGCCGGGAATGGTGATGCTCTCGCCGCCGATCGGCAGGGTGAGCGCGCCGCCGATGGTCCACAGCACGACGATGAAGGTCGAGGCCGACAGGAACGCGTTGAGGACGCCGGCGATGAAATCGACCGGGGATTCGGTGGCGATGCGCAGATCCTCGGTCATGCGGGCCTCTGGGTTCTGGTGGTCGCCGCCGACGAGGTTCAGCTGGTAGTAGCGGCCGTTGGCCAGCCAGCGCGCAATGACCGCGGTGGTCAGCCAGGAACGCCAACGGCGCTGGATCGTCATGCGCAGGTAGACCTGCGCGACGACAAGGCTGCCGCTGCAGATCACCAGGGGCACGAATATGGCGCTGAGGAAATAAACGCTGCGGGCGTTGCGCTGCTCAAGGGCATCGAACATCGAGCGGTTCCAGACATTGATGCCGTACTGGAAGCCGATATTGATGCAGATCAGCAGCAGCACCCCGATGGTGAACGGCCAGGCGAGCCGATCGCCGCCGCGGCCCCAGTAGCCGCGCGCGCTGATCCAGAAACGCCTCAGCAAATAGCGCTTGCGGGCCTGCTCCGCCTCCTCGGGCGTCAGTTCTGGATCGGGTTCGACGACATCCGGCGGCGGCGCCGCCTTGCCGTCGACCTCAGGGACGGCTTGGGCGTCGACCTCGGGCGCGGCCTGCCCGTCGACCTCGGGCGCGGCTTCGACAGCCGATGCCTTTTCCTGGCGCGACTTTCCAGCACCGCGTGGTTTGGCGCCGTCGACCGATTTCAGCTTGGATTTAGCCCCGGACATAACGGCCATAACGGCTTAAAAATCAAAAGGTTTCATGATGTCCGCCGAGATCAGGATGCGAATTGTGCCAAGGCTAATACTCGCAAGAGCCTCGCCTGTAGTCGTCCTCGAATGACCGCCTTTGACCTCTTGCGGGCAACTCGCTACTGAGTGTCGCCACGATCAAACACCAATAGCACTCAAGGCTTCAGGACCAACCCGCCGGCCCCGGGCCACACCAATGATGATGGCTGAGCGGTAGCTATCGGCTGGGTCGCAGGAGGCGCCTTGACCTTCGGAACCTTGTCGAATAGCTAGGGCTTGCGTGCGCGGGTATAGCTCAGTGGTAGAGCAGCAGCCTTCCAAGCTGAATATGCGGGTTCGATTCCCGCTACCCGCTCCAGACACTCATCCCCAGCACCGGCAAGCCGAAACACCGCGCACCAGGCGCGATGGTCGTCCTGTGGGCCTATCACCAGTTCAGTGCAAAGCGGACGCTTTAGGCGCCAGCCGGATCGTCTGAGGTTTCGACTTCTGCCGAGGCAAGACCGGCTGCGGGCCGGCACGTGCGGCAGCTTGCCTATCAGGATTACGTCGGCTGCGCCGAAAAAGATCAGCGTGGAAAAACGTGCGCAAGCACTCGGCGGGGATAAATGGGGCTATGCGACGACGGCCAGCCGGCGCTGACGCTGATCCAGCGACACGATGGTCAGCCCGCTGCCGACAACCAGGAGAATGCCGCAGACCGCCAGCGCGTTGGGGAATTGCCCGAACACCAGCAGGCCTGAAATCACCGCCCAGACGGTGAAGGAATAGTAGAACGGTGCCACGGCGCTGGTCGGTCCGACGCGATAGGCCATGAAGATGAAGAAGTGGCCGAAGATCAGGAAAAAACCAGCACCTGCCATCAGCAGCAAATGGTGCGTCCCGGGCATCACCCAGCGCTCGGAAACCAGATGCGCGGCACCGGCGCCGATCAGCACCACCACGACGGCGGAAATCGCCACGATCATGCCCGGCACCTCGGCCGAGACCCGCCTGCCGGCAAGGTCGCGCGCCGCCGCAAGCGCGGCGTTGCCGAGCGCCAGCAGGGCGTAAACCGAAATGCCTTGCATGGTCGGCTGCGCCACCATCAGCGCGCCGATGAAGCCGAGCCCGATCAGCGCCATGCGCTGGCCACCGATCCGCTCGCCAAACAGGATCGAGGAGCCGACCAGCATCAAGAGCGGCGTGATCTGTCCGAGCGCGGTGGAATCGGCGATCTGCATGTTGGCGAGCGCCACGACATAACAGAGGATCGCCGCCAGCTCGAGCAGGTTCCTGCGCAGCACACGGCCGTCGAAGATCAGCGGGATCTGCTTGCCGTAGCCCAGTGCGAACAACAGCGGAAAGCCCCAGAGCGCTGCCGCGGCACCCCGCAGAAACAGCACTTCGTAGGACGGCAGGCCTGACGTCGCGAGTTTCATCATCGTGTCGTTGACGAGATACGATCCCGTCGAAACGATCATGAACAGCGGGCCACGGATTGAGGGCGGGATGAAGTGCATCCGGTCAGGAGATCAGACCTCGATGACTTCAGCAATGGTCCATGGCCTGGTCATGAATCAGACAGGGGTTGGGCAGGCAAGACAGCATTATCGCGGCTTCCATCGATCGGCTCGTCACCCATTTCATTTTGTCTCGATCCTTCCTATATCAGCGCCACATCCCCGCAATCGGATCGATGGTTCGGACTGGGTGAGACGGCACCCGGCCAAAAGACGCTTGTGTTTTTTGGCCTTTGTCGCTAATCGCCCCGCATTCGACTGAACTGAAGGTCCAGGCCGTCCAAGGAAAGAGACTATGGCAAAAGGTAAATTCGAGCGTAACAAGCCTCACGTGAACATCGGCACGATTGGCCACGTCGACCATGGCAAGACGTCGCTGACGGCGG
>NZ_JAMYKV010000122.1:0-4022 GCF_040317535.1 Mesorhizobium sp. M1409
GGGCCGTGGGCAGGGTACGCAGCGGGTATGGAGCCCATCAGAAGCAAAGTCCGATGACTTTCCCGAATTTACCGAAGAGGACCTGAGGAGAATCGATACACTGTCCGAAATGTACACCAAGAGACCTCGCTCCGAGCGGGTTATTGCAGGAGATTTCCATGGGATCAGTTTGAATGGGACTTTCGAGGAAGTGGCCTCGCCTACTATCGCCCCGGGAACGCCCGTTGACCGCGCGGCACTTGTCAGGCTTGAGAGCGAAGCACCTAGGTCATCACAAGCGACCCGCAAGGACCTTCCTGACTTGAGCGTCGGAGATCCGTCGCATGTCAGCGAATTACCGCGTGTCAGTATTGGACGAGAGGCTTCTGATAAGGGGAAACAAAAGATCGCGTTAGAAGATCAGGTTCGGTCAGATCCTAACCAGCCGCGACAATCACTAACCGGTACGATCTTTGGCGCACCAACTCTCCGCGACCTAATGCCCAACAGAAATCGTGCGCACCGGATAGATCGCGCAGCAGAGCAATCTGAGGGCCGGAGCGGGCATGACCGCGACGCGCAGCTTAATACGAGGTTAGAACCGCGTGTGCGCGATGGCTATGGACGGTAGATCAACTATCCGCAAAACAAATTGGCGTTTCCGATTTGGGAAGGCAGCGTGGTCATGAATTCAGGCAAGAACACGCCCTTACGCGTAGTTATGAGCATATGACCTTGCCCCGTTGAAATAATCCATTTTGAAGTAAGCTCTGGCCCATTTAGTGTCCGTTCCAAAAAGAGTTGAGTAATTTCAGCAGGTTGTGATTCTGTCGGATTTGCGAGATTGGATGGAGATCACGATGGCCTGGACTGAAATCACCCGTGCGCATTATGAGCGGCGTTGCGCCCGCTACGCAGTATCCCCACGGTGACGGCCGCCTTGCTGAGGTAGGCTGAAGGCTGCAAGTCCTAGTGCAAGCACTAGGAGTAGCCCTATGACGAAGCATCAGATCGAGGTGATCACATCGGTCGAGCGGCGTCGGCGCTGGTCTCGCGAGGAGAAGGAGCGGCTCGTCGCGGCGACGTTTGAGCCGGGCGCCAGTGTTTCGGAGATTGCACGGTCGGCCGGCATCCATGTGAGCCAGCTTTTCCGGTGGCGCAAGGAACTCTGCCAGATCTCCGCGCCGTCCGTGCCGCAGCTCGTTCCCGTGGAAGTCGTCGAGGCGCTGTCAGCGCCACAACCGCCGGCGACGCCATCGCCGATCTCCCGGCCGCGCAAGAAGAGCAGCATGGTGACGATCGAGCTTGGCGGCGCCCGCCGCCTGCGGGTCGAGAGTGATATCGACAGCGAGGCGCTCGGCCGGATCCTCGATGTTCTGGAGCGGCGATGATCCCGGTTCCGCGCGGTGTGAAGGTGTGGCTCGCCACTGGCTATACGGATATGCGGAAAGGTTTTCCGGGTCTTTCGCTGATGGTGCAGGAGACCTTGAAGCGCGATCCGCACAGCGGTCATCTGTTCTGTTTCCGCGGGCGGCAGGGTGGCCTGATCAAGGTGATCTGGCACGACGGCCAGGGTGCTTGCCTGTTCACGAAGAAGCTTGAGCGCGGCCGCTTCATCTGGCCATCGGCGGCCGACGGCACGGTGGTGATCACGCCTGCACAGCTCGGCTATTGCTCGAAGGCATCGACTGGCGGATGCCGCAAAAAACCTGGCGTCTAAGCTCGGCGGGATGAGCAAAACCGCTGGCATGGCGGGAGCGAATATGATTCCATCGCGCCATGGCCGATGCGGCCGATCAGCTTCCTGACGATCTTGTCAGCGCGCACGTTATGATCCTGGCCGAGCGTGCGGCCCGCTGGGAGGCACAAGCACTCGCCGCTCGCGCGCAGGCCATGAACTCGCACTCGGATGCGCTGATCGCGCGGCTCAGGCTGGAGATCGAGAAGCTGAAGCGCGAGATCCATGGCAGTCGCTCGGAGCGGAAAGCCCGGCTTCTCGAACAGATGGAGCTGCAGCTCGAGGAACTGGAAGCCGACGCCGGCGAAGACGAGCTGGCGGCGGAACTGGCGGCACGGTCATCGACGGTCAGGGCCTTCGAGCGCAAGCGCCCGTCGCGCAAGCCCTTTCCCGACCATCTGCCGCGTGAGCGCGTGGTCATCGCCGCACCGTCAAACTGCCCGTGCTGTGGTTCGGCCAAGCTGGCAAAGCTTGGCGAGGATATCACCGAGACGCTGGAGGTGATCCCGCGCCAGTGGAAGGTGATCCAGACTGTGCGCGAGAAGTTCTCTTGCCGTGAATGCGAGAAGGTCGCGCAGCCGCCGGCTCCCTTCCATGTGACCCGCGCGGCTTCGCCGGGCCAAATCTCCTCGCCATGATCCTGTTCGAGAAGTTCGGTCAGCATCAACCGCTGAACCGGCAAAGTGAGCGCTATGCCCGCGAGGGCATCGACCTCAGCCTCTCGACACTGGCCGACCAGGTCGGAGCTTGTGCCGCGGCACTGAAGCCGGTGCATGCGCTGATCGAAACGCATGTGCTTGCCGCCGAACGTCTGCATGGTGACGACACCACCGTGCCGATCCTGGCACGCGGCAAGACCGATACGGGGCGCATTTGGACTTACGTCAGGGATGATCGGCCCTTCGGTGGGCAGTCGCCGCCGGCGGCGCTCTATTATGCCTCGCGCGATCGGCGGCAGGAACATCCCGAGCGTCATCTGAAGAGCTTCAGCGGCATTCTGCAGGCCGACGCCTATGGCGGCTACAACCCGCTGTTCAAGGCAGACCGTGACCCCGGTCCGCTGACCCAGGCGCTGTGTTGGGCGCATGCGCGCCGCAAATTCTTCGTGCTTGCCGACATCGCCGCCAATGCCAAACGCGGCAAGAACGCCGCCCCGATCTCACCGATCGCGCTCGAGGCCGTCAAGCGCATCGACGCGCTGTTTGACATCGAGCGCGGGATCAACGGGCTTGCCGCCCACGAACGGCTGCAACGACGCCGGCAGGAAAGCCGTCTTCTCGCCACCGAACTTGAGGCCTGGCTGCGAACCGAGAGGGCCAAACTGTCGCGCAGTTCTCCGGTTGCCGAGCCTATCGACTACATACTGAAGCGCTGGGATGGCTTCACGTCCTTCCTCGGCGACGGCCGGATTTGTCTCACCAACAACGCCGCCGAACGGGCGTTGCGTGGTTTTGCTCTCGGCAGGAAAGCTTGGTTGTTTGCAGGCTCCGATCGCGGCGCTGATCGGGCCGCCTTCATGGCAACCCTGATCACCACCGCAAAGCTCAACGACGTCGATCCGCAGGCCTGGCTGGCCGATATTCTCGCCCACATCGCCGACATGCCGATCTCCAGGCTGGAGCAATTGCTCCCCTGGAATTGGGTGACATCGTCAGTAAAAGCCGTTGCTGCGTAGGCTCTGATGGCTCACAAAACCGACAGAGATCAGCCTGACAAAAACCGAGCTCTTGTTCGCGATGTATTGCTTCGCGATTGGAATCCGATCGGCATATCTGGCATTCCCGAAGCTAAGGACGAATATGACGACTATGCCGACGTCGTGCTCGGGATGCTGATCCACGAAAACGCGACGGCAAAAGACATCGCCGGCTATCTCTTCGAAATCGCCACAGAGGACATGGGGCTGTCCGATCGCAAGATGGCGAACCTGTGCGATAGAGCCGCAGAACTAGTCGTGGCGCTCCGATCAAACTTTTAGGAACAGGCTTGAGCTACCTGCGGTCTTCACCGGTCTTCACCGGATGGGTACGCTACGCAAGCGATCTACCCGATGCAGAGTGGGTGCTGATTGCGCCAATGATGCCGTCGGCGAGCCGCATCGGCCGGCCGCGCAAGACAGACCTGCGCGAGGTCGTGAACGCACTTCTTTACCTCGCCTCGTCGGGCGGCGCGTGGCTTTGCTGCCGAAAGACTTCCCACCCTTTTCAACGGTGCAGAAGTTTTCTATCGCTGGCGTGAGGCGGGCTTGTTGCGGACCATCAGCAACAGCCTCGTCATGGCGGCGCGCGAGGCTGAGGGTCGGGAA
>NZ_JAMYKV010000123.1:0-3808 GCF_040317535.1 Mesorhizobium sp. M1409
CCCCTCACCTGCCTGCCGGCATCCTCTCCCCGTATAGTGGCGGGGAGAGGGACGCTGTCATCGGCGGTTTCGCCGACAACCAGCGCTGCAGAATAGGCGCCGAAGTTGCGGCCGGCCCCCTTCTCCCCGTCGTTATACGGGGAGAAGTGCCCGGCAGGGCGATGAGGGGCGGCTCCCAACTTTCATCCAATCGCGTGGCGATTGAACAGCTCCGGCGAGTGAGGAGAAGAAAATGACCTTCGACTGGCCAACCGCGCTCCCCCTCATCTTCGCCGGCCTGATGGGCCTCGCCATCCTGATCTACGTCATCCTCGACGGTTTCGACCTCGGCATCGGCATTCTCTTCGCCGCGGCGCAAGATGCCGAACAGGACACGATGATTGCCGCGATCGGCCCGTTCTGGGATGCCAACGAGACCTGGCTGGTGCTGGCCGTCGGCCTGCTGCTGGTCGCCTTCCCGCTGGCGCATGGCGTCATCCTGACCGCGCTCTACATTCCGGTGTTCGTGCTTCTGGTCGGGCTGATCCTGCGCGGCGTCGCCTTCGATTTCCGCGCCAAGGTGCCGACCGAACGCAAGCACCTCTGGAACCGTATTTTCTTCCTGGGTTCCGTCATCGCTTCGCTGGCGCAGGGCTATATGCTGGGCGTCTACGTGCTCGGCCTCGATGTCGGCTTCGGCGGCATGGCGTTCGGCGTGCTGGTGGCGTTCTGCCTTGCCGCGGCCTACGCGGCGATGGGCGCCGCCTGGGTGATCTACAAGACCGAGGGCGAGCTGCAGAAGAAGGCGGTGCGCTGGCTGCGCACGACGCTGGTGCTGACCGCGCTCGGCATGGTCGCCATCTCGCTGGCAACGCCGCTTGCCAGCCCGCGCATCTTCGACAAATGGTTCGTCTGGCCCTCGATGCTCTATCTGTCGCCGCTGCCGATCCTGTCGGCGCTGCTGTTTCTGTGGCTGTGGCGGCAAACCTTCCATCTGCCGAAGCCCGACGACCGCCATTCGCTGTCGCCGTTCCTGACACTGGCCGCCATCTTCGCGCTCGGCTTTGCCGGGCTTGCCTGGTCGTTCTATCCGTTCGTGGTGCCGGATCGCCTGACCATCTGGCAAGCGGCCTCGGCACCGGAAAGCCTGGCCATCATCCTGGCCGGCACCGTCGTCGTGCTGCCGGTCATCATCTTCTATTCGTTCTACGCCTACCGGGTGTTCGGCGGGAAGGCGACGGATTTGACTTATGATTGAGGTGTGATCTCCCCCTCGAGGGGGTTGAGGAGTGGTCCGCGCAGCGGACGGAAAGCCAATTGCTTGGCTTTCCGAACGACGAACGGCCGGCAGGCCAGAGGGGGGTCGCTGCGCGTGGAGCGCTAACCTTCTTCTGCCGCAAGAGGCCGAGTCCGGTCGAACCGACCCCCTCTGCCGCCTTCGGCGACATCTCCCCCACAAGGGGGGAGATCATGCGCCTCAATTGCTCGCCGCCAGCACCAGCACCGGCTTTTCGCTGTACAGCGCCGGGAACAACGCCTTCAGGTTCGCCACCTTGGGCAGGTCGTTGTAGACGATGTAGGGATAGGTCGGGTTCAGCGTCAGGAAATCCTGATGATAGTTCTCCGCCGGATAGAAGGTCTTGCCGGTTTCCACCGTGGTGACGATCGGCTCCGGGAACACCTTGGCCTGGTCGAGCTGGGCGATGTAGCTCTGCGCGATCTTCTTTTGCGCATCGTTTTCGGCAAAGATCGTCGAGCGGTACTGCGTGCCCGAGTCCGGCCCCTGGTAATTCAGCTGGGTCGGGTTGTGAGCGACCGAGAAATAGACCTGCAACAGCCGGCCGTAGGTCACCTCGGCCGGATCGTAGGTGATCTCGACGGATTCGGCGTGTCCGGTGCGGCCCGAGCCGACGGTCTCGTAGACGGCGGTGTCCTTGTCGCCGCCGGTGTAGCCGGAGATTGCCTTGGTCACGCCCTTGACGTGCTGGAACACGCCCTGCACGCCCCAGAAGCAGCCGCCGGCGAAAATCGCCTTCTGACTGCCGGCCGCCGCCTTTTCGTCCAAAGCCGGCGGCGGGATCTTCACCGCGTCCTCGGCAGAAACCGCCGGCGTCAGCCAGAAGGCGGCGCCCGCGGCGGCCAGCGCCAGCGCGGCGAGGGCGCCTTTGACAAAACCGAACGAACGATTCTTGATATTGGTCATGGTTGCACTCCTCATGGCTTCCATTGGGATCAGTCTATTGGATCAGGAACGGCGGCGCGATGCGTGAGTTGCGGCGGAACCTCACATTCGCGTGCGCCGGATGGGCGAAATCTTACCGTCGGCGCTGCCCCTCACTGTCCTGCCGGACATCTCTCCCCGTAAACGGGGAGAGAGCGGCTGGCCGCGACGCTGGCGTTTTTTCCTGCAACGCCGATGATTGGCGAAACCGTCGAAGAGCGCCCCTCTCCCCGTCACTATACGGGGAGAGGATGCCGGCAGGCAGGTGAGGGGCAGCGCCAAGGGCGGCCATTATTAATGGACGGCTGAGACGCGGCAGAACTAGTTTGCCGGCTTCATAGCATCCGTCGCCGGTTTCATTGCGTCAGCCGCCGGCTTCATGGCGTCAGCCGCTGGCTTCATCGAATTGGTGGCCATCGGGTCGGCGGGCTTCATCGCGTCGGTCGCCGGCTTCATCGCTTCCGCGGCCGGCTTCATGGCATTGGCGACTGGCTTCATCGCATTGGCCGCGTCGTCGGCACGGGCGGCGGCAACCAGCGCCGTCGAGCACAAAGCGAGAGCGAGCGCCGGCAGCGTCAGGCGGGACAGAATGGTCATGGTGGTCTCCTCGGGGGTTGGTCGTTGAAGGCGCGCCCTCTTGGCGGCCGTGCTATGCGGCGCCGCGCGTGCGGCGTTTGCGCAATCTCTTGTTGAAGCGTGATCTAATTGGTCGCGGCGGCCAGGATCGGTCCGCCGCCTGGCGACTGGACGAGCACGGCGGTGCTCAGGCCGTCCGAAGCCGGCGGCAGATCCAGCGCGGTGGCGGCGCCGGTCCAGCCGCCGAGTTTCTTGAGCGAATGCACGACATTGGCGTGCGGCAGAGTGCGGCCGGTGTTTTCGCCGCGCGCCACCGGCACCTCGACGACGCCTCGGAGATAGCGCACCAGCCAGACATCGGCCTTGCCGCCCGGTGCGGTGCCGGCGCCGATATTGACCTTGCCGCCGTCAAGTGACAGCGACGGACCGCTGATGTGGCCGGCGCTTGCGATCAGCTGTTCGATCTCGCCGGGCGCGGCGCCGACGACATCGGCATGGCCATTGACCACCACTTGCGGCGTGAACGGCCCGTCATGGCCGAGCGGCGGCTCGTAGCTGACCTGGCGCTGGGTGAATTCCTGGCGGCCGAATGTGTCCTTCCAGCCGAGATAGTCCCAGTAGGTGACGTTGAAGGACAGCGCCAGCACGCCGGGCTGGTCCTTGACCTCGATCAGATTGGCATTGGCCGGCGGGCAGGACGAGCAGCCCTGGCTGGTGAACAGCTCGACCACGGTGAGCGGCCGGGCGGCGGCCGCACCGAACGACACCGCCAGCGCAAGCGCGCAGAGGCTTAACACTGTGACGAACTTGCTGGACCCCGACATCGGCTTGCTCCGTGGACGGCGGCGCCTGGATGCACCACTCATGTCCCCACTTCGCCGCTGTCTGCCGCTTCGTTACAGCGCTCACCGGTTTGTGATCGCTAGCGTTCTTCCTTCTCCCCCTGTGGGCTAGCGTGCGCACACATTTGCTTCGGCGCAGTTCTTGAAGGCGCCAGATAGGGGTTGAAGAAGTTGAATCGTCTGTGATTCT
>NZ_JAMYKV010000124.1:0-3619 GCF_040317535.1 Mesorhizobium sp. M1409
GGGCTCCCTTTTTTCCTCCTCACCAATTCCGCTCGCCCCCCCCCCAAACCTCTCCGGCCTATATTTACCTTTTTAAAATTATCCCCGCCGGCGCCCCGCGCCCCCCCCCCCCCGGCAGTTGCCATTTTCTGTCTCGCAGGACATATGACGTCGCTTTCAGTCTACGTCAGAGAGGTCATTTTTTCTGCCCGCCGCAGAGAGGTGTTGAAAATAATCTTAAAATGCTAAGTATCAGCATTCGGCGATATTGCTTATGGCGCTATAGCGTACTAAGTAGACGATATTTATGATTCTTGTAAGAACAACGTCTCAGTGCAGACGACTGTGCGTACAGTCGTTCGTAAAAAAGACTAAATGAAAGCAGAAAAGAACAAACACATTCAAACTGGCCTGGACGTTAATTGAATTCAACGAACGGTACAACAGCATGACGCCGTTGGCGCAATAAAGAGAAATAACAACAAAAAAGAGAAATAACAACAACGTTAACACTAATAATATAACCAGCAAACGAGACGGACGGAAACATTGCGATGAGGGGCCAGGACCAGCATCGCGTGTTGGCGGCGAGAGTGACACCACTAATCATCCCAACCAGATGCAGTCGGCTGGGCAGTATCAGGCACAGAGGAGGGCCAAATCATCTCTCCATGGGCCACGATGTCGAAGTGCCCTACTGTTATACAGCGGGTCCATACACAATTGTCTTCTGCAGTGAAGCAGTCAGTGGGAAAGATAGCGAGGAAAGACTGCATATCTTCACGCTCCACGGTAGAGCACCATCGCTGGTGGTACTTACTACTTACAGATCTAGCAGTGATGACCCCATTGTATGGCCAGAGGTCCATCGCCAGCACCACCCCAGGGAAATATTTAGTTGGAACTGCTTCTAAGTTCCTGTTTTCAACACAGGCTTGTACAAGCCCTGTGGGCAAATAGGCATACAAGAGGGCGGGATCTCCAGGGATGCGTTCAAGCTCGATCTCCTCCCTAAAGCCAAACATTGGAGTTTCGGTCATACAGGGCACCGTTTCGAGTGCCCCAAAATCTTTTGGAGGAAGTCCCGCAGCTTCTTCATAAGCCCGCGCCTCAGCCACCCACTCGACCTGAGCCTTCATGACCTGCTTGAGGTAAGCACGATATTTTTTGACTGCCTTTTTAAGGCCATTGCGGAGCTTGTCTTTGGGCACCCCCGTCAGGCACACGCTTTTAAATTGGGGGCGCTCGTAGGTTGGATAGTTGTCTGCCATGGTGAAGGTATGATGGAAGATAAAAGTGTGGTTTATATAGAATGTGGAGAGTTGATTGTGCGGTGGATGCACTGACGAAATGAGGTTTATATAGGGAGGGGCTCTCTTCCTTATTGGACCGATTTTTTTAATCTCCGGCCGCTACAGTGGGCGTCGTTTCGACACACTACAAGGTATCTTTTGAACGTGTCCCTTGGGTCGCCGTAGAAGTCGCGGCTTCCGTGCAGTCCAAAGGGCACGACTTTAGCGAACTGCAAAGGGCAGCGGATTGCTAAGTCAACAACCCGTCACATCCAACGCTTTGGCGGCTCAACGGCTTAACGGCTTGGCTTGGCTTGGCTTGGCTTGGCAGGATATATCGCTTTGTAGCCTTTCTTTGTTTATGCACTCGTGCGCTCGTTTGTTCGTGCATTTAGGGCAGCGGTGAAGACGTTTCGGGGGAGTGTCAGGAATTTCGTGTACGGGCGTGCGATTGAACATTATACCAACGAGCGCTAATCAAAACCGGTGCGCCCAATCGCGCATTCCGATCGACATGATTTTCCAGGGCTGTGCGACCAGCTGTATGCATCCGAGCAGTCCCGCGGAATGAAGGCTCGCGCGTGAACATGAGCCGGGTTATGGTCGAGCAGGGCGTCTCAGGTTAGGTCCGTTTGCATGCCTTCAGATTTTTCGGCGCGCTTTTCGGGCCCATTTTGCAGCCAGGTCATCGACCGCTTTGTTGAGTTGGCTGAAGTTGGCGTTGTGGGGATTGTCATCGCTGCCACCCCACCATTCGGCGAGTTCGGCATGTCGCTCGTGCGCCGGATCGGTAAGCGCCTCGCAGAACTCCTGATACCCCCATGGGCCGCCGACGTCCTCGGGCGGGCAGTATCCTGTGGCTTCTAGTGGATTGATCGGAACGGACGAGTCCGATTGAGGATTCCGCGCGGCGCTGCTTTGTGCGACGAAAGGGCATGCGTATTGGTATCAGCATTGTCGTCACGGCTCCGGACAGGGATCGGCTCAAAGCTCTCGTTGCGGCGCGCGGATCGCCGCAGAAGCACGTTTGGCGGGCGCGGATCATCCTTCTGACCGACGATGGGTTGGGCACCGTCGCGATCATGACGGCGACGGGCAAGTCGAAGACCTGCGTCTGGCGCTGGCAGGAGCGGTACATGGCCGAAGGTGTCGATGGCCTGCTGCGCGACAAAACCAGGCCCCCTGGCATCGCACCTCTTGAGACGACGCTGGTCGACAAGGTCGTGGCACTGACGCTCGAGCCGCCGACCCAAGAGGCGACGCACTGGACGGTTCGCGCAATGGCCAAGGCGGTGGGCATCGCGGCGTCCTCGGTGGTGAAGATCTGGCATGATCACGGCTTGGCGCCGCATCGCTGGCGCAGTTTCAAACTGTCCAATGACAAGGCGTTTGCCGAGAAGCTTCACGACGTGGTCGGCCTCTACGTCTCGCCGCCCGCGCATGCCATCGTGTTGTCAGTCGACGAGAAGAGCCAGATCCAGGCGCTCGACCGTACCCAGCCGGGGCTGCCGCTCAAGCGCGGTCGCGGAGCGACCATGACGCACGACTATAAGCGCAACGGCACCACTACGCTGTTTGCCGCGCTCAACGTGCTCGACGGCTCGGTGATCGGGCGCAATATGCAGCGCCATCGGCACCAGGAGTTCATTCGGTTCCTCAACGCGGTCGAGACCGAAATGCCGACCGGCAAGGCCGTGCATGTCATCCTCGACAACTATGCCACCCATAAACAGCCTAAAGTCCGCGCCTGGCTGGCCCGGCATCCCCGCTGGACATTCCACTTTGTGCCGACCTCATGTTCGTGGCTCAACGCGGTCGAGGGTTTCTTCGCCAAGCTGACGCGCCGGCGCCTCAAGAACGGTGTCTTCCACTCGGTTGTCGACCTCCAGGCCGCCATCAACCGCTTCATCAAGGAGCATAATCAGGAACCTCGTCCCTTCGTATGGCGCGCCGATCCAGATGAGATCATCGCCGCAGTCAGGCGCGGGCATCAAACGTTGGAATCAATCCACTAGGAGCATCGGGCCCTCCGTGCCGATTGCAGGGAAGGTGCGCTCGATCTTGATGCTGTGCGTCCAGCCGTCGCCAAAGTCGTAAAGGTATTTGAACGATTTGGCGCCGGTATCCTGGACTGCGGACAGCAGCGAGACTTTGCGTGCATCGATGGGACCATCCCCCCATTCCTCGTCAGGCAAACCAAAACCAACGTCACGGATGCGGAATTCGTAAAGGTGGACAGATCGATTTACCGCGGTTTTTGAACGGCAAGGCGGACAAACCGGCGCGGTTGGCCGAATCTGACTTTATGACAAGGTTTTCGCCCCTTGCCTGGGTAGATGGCTGATTAA
>NZ_JAMYKV010000125.1:0-3400 GCF_040317535.1 Mesorhizobium sp. M1409
TTTATGCGTCGGGCGAGATTATGTGGCGGAGCCGCCCTGACGCCCGTCAGGGCGGGCCAAGTCCGACTGCCTCCGCCACATATATTTAGATGCTGTTCAGCAGTTGCAGAACGGCGTCGTTCGGTCGGAAACGCACGCCGTGGTCGCCGGCGACGCCCGCCTTCTCGAGTCCGTTGCGCATCATCTCGACATCCGCGGCGGCATAGCGGTGGGTGGTGGCGACCTGTGCGTGCCCGAGCCAGGCTTGGATCGTTAAAAGGTCCACGCCGGACTGGAGAAGCTTCATGGCGAGGGAGTGCCGGAAGATGTGCGGCGATATGGGCTTGTCGGCCAAGGCCGGCCTGATAGCCACGGCCTCGGCGGCCGCACGTCGTACGATATGGGTCGCTCCGAAACGAGTCAGACGCTCGTTGCGGGCGCCGACGAATATCGGTCGCGGCTCGTGATGGGCGATCCCGCGCTCGCTCAACAACGTTGTCAGCGATCGCGCCAGGTCCTTAGGAATGGGGACGACGCGGTCTCTGCGCCCTTTGCCGCGCAGCAGCACTTGCGGGTGCGGGCGCTCCAACTGAAGGTCGTTTGCGTTAGCGCCGGTGGCTTCGGAAACCCGGGCGCCGGTCCGTGCCAAGAAGAGCAGAAAGGCGCGGTCGCGCCGACCACGGGGCGTCTTTGGATCAGGCGCCGCGATGAGGGTGTCCACTTCGGCCCTGGTGAGGTGGTACGTCACCTCAATGTGCGTCCGTTTAATGGGAATCGTCAGCACGCGTTGGGCGACGCCGAAGGACGCCGGGTCGGCGGCAGCGACGTGGTGGAAGAAAGATCGGATCGCGGCCAGGCGGGCGTTGCGCGTGGCGACGGAATTGTTCCGCTTCTCCTCGAGTTCGTCGAGAAAAGCGAGAACAAGGTCTCGATCAAGCTCTTCGAGCGTCAACGCCGCCGGCTTCTTCCGCAACCGGGCGGCGGCAAAGAGGATAAGCATGCGCAAGGCGTCGCGATAGCTGGCCACGGTCGCGGGAGTCGCGTTGCGCTGCTTGGTCAAGCGCCGGCGAAAGTAGGACTCCAGGAGCGAGGCCAGGAGCAAATGTTCGCTCATGCTGCACCTTCATCGAGGAAGGCGCGCTCCGCCGCAATGGCGAGAAGATCCGCAGAGCCAGTGAGATAGTAGGCCGTGTCGCTGTAGCTGGCGTGGCCGAGATAAGTGGCAAGCAGAGGCAGCAGCGCCTGAACGTTGGCGCGCTGTTCGTGCCAGAGGCTAAGACGGGTCACGGCGAACCGGTGCCTGAGATCGTGCGGTCTCAAAGGCTTGCCGTCATCAAGGCCAGCGAGCTTGCGGACCTTAGCGAATGCGCTTTGCAGACCGCTCGCCGACAGACGGTTGCCTCGGGAGCTGAGGAAGAAGGCCTGGTCCTTGGGCGTGGGAAAAGCCGCATCGCGCTCACGCACGTAGTGACGAAGGGCTGTTTGGGTCGTCGTGTGAACTGGAACGAGACGGTCCTTGCGGAACTTCGTCTTCCGAACGAGGAGAATCCCGTTGGACAGATCGACGTCGGAACGATCAAGCCTGACCACTTCGCCCGATCGCAGTCCCGAACTCGCCAACACTCCGATCACCGTCACCATCGTCCGCCCCCTGAGAGGGGTCCCTGGCGAAATGCGGTCGCATGCGTCTATGAGCGACGCCAACTCTGCCTCGCTGAGGATACGCGGAGGCGGAATCGCTCTGGATCTGGGGAAAGCTCTGCGCTCCAAGGCCTCGGTTTGGGTGTCATAGACGGCGAGATACTCGTAGAATCGGCGGAGCACGCCGTGACGAGTTGCGCGGCCGTTGGCGGCGCCGCCGAACGACAGGACGAAGTCCAGCGCCATCGTCTGGGTGGCGGGGGCATCGAGCTGAGCGCGCTCAACGTAGCGGACGAAAGCCCGCAACGTGCCAGCTTGCTTGCTGAAGGCGTAGCCGAGGGAGTGGCGCAGTTCGATGTAACGCTCGGCATTCTCGCCGAGGAATCGGGCAAAAGCGGTCATGCGACGCCTCCCGGAAAGGGGAGTGCGACCTCGGCGAGCTGCGAGGCCGCGACCTTTACGTACAGCGCTGTTGTATTGATGCTGCGGTGCCCGAGAAGATCGGCGACCTCGTTGATCGGCGTTCGCTGCCTGACGAGCTGGGTGGCAAGGCTGTGGCGCAGGAGATGTGCACCTGCGACCCGCCCGAGTTCGACTCCGCCATGCCGCAACCGCTTCCGCACGATCCTCGAAACAGGCGATGCGCACCTGAACGGTCCCACGGGCGGCGTGAAGGACAGGAACAGATATGGGCTATCCACCTTCGGTCGAGCGCGCAGGATGTAGTCGGCGAGCGCGGCGCCGGTCTCCTCGAGGAGCGGCGCCACCCGATCACGCTTGCCTTTGGTGCGCCGGACAAAAACCTCGCCAGCTCGCCAGTTGATATCCTGGAGCTGAATGGCGCGTAGCTCGCCGTTGCGAATACCCGTGGTGGCGAGTAACAGCAGGACGGCTCGATCGCGGATGTCGACCGGCGTCGTTGCGCCGATCGCGTCGATCGCCCGCCGAACGTCATCCCATGCAAGGCGCGGCGGCAGATGCGCCAAACGCCAATGGGGCGTCCTTGGGACGACGTGGGCGAGATCCTGATCGTGGTGCCCAGCCCAATATAAAAACCGAAGAAATGTTCGGATGTGAGAAGTCGCTGCCGTGCGGGCGCCGGGGGTTGCCGATAGGGACAGCCGATGCTCGACAGCAGCGAGGACGTAATCAGCCGTCAACGCCTCGACGTCGTGGCAGGGATGGTGATGGCGGAACCAATCCAGAAGGCGGCGGCCGCCCAGAAGAACACCTTCGCGGGTCTTCGGCTCCAGGCCCCGCACCCTGCGCAGATAGTCCGAAAAGGAAGCCAGAAGCGGAGCATCCGGGTCAGCATCTACACTGGGAACGGAAGCAATGAACCGCTCCGGAGCCACTCGCAGTGCGTGTCCCAGCGCCGACGCTGCTCCAATGCGTGGAGAATCCGTCATAAACGTGCACAAATAACTATCGACGACATCTTGATGGATCGGCATCGGACCACAGCGCGTCGCGGCAAACTGGCTAAAGCGCGCAATCCGGCTCAGGTAAATCTTGGCGGACGCTCGCTTATACCCAAGGGCGAAAAAATGCTCCGCGAGGCGATCCATCTCGCCACCGAGTGCACCGCTGCGCAGGCGCTTGAGCACCCCACAATATGAAAAATAGAACTCGAGCATCCTGCCCCTCCGGTGTTGTGGCGCAGGGGAATCCCGCGCCCACGGGAGAGGCATGAAATATTATGCGGCGGAGGCAAGTCGGACTTGGCCGGCCCTGACGGGCGTCAGGGCGGCTCCGCCACATAATCTCGCCCGACGCATAA
>NZ_JAMYKV010000126.1:0-3180 GCF_040317535.1 Mesorhizobium sp. M1409
TGACTGCCTTCTTCCGCGACATCGGTACCGTCGAGCCGCTGACGCAGCCCGATTTCGCCAAAATCGGCGCGGCCATGCAGCGCCACGGCATAAAGACCCTCGACATGGCCGCCTAGGCCCAGACTGCTTCGGAGGCGACGGCGATGAACCGCTGGGCGCCTCCGCTATTTTGCTTGCGCGATAGGCGGCAGGGCTAACCAGGCGGCTCGCCCGAAGATCCGCGACAAGGTTCGGCTAGAGACGATGACGTTCCTCAATCGTACCTCCCCCAGAATCCTGACGACAACTCTCGACCCTGCCCCAACGGGGCCGGGTCTGGGCGCCTAGCTGAAGGCGCTGTCGGGGGCGGCGGCCCCGCCATGGTGGAAGCGCGCCGCCCCCGACAGCTAAACCCTTCATTCGGTGGGCAACACCTGCGAAACTCAAGTCACGCGCAGGGCGCGATCTTATGCAAGTCGCAGGAAGAGGGCGCTCGGCGACCCGCGACGGCTTCGACCTGAGAGCAACGACATCGTCTTGCATCGCGCGGGCGGCGGACTGTTATAAAGGGGAAAACCGCTAAGGCTCTAAAGTCGTGCAGCCGCCGCATCAAAGACCAAACGCCGCCTCTGTAGCTGATTCCGGTTCGTCACTTGGTCTTGCCGATGGCTCCGGTCGGCAACGTAGTCAACGAGAACACACCAGCGCCGCGCGTCACCACGCGGTGACCTCCCTTCGTTCCTAATCCATGAGGGCGGCAGAACCTAGTCGTACCCATGAGCCAGGAGCCGCTGGCGTTACCCGGTCCTTACAAAGCCCAGGCGCCCAAATCGTTCGGGAACCTCGGCGCGCCTGGCGAGTTGATGCCGATCCGGAACGGGAGACCCATGCCATGACGCACCCAGACCCCACCTCGCCCGCAGGAGTCCAGCCCGGCCCGGCCGGGAAGCGACCGACGCCCTCACCGGCAACCGAGAAGACCTCGGGCGCAGGTCCCTCAATCGCTGAACATTCCAAGGATGCCAAGACACCCAAAGCCGGCAGGCAGCCGGGTGCCTATGTCAAGGATAAGAAGACGTGAACGTTGCGAATCTTCAGCTTGAAGGGCTGCTGATGGCGGTGGCGGCGGTCAACAACATCCTGATCCATCGTGGAATCCTTCAGTCGACGATATCGATATGGCCCTGCGTAAAGCCGAGGCCTTGGTGACTTCAGAAGAACGAATGTACGAGGACATGTCCCCGGCGAACCGCGATGCGGTCTGCTTTCCCTTGCGATTGTTTCAGGTAGCCAACCGC
Organism: Mesorhizobium sp. M1409; assembly: GCF_040317535.1. Taxonomy (NCBI): domain Bacteria; kingdom Pseudomonadati; phylum Pseudomonadota; class Alphaproteobacteria; order Hyphomicrobiales; family Phyllobacteriaceae; genus Mesorhizobium; species Mesorhizobium sp. M1409. The sequence continues at coordinate 1,278 of NZ_JAMYKV010000126.1, forward strand.
GCCCAATTCGAATCCGGTTTGCCAGCCTTCTGCGAGCTGACCAGGCAGGTTGGGATGACCAAACAACCTTATAACGATCAAATGTGAGCGGAGGATGACATGCAGGTCTCGGAAACCGTGGTGAGCCACGATCGCGTTGAATTCTGGGGCCAGGGTGGCGAGGTCATTGCCGTTATATTGGCGGCCGGGCCCGTGCTGGTAGAGGAGGAATTGGTCGCCAAGGCGAAGGTCATGCTGCTTCATGCCGCCAGTTTCGGCAGCGAGGAAGAGGCAGACAGGAAGCTTTCTCCGGGCTCAGATGTATCTGGTTCGACCACTACTCCCGGACAGAAGCAGGCGGAAGCCCCACCTCCGGCGACCCCGGTGTGCCTTGATCGCGGTGCTAATCCGCCGCACCTGCAAACATGACCGATTCGGTTGGTTGGTCGTACCGCGATCACGGGAATGGGCCTTGCCGGCCCGCGTCCAGTGCTCTAATCGATTCGCCTGATACGACCCTTTTCGAGACGGAAGACCCCGCTTTGCCCGCCTTGCCTCTCGAAGTCGGTCTGTAGTTCATCCCACGTTCCGAGGAACTCTCCGCAATCATCACAAACGATGAGCGTCTCCGGCCGAGCGTCGTGTGGAATTCTCAGCCGAATTTTCAAGCAGTAAGGGCATTCCAAAAGGTGATTGAGGTATTGCAACTGCGACATGATGCCAAGGATGCATCCAGAGACGACCAATCGCAAGTAGGTGGCCGTCCGCTGGAGGTTGCATGAAGGGCGCCGACCAGCCGAACAAAGGTGAAACCGGACTTGTCGAACCTCAACCTCGCTTTCAAAGCATCGCTCGTATTTAGGGAGCGCCTAATATTGTTGAGGCCCTTCCAGAACCGTCGCGAGAGTGAGCAGCGATGCAAACGTTCATCCGGTAGCAGCGCTGTCATTCCCTGGCTGGGTAATCCTTTTGGCGCAATTGCGCCGTTTATCCATCGCCGAAGAGCTTGAGAGCGCGGCGGACCGCAGCGCCGACGTGTCGCGGCCCGATCTACACCGTGCTGCCTTGATGCTCCGGAACGTCGCTGCTGTCCCGCAAGAGCCGGCCAGGAGGACACACGGAACTCTATCGCCGCCGAGATGAAGATCGACTGGTCGAATCTCATTCAGATCCTCCTGCGTGAGTGGCTGGAAACGAACGCCTATCTGCCAGTCCGGATAATCGATGAGACGGACGGAAGCTTTCAAGCCACGGCTACCGCGATCACACCATGACCGCATGTCGGCGAATCGGCCATTCTTGAAGGGCGGCGGACCTGATGTCCGCTTGGCCGGCGCCGCACAGCCCAATAGCTCCCACCCTGGCGCCGGCCATCTTGTTTTTGCCGAACGCGAGAAGCGTTCCCCCGACCTCGTGGCGGTGGAAGTACGCAAGGACGAGGGCACTTGTATTCAGCCAGGCGGGCGGGGGGCGGTGGTGGTGGAGACGGCGGCGGCTGAGAGCCTTGCGCGCCATCGCGCTGGTTGTGATGCAGGGTGTTGCCGGCGCGAGCGCCTTTTCGGTTTCGGCGTGATCTCCTCGACCCGCACCTTGTCGCCGATCTCCTTTGCCATCGCCAGGGCTTTGGCCTTGTCTTTGGTGGTCAGCACGGTCCGCTAATGCGGCTTCTCGAACACGCTCGCGACATAAATGGTGGCCGGCTTGTCACTCACGGACCACCAGCGACGCCACCATTCCAAGTGATTATCTGGGAAAGATCGGCGATGTCGCCATAGATCATCGAACCTTTGACGAGAAAACACTTGTCACTCAGGACTTCGAAGAGTGAGCTTGACGCGGTGCAAACCGGCAGGTTCACCTTATGGCGCTTGGCATCGGCATGGCCGATGCTGATCGCGAGGATAGCGATAGTAGTGAGAGTCGT
>NZ_JAMYKV010000127.1:0-3165 GCF_040317535.1 Mesorhizobium sp. M1409
CCTAGAGCACGTCCTGTGATCGATGAATCGATTGTGATGTGACGGCTGCGTTTTGTGCTGATTCAACATCCACCTCGATGGAGGTGGACGATGGGAAGAGCATTGAGCGGTGATCTTCGGTCGCGGGTCTTGAAGGCTTCGGACGAGGGCATGTCGGCGCGGCAAGCGGCGGCGCGGTTCGGCGTGGGAGTGTCCAGCGCGATCCGCTGGATTGCGCGGGCGAAGATCGGCGAACTGGCGCCACGCCCGCAGGGCCGCCGCCGCGCCTCCAGCCTCGATGCGCATGAAGCCTTCATCGTCGGGCTGATCGAGGAGCGCAAGGACATCACGCTGAACGAGATGGTGGAGCGGCTCGTCGCCGAGCAGTCAGTGCGGATCAGCCGCAGCGCCTTGAGCGCCTGGCTTCGCGGTCACGGCTGGACATTCAAAAAAAGTCCGCGCACGCACTGGAGCAGGGTCGCCTCGACATCCTGAAGCGGCGCCGGGACTGGTTCGACGGCCAGCTCGATCTTGATCCGGCGAAGCTCGTGTTCATTGATGAGACTGGCCTCTCCACAAAGATGGCCCGCCTGCGTGGAAGAGCGCCGCGCGGCGAGCGCTGCCGGGCCGGCGTGCCGCATGGCCATGTGTGGACGCCCCCTCGGGCGCAAGAAGAATCTTTGGTACAGGCTGTTGCGCGTGATCGGGTGCTGCCATGTGTTCGGCCTCTCTTGCGGCTCGTCATGGCCGCGGGCCCGTATGGGAGTTCGAGGATCAGGTCCACATCACTGGAACGCGCTGGAAGCGCTCCCCATGCGCCTGGTTCTCCTGATCCCGCCTCACCGACGTTGCGCCATACCTGTCCTTTGACCTCCTCACGCCGCCAACGGCCTCGCGCCCGTCCCGCTCAAGCGGGCACGACCGGAGCCCGATAGCTTTCTCCCTTCGTTAAAAGCGCCCAGACTATTCGGGCGTTCTTGTTCGCCAGCGCCACGATCACCAACATCGGCGGTTTGCGCTCGAGCATCCGGCCGAGCCAGGATCCTTTAGGCACCCCTTTGCGCTTGGCCCACCGCACCACGGCGCTCGCTGCGATAATAAGGAGCCGCCTCAGTGTGCGCTCTCCCATCCGAGATGTTCGGCCCAGTCGTTCCTTGCCGCCCGTAGAGCGCTGAACCGGCGTTAATCCGACCCAGGCAGCGAAGTCACGGCCCGATCGGAACGTCTCCGCTGGCGGCGCGAGCGCCTCTATGGCGGTGGCGATCAGGGGGCCGATCCCAGGCACGCTCATCAGACGCCGAGTCGCGTCGTCGGCTTTGGCGCGGGCAGAGATCTCCGTATCCAGCGCGGCGATTTGGTTCTGCAGATGGCGCAACCCCTCGGCGAGGAGGGCAAGGCATGTGTGGACGCCCCCTCGGGCGCAAGAAGAATCTTTGGTACAGGCTGTTGCGCGTGATCGGGTGCTGCCATGTGTTCGGCCTCTCTTGCGGCTCGTCATGGCCGCGGGCCCGTATGGGAGTTCGAGGATCAGGTCCACATCACTGGAACGCGCTGGAAGCGCTCCCCATGCGCCTGGTTCTCCTGATCCCGCCTCACCGACGTTGCGCCATACCTGTCCTTTGACCTCCTCACGCCGCCAACGGCCTCGCGCCCGTCCCGCTCAAGCGGGCACGACCGGAGCCCGATAGCTTTCTCCCTTCGTTAAAAGCGCCCAGACTATTCGGGCGTTCTTGTTCGCCAGCGCCACGATCACCAACATCGGCGGTTTGCGCTCGAGCATCCGGCCGAGCCAGGATCCTTTAGGCACCCCTTTGCGCTTGGCCCACCGCACCACGGCGCTCGCTGCGATAATAAGGAGCCGCCTCAGTGTGCGCTCTCCCATCCGAGATGTTCGGCCCAGTCGTTCCTTGCCGCCCGTAGAGCGCTGAACCGGCGTTAATCCGACCCAGGCAGCGAAGTCACGGCCCGATCGGAACGTCTCCGCTGGCGGCGCGAGCGCCTCTATGGCGGTGGCGATCAGGGGGCCGATCCCAGGCACGCTCATCAGACGCCGAGTCGCGTCGTCGGCTTTGGCGCGGGCAGAGATCTCCGTATCCAGCGCGGCGATTTGGTTCTGCAGATGGCGCAACCCCTCGGCGAGGAGGGCAAGGCAGGAGCGAGCAGCTTCCGGCACACTCGATGTGGGATCCTCGATTTGAGCGATGAGGCGTCCGATATGAAAAGGTCCTTGCGGCGCGATCAGGCCGTATTCGGAAAGATGGCCGCGGATCGCGTTGATGAGTTGAGTGCGCTGGCCGACCAGGATATCACGGGTCCGGAAGATCACGGCGGAGGCCTGCTTGGCTTCGCTCTTCACAGCCACGAAGCGCATGGTCGGGCGCTGCGCCGCCTCGCAGATCGCCTCCGCATCGGACATGTCGTTCTTCTGCCGTTTGACGAAAGGCTTCACATAGGCGGGTGCGATCAGCCGCACGGTGTGGCCGAGCTTCCCGATCTCCCGACCCCAGTAGTGGGCACCCGGGCATGCCTCCATTGCCACCAAACACGGTGGTTGGGCGGCAAAGAAAGCCAGCACCTGGTCGCGCCGCAGCTTCCTGCGGAAGATGACCGCTCCGGCAGAGCTCGCTCCGTGTGCTTGAAAGACATTCTTGGCCAGATCCAGGCCGATGGTGCTAACTTCCGTCATGGGGCGCCTCCTTTAAGTGGCTGAGAACACCTCCACTCTGGCACATCGATGCCGTCGGGGGCGTCCACCCCATCACTGGAAGACCACGACCTTCACCGGAGCGCTGCGGCTGACGGGCATGACTGCGCCCTTCGTCTACGACGGCGCCATGAACGGCAACGTGTTCCTGGCCTATGTCGAGCAGGTGCTGGTCCCTACATTGTCGGCGGGCGACGTAGTCGTCATGGACAACCTGCCCGCCCACAAGGCCGCCGGCGTGCGCGACGCGATTGAGGCCGCAGGTGCGAGCCTGCTCTACTTGCCGCCCTACAGTCCCGACTTCAATCCGATTGAGAACGCCTTCGCCAAACTCAAGGCGCTGCTGCGAGCAAAGGCCGAGAGAACCATCAAGGCTCTCTGGGACGCGGTCGGCGCGGTCGTCGACCTCTTCACCCCAGCCGAATGCGCCAACTACTTCAAAGCCGCAGGATATGAACCGGATTAAACAGGACGTGCTCTAG
>NZ_JAMYKV010000128.1:0-2745 GCF_040317535.1 Mesorhizobium sp. M1409
AGTCTTGCGGGTCCGGGAACCGCGGCCCGGTGACCGCTGCCGTTACGAAGCCATCCAGCGCCGACATGGTCCGCACCAGCGGGCGACGGTTGATCTTGACGGCCATCCAGGCCTCGAGCGCCTCGTCCGACAGCGCCATGTCATCGATCGCGCTCATGCCGCCAAGGAGAGCTGCATCGCTTGGCGGCGCACCCAATTCCACGGCATCAGTTCGTCCCAGCGCGAGGCTGGCCAGTCGTTCTGGATGCGCTCGGTGACATCGGCCATGTAGGCTTCGGCATCGACGCCGCAGAGCTTGCAGGTCTCAATGATGCTGAGCACGACCGCTGACCGCTCGGCCGCGGCGAAGCTGCCCGAGAAAAGCCAATTGCGCCTGCCGACCGTAAATCCGCGAATGGCGCGCTCCGCGATGAGGTTGTCGGGCTCGAGCTGGCCATCATAGAGGAAGCGATTGAACGCGCGCCATCGCCTGGTGCCATAGGCGAAGGCCTTCGCGATATCGGCATGGCGCGACAAACCCTTGCCCTGGCGCATGAGCTGTCGTCGCAGCGCGCGGACCAGTGGTCGGGTCCGCCTTCGTCGTGCGGCCAATCGCTCGGCGGGCGGCAGCCCCCGTATCTCTTCCTCGATCCAGTAGATCGCCTGGATACCGGCCATCGCCGTCGTGCTGAGCTCGGTCGGCTGGCTGTCGTGAACGTCGAATATCTTGCGACGCAGATGGGCCAGGCAGGCAGCTTCTCGAATGGCGCCACCCTTGTAGAGCTGGTTGTAGCCGCTGAAACCGTCAGCCTGGAGCGTCCCGGTAAATCCGGCGAGCTCGCTCATCACGCTCTCGCCGGCGCGGCCCATGGTGGCGCGATACCAGGCGATCGGCGGCTCCTGCGAACCCGAGTTGCGATCGTCGGCAACGTAAACCCAGAGCGCGCCCTTGTGTGTCCTGCCGTTGCCGGGCGCCAGGATCGGAAGCCGCGTGTCGTCGGTGTGGATCTTGGTTCGGGTACGGCCGATCTCACGGATGCGGTTGTAGATCGGATCGAGCAAGGCGGCGGCGTAGCCGGCGCTGCGCGCAAGCGTGGATCGCTCGATATCGACGCCCTTGGCGGCCATCATCTGTACCTGACGGTAGAAAGGCAGATAATAACCCCACTTGGCCATCATGATATGGGCAAGCGCGGCATAGCTGAGCTTGCCGCGTGCAATGGCCTTGGCTGGTGCCGGCGCCTGGATGATTTTATCGCAGGTCCGGCAGCTGTACTTGGGTCGAACGGTCTCCATCACCTGCCAGGCTTGGGCGACCAGATCGAGCATCTCCTCACTATCTTGGCCCATGGCGCGCATGTCGCCGCCGCAGCCCGGGCAGCATGCGCAAGAGGGCTCGCGAACGATCCGCTTGCGCGGCAGGTTCGGATTGAGCTTGCGCACCGGCAACACCCGGACCTTATCGGTGTCAGCGACGATAGGCAGTTCGAGATCGGGCGCGCTGGCGGCGAAATCGGTCTCGAGATCTTCGAGTTCAAGCCGCATCTGGTCCAGCTTCTCGGAGGAGCGGCCGAAGGCTTTGCGGTTGAAGCGATCGATCCGCAGCTGCAGGCGCTGGATGCGAAGTGCGGCCTCGGCGCGCTCTCTTCGCAACTGCTCATCCCGTTCGGCGATGGTGGTGTCACGGGCACAAACGGCCGCCTCCAGAGTGGCGATCCGGGCGAGGAAATCAGCGATTGAGGGAGCTTGTTCCGACACCCAAATTACATACCCGAAAGACCTCGTCTACGGAAGAAAAATCGACACAAAATCAATGAGAACGGCCGAATTTAGCCGGCCAGACGCGGTCGATAAATCTTGTTCGGCCGGCGCCAATCGATCCCGTCCAAAAGTAGCGAAAGCTGTGCCTTGGTGAGCGACACGGTCACCTGATCCTTGGTGGTCGGCCAGGCGAAACAACCATCGGAAAGCCGTTTTGTAAAAAGGCAGAACCCCTGGTCGTCATGCGCTAGAATCTTGATGATATGACCCTTGCGTCCACGGAAGCAGAAGATCGCGCCAGTGTGCGGGTCGAGCGCGAGCACCTGCTGCACCATCCGCGCCAGGCTGTTGATCCCGCGGCGCATATCGGTCTCACCGCAGCAAAGGTAAATCCGGTCGGTCGGCACCACCGTGATCACCTGGTCAACTCCGCCAGGACGATACGCAGCGCTGTCGGATCGACGGTCCCGTCGATCCGCAATCGCGCGCCGTTCGGAAAGGCCACGACGATCCTGCCGGCCGGGTCCGGGCAATCGGCGACGGGACGCTCGACCTCGGGCAGATCGTTCACTTCGATCCGCGCGAAAGTTGCCACCGCCCGATCGGCCTCGAGCTCGCCGCCGGCCATCTGCTTGCGCCAGGCATAGAGCTGTGACGGAGCTACACCGAACGCCTCCGCGACCTCGGTCACCGACGACCCCGCCGCGCTCGCCAGATCGACCAACGCGCGCTTCTCCGTGCAACTCCACAGCCTTCGTTGCCGCACGCGCCCGGGCACCGTTGTAAGATCTTCGGCCGCCGCGGCGCCGCTTAACTCGGCGACCATATCGCCCGTTGCATGTTCCAATGTCATGGCGCGAAAACTCCATGTTCATCGGCCTCTTGCAAGGTGCCTTGGCGCACCGCTTACGGTGATCCAGCACGTGCGGGAGAAGATCCTATGGGCGACTGGATAGCAGCCACCGCTCTTGCGAATGTGTGGTTGTTACAAACACCACTCGGGAG
>NZ_JAMYKV010000129.1:0-2718 GCF_040317535.1 Mesorhizobium sp. M1409
AAGCAACCGAATCCTACGCCAAATCAATCGCTTAAGCTACATCCGCCAGCCTCAAAGCCCCATCGTCGTGCATAAGACGGGCTAGGTGCAAGGCCGAGCGAAGCCTTCGCCCCACAATCTCGTCGCGTAAATCTTTGAAAAACTCGAGAGGCCATGAATCTGCTTCCGATACAGGATGCTGTGTTGCAGACAATCACCCGTGCTCATGCGTCCTCTCCTTCACGTTGGCAGCAGGCCACGTCGACTGACGGAGATGCTCATCCAGCTGCGGCCAAGTGATGAACAAAGTTTGCCGCTCGACATAGTTCGGCAGTCGGCATAAACCGCAAGATGAACCAGGTCGATCCACACGCCTGGTCACCCAAACCGTTGACGCATCGCCGATGGCTGCGCAACTGCGACATCGATGCCCTCATGCCAGTGAGCAACCAGAGCTGAACGGCCGCTGCTCGCATACACCCCTTCCGCCGCGCTTGGGACTGCGCCAGGTGCTCTGGCCTGTGCGATCGCGTGATACGATGACCAATCCGCAGAGCCGGCAATCAGCCCCGCGATCAGAGAACTCCATATAAACGGTCAAGTTATGAAGGTAACGCGATATTGGTTCAGCTGGTCGCTCCTGGGTGTTATGAACCGCCCCGGGTTGATCGGGGGCTCCAACTCCTGAGAAGGCGGAGCCATGACAAGCAAGACGACCAACAAGTTCTCTCCCGAGGTCCGAGCCCGTGCGGTGCGGCTGGTTCTGGATCACGAAGGCGAGCATGCCTCGCGGTGGGCGGCGGTCTCGTCGATCGCCGCCAAGATCGGCTGCACGGCGCAGACGCTGCATGAGTGGGTGAAGAAGGCCGAGCGCGACAGTGGCGTGCGAGCCGGTGTGCCTACGGATGTGGCGACGAAACTCAAGGCTTTGGAACGCGAGAACCGCGAGCTTCGCCAGGCCAACGAGATACTTCGCAAGGCTTCCGCGTATTTTGCCCAGGCGGAGCTCGACCGCCGGTTCAAGCCATGATCGCGTTCATCGACGATCACCGCGAGGCGCATGGGGTCGAGCCGATCTGCAAGGTGCTGCCGATCGCCCCGTCGACCTACCACGACCATGTCGCCAAGCGCATCGATCCCTCCCGGCTGTCGGCTCGGGTGAAGCGGGATGAGGCTTTGAAGGATGAGGTCCGACGCGTGTTCGAGGCTAACTTCCGCGTCTACGGCGTTCGCAAGATCTGGCGGCAGTTGCAACGCGAGGGCTTCGATGTCGCCCGCTGCACGGTTGCCCGCCTGATGAGGGCCATGGGCCTCGAAGGCATCATCCGCGGCAAGCCGATCCGCACCACGGTGAGCGACAAGGCGGCACCATGCCCTCTCGATCACGTCAATCGCCAGTTCCATGCCCCGGCGAACATGCTGTGGGTCTCCGACTTCACCTACGTCGCGACCTGGACGGGCTTCGTCTATGTCGCCTTTGTCATCGACACCTATGCGCGAAGGATCGTCGGCTGGCGGGTGAGCCGCACGGCGCATGCCAGCTTCGTTCTGGACGCTCTGGAACAGGCTCTCCATGATCGGCGGCCCGTGCAGGGAGGCGGGCTCATCCATCACAGCGATAGAGGCAGCCAATACGTCTCTATCAGATACACCGAGCGCCTGGCGGAGGCCGGCGTCGAGCCTTCGGTGGGCAGTGTCGGCGACTCTTACGACAATGCTCTCGCCGAAACGATCAACGGTCTTTACAAGGCCGAGGTGATCCATCGACGCGGACCCTGGCGCTCATTCGAGGCCGTCGAGTTCGCCACGCTCGAATGGGTCGACTGGTTCAACAATCGCCGGCTGCTGGAGCCCATCGGCAACATCCCGCCGGCCGAAGCCGAGGAACGCTACTACGCCATGCTCGAAGACCCAGCCATAGCCGCGTGACTCAAACGAAACGGCCTCCGGAAAACCCGGGGCGGTTCAGTTCGTTCGCGAACCGCGTCACGCAAACGGACTCATCGAATGGATCTACGGATTGCCGCGGAGGTACATGACAATGTCGACGTAAGGCCATTTGTAGTTGACCATCCCCATATAAGGGTTTCGGGTGCCGGCAGGCGACCAGTTTTTGGCCGCCTGCTTTCGTACCGATTCTTTTTTTGCCTATCTATATTCTCTTGCGCTAATATAAAATTAACGTAACGTCAGATGGCAGCATCTGGGGATGCTCAACTGAGGGCGTTTCTCATGAAAATGGCGTTGTTCTGTGCGGTCGTCCTGTTGGCTGGAAATGGTCCTGTTGATGCCAAGGAGAAGAAAACGGTGATCAGTGACGCCGCTGCGCTTTGCTCGGCCAAGCATTCGGTAAAGAAAGACGTTCCAGAGCTGGACTGCAGTTTGACAGGAACTGCCACAGCCCCGCTCAATGGCACTGAACCAACAAAACAGCGCCTCGGATATGATACCAATCCTTGGATCGTGACCGGCTTTTGATTTTCACGGGAACGGGCATACTCTGGCGCAACCGTGTGGTTGGTGACCTCGGCCGCTGAAGCAACAACTTTGCAGCCTATCGTTCCGTCATATGCGGGCGTCCAGCCTAACTCCCGACCATCGGCACGGTAACGGTTGTCGCGTAGTTGATCGGGAAGTTGCTGAAGTAAGGGAACTCGATGACGAAGGCATAGCTGGCGGTCAGATGCGCCATGCGGAAGCCACCGCTCGCCGGGTCGAAAGCGATCGTGACGTTCACAT
>NZ_JAMYKV010000130.1:0-2682 GCF_040317535.1 Mesorhizobium sp. M1409
CCCCATTTTCATTTTCCAAGCGGCATACAGGCGCGGGAATGGCCAACGATGCAGCGCTGGGCGGCATGCAGGGTGAGCATTCGGCGTCGGCGCTCAGTCCGTCAGAACCATGGTTCGACGACTTCCCCGAATTTACCGAGGACGAGCTGGCAGGAATCGATGCGCTGCCCAAATCTCGCTCCAATGCTGCACCCAATTTGCACGGGACCAGATTGAATGAGGCGTTTGAGAAAAAGGGCTCCTCTTCAGGCGCGGGAATGGCCAACGATGCAGCGCTTGGCGGCATGAATACAGTACCCTCGGCGGAGGCGCAGAGGTCATCGCAAGCAAGCCCTAAGGACTTTCCCGATTTAACCGACTCCGATCTGGCGGATGTCAGTGAGTTGTCGCCCATCGACACCAGGAGAGCTGCTTTTGGAACGGGGAACCGACAGATCAGGCTTGAAGATCAGGTCAGGTCAGGTCCTGGCACTTCCTACGCGCACCAGGCGGGGTACCAATCAGTCAACCATACGGTTTTTGATGCTGAAAATGTTGGCGACAACCTGCTAGTCGGGAGCGCGCCAATCCCTCCCTTGCTCGAAGACGAGCATATCGCGGCCGATTTCGCACTGCTTGGCGAGGCGCTGCACAGGGCCAGTCCCGACATCGCCGCCCGGACCCGGTTGGTGGCGCCGGCGGTGGCCCATTTCTTGCGCATGGCTCGGAACCCGGCCGAGGCGGCCGCCGCTTTCCACGACATCATCGATGGCGGCAGGGCCAACTTCGAGGGCGGCACGGCCAGCTTTGTGTTCCTTCCGGTCAACAATGCCGGGACTGGCGCTGGGGGCACCCACTGGTCGCTGCTGTTTGTCGATCTACGCGGGCGCCAGCCGGTCGCCTATCATTACGACTCCTTCGGCACCCTGAACAGCGCCATCGCACAAGGGCTGGCAGCACGTCTGGGCGCCCGCTTGGATCGAGTGCAGATGGCCCAGCAGGACAACGCCTACGATTGCGGGGTATTTGTCGTGGACGCCACGAGGGCGCTGGCCGCGCAATTGGCTGAAGGAGAACGGCCCGGGAGCCAGCCGCTGCACCTCGACACCCTCGTCGCCGACCGGCAGGCTTTACTGGACCGCCTCACGGCCCCCAGTAACGCACGAGTGGAACTGGCGTCTTCCTCGAGAAGCAGAGAACGCTCATGCGGGGGGCGATAAGCTTCAGGGGTGGTGTCACATTGATAGAGGGGTAAGGAAATTGAGGTGGCAGCGCGCCCATGACCGTGAGTGCACCGACCTACAAGAACCACCGCTATCAGCGTTGGTGCATGGATCCTTTGTCAACGGTTTGGCGATAGGCAGGCAGGATCGAAATCAGCTTGATGCGAGTGCCATGCCGTACAAACACAACGCAGATCGTCGTCATCACGTCGGGAAGATGAAATTCCGGGTGACGAATTGGCGTGACTACGAAGCAGGTCTGCGCCGGCGTGGTAGCCTGACCTTATGGGTAACGCCGGAGGCACTGGCGGGATGGCGCGATCCGCGACGCAAGACCCGCGGCGGCCAAGCCCGGTATTCCGATCTCGCCATTGAGACAGCGCTGACGCTGGGTTGCGTCTTCGCAATGCGGCTGCGCCAGACCGAGGGATTGCTCCACTCGCTGCTGGATCTCATGGGGCTGAAAGTCCCAGTTCCAGATCATACGACGCTGAGCCGTCGGGCACAGAAGTGGGAGCCATCAGCCCGACGAAACCCGCCGCTGCCGGACGGCCCACTGCATGTGCTTGTCGATAGCACGGGATTGAAAGTCTACGGCGCCGGGCAATGGCTGGAGCAGAAACATGGCGCCAGATCACGTCGCAACTGAACAGTTCGAAATACCTCGCCTTTTGAACCGGATTTTGAGTCACTCGTCGCGTTGATTTGCGCGGAGGCAGTGGATGCGGGGACAGGCTGGTTTCTGGGACATTGACGAGCGATATGTGCGGCTGAGCGAGGCCGGCGATCCGCTGGAAAAGCTTAAACTCGGTAGTGCCGTGGGAGGTTTTCCGCAAGCCGCTCGGCAAGGCGCTGAAGCGCTCCGATGGCGCGAAGGGTGGTCGGCCGCCTTACGATCCGGTGATGATGTTCAAGATCATGGTTTTGCAGGCGCTCTACGGCCTGTCTGACGACCAGGCCGAGTTCCAGATCCAGGACCGACTATCCTTCATGCGCTTCCTCGGGCTGGGTCTCGGCGACAGGGTGCCGGATGCCAAGACGATCTGGCTGTTCCGGGAGCATCTCACACAGGCCGGCGCGGTGGACAACCTGTTCGCCCGTTTCGACAAGCACCTCACCAAGGCCGGCTACCTGGCGATGGGCGGGCAGATCGTCGATGCCACCATCGTGGCGGCGCCCAAGCAGCGCAACACCGACGCCGAGAAGGCTGACATCAAGGCGGGCAAGGTTCCAGACGAGTGGAAAGACAAGCCCGCCAAGCTGCGCCAGAAGGACCGGGACGCGCGTTGGACGGTGAAGTTCTCGAAGGCCAAGATGGCCGAGGATGGAAAGGTGCAGCAGCGCGACATCGCCATTCCCGCCTTCGGCTACAAGAACCACGCCGCGATCGATCGTCGGCACGGCTTCATCCGCGGCTGGAACGTCACGAGCGCGGCGGCCTATGACGGCGCGCAGCTTCGCAATGTCCTCAACCGCGCCA
>NZ_JAMYKV010000131.1:0-2631 GCF_040317535.1 Mesorhizobium sp. M1409
TCCGCGAATGCTTCATGATGCACCTTTCCTTGATCGCCTGGTCCATTGCAGTCGGCGTTGAAGTTGATCGATCTGGTCGCGGGAAAGGCTGATCTGCCAAGGCTGGCCTTTCGTGCTTTGCCGACCGTGGATAAGGCCCTGGGCGAGGTAGTCGAAGATGGTTTGAGCCGTCACGCCGATCGCGGTGGCTGCGCCCTGTACAGAGTAGGTTCCATCAGGCCAGCGCGGCGGATTGGCTGCGACGCCGTTGATCTTGGCTGCGGGGATTCCCCAACGGTGGCGTAGTAGCCAGATGTTCTCATAGCTGAACAGCTTGCCTCGCGCCGAGCGGATACCCTCGTCATTCAATTTTTTGGCGATTTGCCTGTCCATATCGCCCGCAGCATTGAGTTGCGTGATCCGCTCACGCACAAGCTCGATCTCGCCATAGTCTCGATCGTAAGATTGAACGCGACGTTGGATTTGATGTTCGCTGGTTGCGCCAGTCTGCCAGAGAATCCTGATGACGACCTGGCCGCGTACCTTTTTCTGGTCGAGAACCACCTCCTGCATGATGAAGCGCAGGATACGTTTGCGGTCTTCTGGCTGGGTGGTTTCTGAGTGCCAGATGGCCGGCAAATTCTCGGCGAGTTCCTGAAGCGCGGCGTGATCCGCCGCCTTTAAGACCAAGGGTTCTCGGTCGCTCCACCGGCGATATTCCTGCTCGATCTCATCGACCACCCGCAGCTTGTCTTCCCATGCCTTTTCCAGGGTTCTGGCGACGAGACGATTTTCCGGTTCCACGGCGTCGTATTGTCGCCGAGCCCGCTCGGCGTCATACCGCGAGCGCTCCCGCCGTAGCGCCCATTGTTTCTCGAGGCTTCGTGTTTCCTCCGCAATCTCGTCGAGCGCAGCGATGGCGATGGCGATTTGGTCAGGTTCCAACGCCTTCAGGAGAATCCGGGCGACTTGTTCATCTACTGCGGGCGCCCGAACCTCCTGACAGAGAGAGCTGCCGGTCTGGTTGCGGTCCGCCAGGCAGCACTAGACGGGGCATGCACTGTCGGGGCCGCTGTAGCGCACGGTCATCCGCCGTCCGCACTGGCCGCAGACCGCCAAGCCCTGCAGCAAAGCAATGCCCTTGCGTTGCGCGCCGCGGTGGCCGGCCTCGTATCGATTGGTGTTGTCGGCGAGGCGTCTCTGATTGGCCATGAACTCCTCCCAGTTAATATAACCAGGGTGTGCGTCTTTGATGCAAATATCCCAGTCGTCAATGGCCACCTTCGAGGTTGCGCGGTGCGAACCTGGACCTTGGCGGACCGCATTTATTCGGCGCCGGCCGTAGACATATGCGCCGGCATAGGCCGGGTTGTGCAAAATATGATGGACAAGGGCGATGGTGGCGTCTCGCCACACCAACTCATGGGGCGCCGGCCCGCGAAGCGGCCGCACCGGTACGCGTAGGTCGTGCGTGCGCAGGTAACGCATAACGCGTCGCGCGGTCTGAAGCTCTCTAAATTTGTCGAAGATCAGACGCAGCCGAGCCTGAACCTCTTCATCAGGGTTGAACACGATCTGGCCGGAGCGGTTGTAGGCCAAGCCACCTGGCAGCGGTATGCGAAGCTCGCCCCGCGCCGCCTTCTGCCGCTCCCCTTGATGCAGGCGGATACGGATCTGGTGCAACTCCGCTTCGCTCATAATCCCCGAGAGCCCTAACAGCAGCCGGTCGTGATAAGCGCAGGGATCGTAGAGACGTTCACCATCGGCGATGACAACGCCGAACAATGAACACAACTCGAGGAGTTGATGCCAGTCCCGGTTGTTGCGCGCCAATCGAGATGCATCGAGGCTGACCACCAGACCCGCGTTGCCGAGCCCGATCTCGGCGATGAGCCGTTGGAAGCCGCCGCGCTCGACTTGGCCGTTTCCCGATTTTCCAAGATCCTCATCGATGACGACGACACGATCCGGCGGCCAGCCCAATCTGACGGCGCGGTCCACCAAGCTGTACTGAAGTTCGATGCTTTCCTGATGGTGTCGCACCTGGTTTATCGAGGATTGGCGCACATATACGTAAGCGAACTTTGAACGCCGGACGGCCGTGAGCCGCTCGTCAGGACTGCTCGGAATAGCCAACATCAAACCGCTCCCTCACCGCCGGCGTGTTCGGCGGCATCCGACGGATCAGAGTCGCGAGCATCTGCGCGACTTGGTGCTGAGATACCGGTGGGAGATTGTTCCAAAGGCTGGGCGTATCTGGCTTGATCCTTACCAGTGGAACACTGGTCTCTGGTAGAGACACCGCAATCCGATGCGCCAAAGAACGAGCAACCATCGCAACTCGCCATTGAGTTACTAAAGGTGATTCGCGCATAATACACTAAAGGAAGCAAAGTCCGAACGGATATTAACTTTCCCGCCGTGCTACGATGTTCACGATCATCATCGCTAGTAGGCGACAAATCCGTCACTGACCGGCGGATATTGCGTGACCGTCCATCCGGAAGGCGGATGACTACAAAGGCAGGTCCGCGCCCTGACCGAAGTGATGCCACCTCAAACAGCTGTCCACAGAGTGCGTGTCGACGGTCAACCACCGTGACATGAGACACCAACCGATCAACAAGAGGGGTATCCTGCGCTGCTTGGGTC
>NZ_JAMYKV010000132.1:0-2524 GCF_040317535.1 Mesorhizobium sp. M1409
TGAATCTGGAGGGTTCTGTGTGGTCGCGGGCGCGATTGGGCGGGCACGCACGGGTCGCGACTACATTGAAGCCTGATTGAACTGAACCGCGGGATGGCGGGCGGGGCTATGGGGATTTAGGGCTCGACAGTGTGTCCGAGGCGCAGGAGCGGGCTCGCCGATCGCTCTTGGGCGGTCGCCCGTCGTCGCGATGCAGGACCATCTGCGACGCGAGAGACGGCGCCATTGGGCCCGTTGACGCCAAGGTGCAGCGTTGCTGGTGACAGGCAGGCTGCGACATTGACTGGTGGCGCGCAAAGGCCCAGCGGCGACTGTAGCAGACGCCGGGATGGACGGGGCGAGCGTGTCGGTGCGCAGCGTGTCATGAGGTGTCTGGCCAGGTCGGGGCCTTGCGCGGGATGGGGCCGAGCGAGGCCATGGCGCCGCCGCAGCCCGGACAGACATCCAGGGAGTGGCCTGTGAGACAGTGATAGCGCTGGCGATAGTCGGCGGTCGGGTCTGGGGTCGTCGGCGTGGGCACTGCCAGCAGGAGACGGCAGAGGGCGAGCTTGGCGACACGATGGCCGTTAGCCAAGAGCCCGTAGTGGCGGATGCGATGGAACCCGTCAGGAAGAGCGTGCAGCAGGAAGCGGCGGATGAACTCGTCGGCGCTTAAGGTCATGAGCTTGGGCTTGTCGTGGTGGCGATAATCCTTCCAGCGGAAGCTGACCTTTCCCTGGTCCAGGCCCACGAGGCGGCTGTTGGCGATGGCGACGCGATGGGTGTAGCGGCCCAGATAGGCGAGGACCTGTTCGGGACCGCCGAACGGGGGCTTGGCGAAGACGACCCACTCGATCCGCTTTAGCTTGGCCAGGTGAGTGGAGAAGGCGGTGGGATCAGCCAGGCCGGCGAGATCGCTGAAGAAGCGAAGCTGGCCGGCCTCGAAGGCGTTCTGCAGACCCTCGAGGAACAGCCGCCTGAACAGGCGCGACAGAACCCGCACGGGCAGGAAGAACCCAGGCCGGCAGGCCACCCAGCGCTGGCCGTCCAGCGATAGGCCGCCGCCCGGCACGACGCAGTGGATATGCGGATGATGGTGCAGATTCTGGCCCCACGTGTGCAGCACGGCGACCACGCCGATAGCGGCGCCCAGATGCCTGGGATCGGCGGCCGTCACCCTCAAGGCTTCGGATGCGGCCTTGAACAGGATCGCATAGACCGCCGCCTTGTTCTGGAAGGCGATCTCAGCGATCTGGGCCGGGACGGTGAAGACCACGTGGAAGTATGGGACCGGCAGCAGCTCGGCCTGACGCTCAGTCAGCCATTGGGCGCGGGCCAGGCCCTGGCACTTGGGACAATGGCGGTTGCGGCAGGAGTTATAGGCTTGCCGCACGAGACCGCAGTCGGTGCAGTGTTCGGCGTGACCGCCCAGGGCCGCGGTCCGGCACGCCTCCACCGCGGCCATGACCCGGCGCTCGACACGCCCGAGATGGCCGGCATGGTCGCGGCGATAATCAGCCCCGTGACGGTGGAATACATCCGCCACTTCCAGATCCGGGCGCATGGCGCGCGGCTCAGCCGGGCGGCGTGATCTCCATGTGGAGTTGGTCAAAAGGACTGGCGGTCCGGCCGATCACAGCCGTTGAGACCTGGGCGTATAGTGTCGTCGTCGCCAGGCTGCGATGGCCCAGCAGCACCTGAATGATCCTTATGTCCGTGCCGGCTTCCAAAAGGTGGGTGGCGAAGCTGTGGCGAAGGGTGTGCACCGTCACCCGCTTCTCAACGCCCAGGAACTCGCAGGCTGCTCGACAGGCGATCCCCAAGGTCTGTGGGTGGATCGGGCCGCGGCCATCGCGCCGGGGAAATAGCCATCGCCCCGGTTTGGTCAACCGCCAATAGACGCGCAAAATCTCCAGCAACTGCGGCGACAGCATCACATAGCGGTCCTTGCCGCCCTTGCCCTGCTCGATGCGAATGATCATCCGGCTGCTATCGATGTCCGTCACCTGCAGACGCGCCGCCTCCGCGGCGCGTAAGCCCACCGCATAGGTGGTCATCAGAGCGACCCGGTTCCTCGTCCCCTTCACGGCCTGCAGAAAGCCGACCACCTCATCGGCGCTCAGCACGACCGGCAACTTGCGCGGCGTCCGGGCGTAAGCGATCCGCTCAGGCAGATCAGATCGACCCAGCGTCACGCCGTAGAAGAAACGCAAGGCGCAAACGGTCTGGTTCAACGCGCCCCACGAGACCCTTCGGCCCACCAAGTGGGCCTGATAGGCGCGCACCTCTTCGTATCCCAGTTGATCGGGTGATCGTCCAAAAAATCGACTGAACTTCGCCACGTGATGCACGTAGGATCGCTGGGTCTCCGGTGACAAATTGCGGATCGTCAGATCTTCAATCATCCGCTGACGCAGAGGGCTTATCTGGGCCATCTGGGGTTCTCCTGTCTGGAAGGTTGGCTCGACACCAAATCTTCTCAGACAGGGGCCTCCTCAGGCCAGACCCGCGCATCAGCTACCGCGGCAGCGGTTTAGTTCAATCA
>NZ_JAMYKV010000133.1:0-2490 GCF_040317535.1 Mesorhizobium sp. M1409
AAATCCCCATAGCCATCGACTGTGGCCCGCGGGTTCCTTCCTCGGGGACTTTCGTACGCCTGCCGGCGCCCGAAACTCTTCACGAAGGCTGGCAGTCCGCTTTGCGCAGCCAAGGTGGAAAAGCAGACATTCGCCTGGATGAGGCGGCCGCCCGAATCTCACAAAGTCGGACGGGCTGGAAGAAAAAGCCCCGAGGAGCGATAGAGAGAGGGCGGCGGCACTCGTTCAACGAGCGCTGCTAATTCGGAATGGGCAGCGATTGACGCTTCGCCTCATCCGAGGCCGGCTTTGCGAAGTCCTTCGATGTAGATTGCCCGGTCCTCCGGACGGACGAGCGGATGGTGCTTCCAACCCAATCGGCAGAGAGCTCGGGCTGGAGCCGTTTTGCTTCGGCGAGTGCAGCTGTAGCAGTGTCGGCGTCGCCGGCTTTGCCAGCGGCCGCCGCGAGCGTTCGCCACGCCGATGTGAAACGCGGTCGAAGCTGTACCGCGCGCCGGTTGAGGATGATGCTTTCCTCGTACCGTCCGGCCACGAAGTAGCAAAGCGCACACGCGGACTGATAGAGCGATTGGTGAGGATCGCGCGGACTGAGCCGCATTGCCTTGGCAAGATGCTGAAGTCCCTCGTCCCCGGCGCCGACAAATCCATGAGCCGCTCCGAGCACCATATATCCCAGGGCGAAATTGGGGTTTAGCCAGACGGCCTCTTCCAGCTCATCGACGGCGGCTCTGGATCGCCGCGATAGCATGTGTACAAAGCCAAGCGCCAAGTGCCCCCATGGGTCCTCACCGTCAAGTTCGACCGAGCGGCGGGCCGTCTCCAAGGCGAGGCCAACGCCATCCGCGTGGGGTACCCAGCCCATATGCGCGCCCGTGATGTATGCCCAGGCCAGCAGGCTATGACCTCGGGCGTAGCCCGGCTCAATTGCGATCGCCCGTTTGAGATCGGTCAGCGCCGTCTCGATTTCCCTTTCCCCCCAGGTCCAGAGTTGAGGCATCGCACGCATCACATAGCCCCAGGCATCGATGCTCTCGGGCGGCTTGTTTTGGAAGCGCCGGTTCTCCGCTGCGTATAGCTGCGGCTCGATCGAAGCCACGACGTTCTCGGTGATCTCGTCTTGCACCGCGAATATGTCGGTTGCCGCTCGGTCGTAACGATCTGCCCAAACGTGGGTGCAAGTGTTCGCGTCGATCAACTGGCTCGAGACGCGGAGACGGTCGCCGGCCTTGCGCACGCTGCCCTCCAGAACATAGCGCACACCGAGGTCGGCTGCGACCTGGCGAACATCCGGAGTGTTGCCCTTGTATGTGAAGGTGGAATTCCGGGCGATGACGGAAAGCCAGCGGAGCCTGGAGAGCCCTGCGATGATGTCTTCGACCATTCCGTCTGCGAAATATTCCTGTTCCCGATCGTCGCTGAGATTGACGAAGGGGAGCACTGCCAATGAGGGTCCGTTTCCAGCTTCCATTATTGAAGATGCGACCGCGTTCCTGCGCTCGATATCCGTATTGCTTTCGACGGAGCCCACGAAGCGGTACCCCACCCGTGGGATCGTCGTGATCCACTCTGCACCTTCGGGCGACGGCCCGAGATGCTTCCTTAGCGATGCGATCTGAACCGAGAGGTTCGTCTCCTCGACGGCGGCACCTTGCCAGGCGGCATCAATGAGAACGGACTTGGTGAGCCTTCGCCTGGGCGGCTCAGAAGGGCTGTCAGCAGAAGAAACGCGCGATAGCCGATCGGCACCGGCTCGCCATGGCGCAAAAGGGTTCCCGCCTCGGGACTGAGGACAAAGGGACCAAAAGCAAACCGCTGTCCGGCCATGGCAGCAGTTTATAACTTTTTCGGAACTTTTCGGAACTATTCGGGTCCGTTTTAAGACATCGGGGCCCGGGTCGCTCATCCTCTTTCGACGGAATAAGGAGGAGCGACCATGTCGGCAATCACTGATGAGCGGCCGTTTGTCAAAGCTGAGAAGCCGACCACGCAACCGGCAGACGGAGCGTGCTCTCGCAACGAGGAGTTCCGCGCCGCTCTCGATAGCTACATCGCTCGCTACGCTGCCGAACAGGCGAATCGCCTCTCAGTGGTCGGCAGCAGCAATGGTCCCTACGCGCTGATATGGCTTCAGCCCTTGCGCCGTCTCTTGAAGGCCCGCCAGGTTAGGCTGTTTTTCGAACGAACGGGCGGGGAATGGCGGCACCTCTGCCGGCACCAGAAGTCGTGAGCGGACCCTTCGAGGTGAACATATTCCGATGGCCGCATGAAGCTCGCAGCACTTTCGATGTTGGCGTGTCCCTAACCTGTCACGCCGATCGTTCGATGTCCGCGTTGGAGCAGTAGGGCACTGCTGGACTCTGACCGAGATGCGGCGCATTGCCGTCCGGCAGTCTTTGGGGGGCCGCAGAACGAACCCGCTGCGCGGGAGGGGCGCCTGCGGTTGAGGTAGAGATCAAGAACCGGTCGTCGCGCTCGCGTTGAGCGTCGTTC
>NZ_JAMYKV010000134.1:0-2459 GCF_040317535.1 Mesorhizobium sp. M1409
CGTGAAGAGTTTCGGGCGCCGGCAGGCGTACGAAAGTCCCCGAGGAAGGAACCCGCGGGCCACAGTCGATGGCTATGGGGATTTCGATTTGCGGCTGGTGTCGGCGATGGCGCGACCGCCGCCGGCGAGCGGCGGGTTTGATGCGGCCGGACCGCTTTGCCTTTCAGCCATGCGGTATCGTCGGCTCGTCGCGCGGCCGGACGCGACCGGTTCGGCGTCGATGATCACCGTAGAGACGGGTGGGTCCGTTGCCGGAGGCTGGGTGCCTGTGGCTGAAGGCTGGATCATACCATGCGGGGTCATGGACAGTTCTCCCGGTCTGTCGCCGCCTTGTGCGGCGGTCCGCGCGGCTGCCTCCATCGTTCGAACGTCTCGATGATGATCATGCGTCCGCCGCAGCAGGGGCATGGCGGCCGGAAGTCGTCCGGTTCCGCCGCAGGGTCGTTCGTGGGGGGAGGCGCGACCGCGAGCAGCTCGCGGGCGAGTGCGAGGCTCGTGTTGCGGGAACTGCTGGCAAGTAGCCCATAGTGCCGGATGCGATGGAAGGCGCGCGGCAGAACATGAAGCAGGAAGCGGCGGATGAACTCGTCGGTCGCCAGTGTCATGACCTGCTGGCGATCGGCGCCGTCGCGGCGGTAGTCCTTGTAGCGGAAGGTGACGCTGTTCTTGTCGAAGGCGATCAGGCGGCGGTTCGAGATCGCGACCCGGTGGGTGTAGCGCGACAGGTAGGCGAGCACCGCCTCCGGTCCCGCGAACGGGGCCTTGGCATAGACCACCCAGCGCTTCTTCCGCACGGCAGCAAGATGGCGCAGGAATGCCCGCCGCTCGAGCAGGTGCGCTATCAACCCGAAGAAGCTGAGCCGGCCCGCCGCGTGCAGCGCGACCAGCCGGGTGAGAAACAGGCGACGGAACAGCCTGCCGAGAACCCTCACCGGGAGCAGGAAGGCCGGACGCGACGAGACCCAGCGGCTTCCGCCCGGCGCGATGCCGCCGCCCGGCACGATCATGTGGACATGCGGGTGGTGGGTCAGCGCCGAGCCCCATGTGTGTAAGACGGCGGTGATGCCGATCCTGGCGCCGAGGTGCTTCGGGTCGGCGGCGATCGTCAGCATCGTCTCCGCTGCCGCCTTGAACAGCAGGTCGTAGACGAGCGCCTTGTTCTGGAAGGCTATGTCGGCGACCTCGGCGGGGAGCGTAAACACGACGTGGAAGTAGCCGACCGGCAGCAGGTCGGCCTCGCGCTCGGCCAGCCAAGTCCGCGCCGCCGCGCCCTGGCACTTCGGACAGTGCCGGTTGCGGCAGGAGTTGTAGGCGATCCGCCATTGGCCGCAGTCCTCGCAGGCTTCGACGTGACCGCCGAGGGCGGCGGTGCGGCAGTGCTCGATTGCCGACATGACCTTGAGCTGGGCGAGGCTCAGATGACCTGCATGGGCGGCCCGGTAGGGTGGCCCGGCAGCACGGAAGATGTCGGCGACCTCGATCGAGACACGCACGGCTCAACCGTCGGGCGAGATCTCTCCCGGCTTGAACAGGCCGAGCTTGTCGAGCGGGCTCGTAACCGTGCGCACCGTTCGGGTCGCGACCTTGGCGTAGAGTGCGGTGTTGTTGAGCTTGGCGTGCCCGAGCAGGACCTGGATGATGCGGATGTCGGTGCCGTCCTCCAGCAGGTGGGTGGCGAAGCTGTGACGCAGCGTGTGCGGCCCCACCCGCTTGGCGATGTCGGCGGCCTGCGCTGCCTCGACGACTATGCGATAGAGCTGCCGCGTGCTGATCGGCTTCATCGCGTGCTGTCCGGGGAACAGCCAGCCGTCGCGGTGCATCACGCCCTGCTGACGTCCGACCCTCCACCATTGCCGCAGGAGAGTGAGCAGGTCCTCCGAGAGCATGGCGTTGCGATAGCGCCCGCCCTTGCCACGCTCGACGCGCAGCAGCATGCGCTCGCTGTCGACGTCGGCAACCTTCAGCATCGACACCTCGGCGACACGCAGGCCCGCGCCATAGGCGACTGACAATGCGGCCTGATGCTTGAGACACGTGGTGGCGTTGAGCAGCCGGGCGACCTCGTCGCGACTGAGCACCACGGGCAGATGGCGCGGATGCGACAGTCGGACGAGCCGGCGGGCCAGGTCCGGGCGGTCGAGCGTTTGGGTGAAGAAGAAGCGTAGCGCCGACACGATGCTGTTCATCGTCGGCACGGGAACGCCGTCTTCCTGCTGGTCGATCTGGAACCGACGGAGGTCGTCGGCGGTCGCTGTGTCTGGTGAACGCCCGAGGAATGTCGCCAGGCGTCCGATATCGCGGAGATAGTTGCGCTGTGTCTCCCGTGAGAAACGCCGCATGTTCATGTCGTCGATCAGCCGCTGGCGCAGCGGGCTGATCCGTGCATCGAGAATAGGATGGTGCATGGTCAGGCTCCTTGTTGAAGAAGCTCGCC
Organism: Mesorhizobium sp. M1409; assembly: GCF_040317535.1. Taxonomy (NCBI): domain Bacteria; kingdom Pseudomonadati; phylum Pseudomonadota; class Alphaproteobacteria; order Hyphomicrobiales; family Phyllobacteriaceae; genus Mesorhizobium; species Mesorhizobium sp. M1409. The sequence goes on from NZ_JAMYKV010000134.1 coordinate 2,435, forward strand.
ATGCTCTGCTCTAGCCGAACGACGC
>NZ_JAMYKV010000135.1:0-2334 GCF_040317535.1 Mesorhizobium sp. M1409
ATAACCCCATATCCGGCCCGGCCCACACCCAACAAGCACCCCAGGGGGCGGGGGGGGTGGTGGGGGTCGTCATTCCCCACTGCTCCCCCGACGAAGTAGAACAGGCCGGCCTCGACCAGCGGCGCGATGCCGCCGATCACCAGCATCGCGAAGAAGGCGAACTTTGCCTGGCCGACATAGTGCCAGAGAAAGCCGCCGACGCTGGTCGGTGGCCGAAGGCTGGCTGGCTCCCTGAACGGGTAGACCCAGTTCTCGAACCAGCGATAGACGGCAGTCATCATTCGGCAGCTTGGCCCTTTGCAAGTGCGTCATTGGCGACATCGGTCGGGACGTCCTCAAGCAGGAACCCGCCCGATTGGCGCTGCCAGAGCTGCGCGTAGAGCCCGCCTTGGGCGACGAGTTCCTCGTGCGAACCTTCCTCGATGACACGGCCCTTGTCCATCACCACCAGCCTGTCCATCGCCGCGATGGTCGACAGCCGGTGCGCGATGGCGATGACGGTCTTGCCTTGCATGAGCTTGTAGAGATTCTCCTGGATCGCCGCCTCGGCTTCGGAATCAAGCGCCGAGGTCGCTTCGTCAAGGATAAGTATAGGTGCGTCCTTCAACATAACGCGAGCGATGGCGATGCGTTGCCGCTGGCCGCCGGACAATTTGACACCGCGATCGCCGACATGGGCATCGAAGCCCTTGCGGTCGCTGGCGTCCGAAAGCCCTGATATGAAATCCAGCGCCTCGGCGCGCCGCGCTGCCTCGACAAGCATCTCTTCCGAGGCATCGGGCCGGCCATAGAGGATGTTCTCGCGCACCGAACGATGCAGCAGCGATGTGTCCTGCGTCACCATGCCGATCTGGGCGCGCAGCGAATCCTGCGTCACATCGGCGATTTCCTGGCCGTCGATCAGGATCTTTCCGCTCTCCAGGTCGTAGAAACGCAGCAGGAGATTGACCAGCGTCGACTTGCCGGCGCCCGAACGGCCGACGATACCGACCTTTTCGCCCGGCTTCACCGCCAGCGACAGGTTCTCGATCACCCCTTTCCGCTTGCCGTAGTGGAAGCGGATATCCTCGAAGCGTATCTCGCCCCTGGAAACGGTGATGTCCTTCGCCCCCGGCCGGTCCTCGACCAGGCGCGGCAACGAGATCGAGGCGATGCCGTCCTGCACCGTGCCGATATTCTCGAACAGGCCCGACATTTCCCACATGATCCATTGCGACATGCCCCATAACCTGAGCACCAGCCCGATGACCACGGCGACCGCGCCGATCGTCACCGACTGCCCGAGCCACAGCCACAGCGCCATCGCCGTGACCGAAAACAGCAGCAGCGAATTCATGATGTAGAGCAGGCCGAAAAGCACCGTCACCAGCCGCATCGACCGGTAGACGGTCTGCAGGAAGCCGGACATGCCTTCCCGCGCGAACGACGCTTCGCGGCGTGCATGGCTGAACAGCTTGACCGTCTGTATGTTGGAGTAGCTGTCGACGACACGGCCGGTCATGGTCGAGCGCGCATTGGCCTGCTCCTCGCCGACCTTGCCCAGCTTCGGGATGAAATAGCGCAGCAACAGGATGTAGCCGACCAGCCAGACGCCGAGCGGCGCGGCCAGCCGCCAGTCGGCCGAACCGACGATGACCAGCATGCCAAGGAAATAGACGATGACGTAGTTCAGGACATCGATCAGCTTGATGACGCATTCGCGCACGGCGAGCGCCGTCTGCATCAGCTTGGTGGCGATGCGGCCGGCGAACTCGTCCTGGTAGAAGCTCATCGACTGCTTGAGCAGGTAGCGGTGCACCTGCCAGCGGATGCGCATGGGATAGTTGCCCATCAGCGTCTGCTGGTTGAGAAGCGAATGCAGCCATACAGTGCCCGGCAGCGCGAACAGCACGATGAAGGCCATGCCGGCAAGCTTCCAGGCTTCCGTCTGCAGGAAGGTTTCGCGATTCTGACCCGACAGCCAGTCGACGATGCGGCCGAGGAAGCCGAACATCCACACTTCCGCGATCGCGATCGCCGTCACCAGCACCGCGTCGAGAAGGATATAGGGCCACGCGCCGCGCGTATAATGCACGCAGAAGGCTACCAGCGTCCTGGGCGGCTCGACCGGTTCCGCCGCGGGGAACGGATCGAGCCGTCTTTCAAACCAGCTAAACAACAACATGGCTCATGCTCACAAATCTGTCTTCCGCCTATGCGGCGCGCGAACGTACGAAGTCGCCGGAACGCATGGCGCCGAGGGGCCCGCGGCGGGGCAAAGAAACGCCCCGGCGCCCAGACAGCGCGCAAAATTAGGGGGGCGGGGGGTTTTGCGCACCGGGGGCGCGCCGCCCC
>NZ_JAMYKV010000136.1:0-2236 GCF_040317535.1 Mesorhizobium sp. M1409
TCCACAGAGTGCGTGTCGACGGTCAACCACCGTGACATGAGACACCAACCGATCAACAAGAGGGGTATCCTGCGCTGCTTGGGTCGCCGAAGACGCTCGGCCATTCGCCGAAGGCGAGATTGGTGGTGATGATGATCGAGGTGCGCTCGTAAAGCTTCGAGACCAGATGGAAGAGCAACTGCCCGCCGGCCTGGGCGAAGGGGAGATATCCGAGTTCGTCGAAGACGACGAAGTCGAGCCGGGTGAGATGGTCGGCAATACGACCCTGGCGGCCGGAGCGGGTTTCGGTCTCGAGCCTGTTGACCAGATCGACGACCTTGAAGAAGCGCCCGCGCGCGCCGTTGCGGATGAGGGAGCGGACAATGGCAATCGCCAGATGCGACTTTCCGGTGCCGGTGCCGCCGACCAGAACGACGTTGCGCTGATCGGCCACGAAGGCGCTGCCGGCGAGGTCGCGGATCAGGGTCTCATTGACGGGCGTGTCGGCGAAGTCGACGTCCTCGATATCCTTGGCCAGCGGCAGCTTCGCGACGGTGAGCTGGTATTTGATGGAGCGCGCCTGCTTCTCCGATATCTCGGCCTGCAGCAGATCGCCGACGATCTTCGGCGGCTCGTGCTGGCGCTTGATGGCGACGCCCATGATCTCGTCATAGGCCGAGCGCATCCCGTAGAGCTTCAGCGTTCCCATCAGGTCCAATACTTCGGCGCGTTCCATGGCTGTTTGTCCTCCGGAGACTGTCATAGCGGGCGCAGTCGGCGATCGGCTCGTGAGCCAGCTTCAGCGCCTGGGGAATGGAAAGGATCGTGCCCGGCGCCGGATCGCGGCTGCGGGCAAGGATATTGAGGATCACCGACGCGGATGAGACACCATGGTCGAGCGCTTCCTGACAGGCCGCCTCGACCGCGCTTATTCCGTCGGTCAGCACGCAGGTGAGGATCGACACCATCTGACGATCACCGTCATCGGCCAGCTTCAGCTTGCGGCGCACCTTCTCCATGGCGGATGGCAAGACCCAGCTACGGAACGGCGCGCCGTTGCGCAGGCCGCCCGGCTTGCGAGCCAGCACCGGCACGTAGTGCCAGGGGTCGTAGATGACTTCGCCACGGCCGAACGAACGGGCATGTTCGCCCACGACTGCACCGTCCTGACGGATGATGATCCGGTCGGCGTAGGCATGGATCTCGACGGGCCGACCGACAGCGCTCGACAGAACCGAGTATTTGTTGTTGTCGAAGCGCACCGTACACGTCTTCGACACCGACGCGGGAATGCAATGGAAGCCGTCAAAGCGCCCGGCATAGGGGATGAAGCTGGCGCGCTCTTCCTCGAACACCTCCCACACCGTGCGCTCGCCCTGCTCGGGATGCCGGTGCGCCTTTGCATAGGCGACGCATTTGTCGGTCAGCCAGCCGTTCAGGTCCTCCAGCGTCTTGAAGCGCAGCCTCGGCGTGAAGAAGCGCTCGCGCACCAGCCCAACCTGGTTCTCGACCTGACCCTTCTCCCAGCCCGCCGCCGGCGATGAACTCCTGCGCGACCTGGCGTTTGAACTCGATGCTGTGACTGCGGTGCTTTGCCATGGGTTCTCTCTCCGAAAACCCGGAAGGCTGGTCAATCCACACATCCCGATCTGTCCACCCTCAGGGGCGCACTCCAAAACGGGGTCCTCTTTCCATGAAAAATCACAGGCTGGCGAACCTAATGACGTGCGCGTCAAACGCGCCGGTGGCGGATGGGTCGTTCATATTGTTGAGGACGGCAAACTGACAGTTCTTCGGTTCAAGACACAGTCTCCCGCCGAAAATTCCGCCGATGACCAACGAGCCAGGCTCGGCCTTGCTAGCAAGCCACCAATTGACGAACGCTGATGTCTGCACCGGATTTGGGGGAGACGTTGGATGGCTGGCGAGCCTTTGGTGCCGGCGGAAAAAACACATCGCCGAAAGGCCGTTTGCAGTGCTGCTTTCCGCGGCGCTCGAAAAAGGAGCATGAATTTGCAAGCCGCCACCGCAACTGACTTTAGACAGGGTCGAGCCGCGTGGCTGTTGGCTCAACCGTGGAGATGCGGACATTGCGCGATCTCACGAAAGCCCGCTGTTGCGAAAGGCGCGGCGAGCCTCTCCTCAAAGCTGGAGTGACACAGGTTCGTGAGGCTAGAGCACGTCCTGTTTAATCCGGTTCATATCCTGCGGCTTTGAAGTAGTTGGCGCATTCGGCTGGGGTGAAGAGGTCGACGAC
>NZ_JAMYKV010000137.1:0-1848 GCF_040317535.1 Mesorhizobium sp. M1409
TGCGCTCGCGGTTGGTCCGGCGGCGATCCTCATTCTCGGGCGTCGGCACCCGGACCATCGAGCAGACGCGCGGCTCACCCCGCTTCACGGCCAGCAGGGCGCGGATCAGCGCCTCGCCATCAAGCCGATCCGTCTTGGCACGACGGTGGCGGCGCGACACCGCGATCGATGCCGCATCAACGATGTGACTTTCGATCCAGTCCTCGCGGTTCAGCACCCGGTCGATCCAGAAGCCATCCAGCCCCGCCTCCTGGATCACCACCAACGGATAAAGCGTGCCGGTGCGCGCCTCGGCCTTGCTGCGCAGCCCGGTGAGGCAGACGAGCAGCCCGGCACTGTCACCGCCGGCGACCATGTGGCGCGACATCTTCTCGCAGCCCGGTACAATCGAGGTGACTAGCCAGGTCGATCTGGACAGCTCCAGCGAGACGAAGATTGCGCCAAGATCCACGCGGACAGCGGCTTGTAGCTCGGCTTGATCGGCGGTCGAAAGATGCATGAAAGGGCCTCCAAAGAGCGAGTTAAGATGGCCCACTCTGCCAGAGTGCGGGCCACGATCCACTCCCCATGGGATCTGCCGTCATTGCGACCGTGCCGGCATCAACACGCCGGTCGTGACCGCGCCGATGCCCGCGCAACCCTTGCCGGGCAGCATCGCCACGGCCTCGACGCTGGCCTTCGCGCTCGTTCACAAATACGTCGACGGCACACCGCTCTACCGCCTGGCGCAGGCCTTCGAGCGCGCGGGCGTTCCTGTCAGCCGTGGCGCTTTGGGTCACTGGGTGATCGGCTCGAGCGAAAAGCATCTCGCCCGCATCTATGACGTGCTGAAGCTGCGGCTCAGATCGCAGCCCCTCATCCATGGCGACGAGACCACGGTCCAGGTGCTGAAGGAAATGGACAGAGAGGCCACCAGCACCTCGTACATGTGGGCATACCGGAGCGGCCACGACAGTGACGAGCCGATCGTGCTGCTCGATTATCAGCCGGGTCGCGGCCAGATACACCCGCAGACCTTCTTGGGCGATTACCGCGGCATCGTGATGAGTGACGGTTATTCCGCCTGGCGCACGCTGGAAGGGGCAACGCATCTTGGCTGCATGGCCCATTCCAGGCGGCGCTTCGTCGATGCCCTAAAGGCGAGGAAGAAAGGCGGCGGGCCGCCGGAACAGGCACTCCGGTTCTTCGAACAGCTCTATCGGGTTGAAAGGCAGGCGCGGAACGAAATCCCCCATGACGGCGAAACGCGAGATCACTGCATTCGCCACTTCCGCCAGCAACATAGTGTCCCGATCCTCCAGGCTCTCAAGGCATGGCTCGACGACTTCGCTCCAAAAGTCTTGCCGGACAGCAAGCTCGGCGACGCCGTCTCCTACACCCTGAACCAATGGGGATATCTAACTCGTTACACCGAGGACGGCAGCATGCCGATCGACAACAATCTTCTCGAGCGTGACATCAGAATCTTTGCCACTGGCCGGAAAAGTTGGCTGTTCAGCGATACCGTCGACGGAGCCAGGGCCAGCGCCGTCATCTACAGCCTGATGTTGACCTGCCGCGCCTGTGGCGTCGAGCCGTTAGCGTGGCTGCGCCACGTCCTCACCGAATTGCCTCAACGCAACGAGGACGCTGATATCTACGATCTGCTGCCCTTCAACTTCGCCAAAGCAACAGCAGTCTGATCAGACCAGATACCGTTCCCAATTCGAACGCCATCCGTCGAAAGCGCCGGCGTCAACGTGCAGGGAAAATCGCGCTTACGCCGGCACGGCTTCATCCGCGGCTGGAACGTCACGAGCGCGGCGGCCTATGACGGCGCGCAGCTTCGCAATGTCCTCAACCGCGCCA
>NZ_JAMYKV010000138.1:0-1808 GCF_040317535.1 Mesorhizobium sp. M1409
GCCGGCTCCCGACGACGACGCCTATGCGCGGGCGGCCTATGAGGCGCCGCAGGGCGAGATCGAGACGACGCTGGCACAGATCTGGGCGGAGCTTCTCAGGGTCGAGCGGGTCGGACGCCACGACAACTTCTTCGAGCTCGGCGGCCATTCGCTCTTGGCGGTGCAGCTCTTGGAGCGGCTGCGGCGGCTGTCGCTCGGGGTGGAGGTGCGCACCCTGTTCGCCAGGCCGGTGCTGGCCGATCTTGCCGAAGGCCTTGGCAGCAATCACGAAGTGACGGTGCCTCCCAACCTGATCACCGAACAGAGTACGGCGATTACGCCGCAGATGCTGCCGCTCATTGAGCTGGCCCAGCCGGAGATCGACCGGATCGTAGAAACGGTGCCCGGCGGCGTTGGCAATGTCCAGGATATCTATGCCCTGTCGCCGCTGCAGGACGGCATCCTGTTCCATCATCTGCTGGTCAGCCGGGGCGATGCCTACCTGCTGGTGTCGCAGATGGCATTTGCCGATCGCGAGCTGTTGGACCGCTATCTCGGCGCGGTCCAGCAGGTAGTCGATCGCCACGACATCCTGCGCACCGCATTCGTCTGGCAAGGGCTATCCAGCCCCGCCCAGGTTGTGTGGCGCAAAGCACCCCTCGAGGTGAGCCAGGTCGAGCTGGATGCCTGTGATGGTTCCGGCGCCGATGAGCTCCGGCGCCGGTTTGATCCGCGCCGGGAACGCGTCGATCTTGGCCGGGCGCCGTTGTTGCGTTTCGTGATCGCGCGCGAGCCCGGCAGCCGCCGCTGGCTGCTGCAGCAGCTGCAGCACCATTTGATCGGGGATCACACGACGCTGGAAGTCATGTATGCCGAGGTACGGGCAGTGCTGGCGGGGCGGGAGCATGAGTTGCCGGCACCGCAGCCGTTCCGCAGTCTGGTGGCGCACGCGCGCCTGGGTGTTGATGCCAACGCGCATGAGCAGTTCTTCCGGCAGCAACTGGCCGACATCGACGAGCCGACGCTGCCGTTCGCGCTGCGCGACGTCTACGGCGACGGCAGCAGATCCGGCGCGGTGCATTGGATACTGCCGCAGGCGCTCAACGCGCGGCTGCGCAGTCAGGCGCGGCGGTTGGGTGTGAGCCTGGCAAGCCTGTGCCACCTGGCCTGGGGGCAGGTGCTGTCGCGCAGCAGCGGCCGGGAGCAGGTGGTGTTCGGCACGGTGCTGTTCGGCCGCATGCATGCGGGTGCAGGCGCCGACCGCACCATGGGCCTGTTCATCAATACCCTGCCTGTGCGCCTCGACCTCGACGGGACCGGCGTCGAGGAAAGCGTGCGCAGCACGCATCGCCGGCTTTCCGGGCTGCTGGCGCACGAGCATGCCTCGCTGGTGCTGGCGCAACGCTGCAGCGGCGTTGCGGCGCCGGCGCCGCTGTTCAGCGCGCTGTTGAACTACCGTCACAACACGCCGGCGGCCATGGCTGGTCCTGGAACGGATGATGTCCTGTCGGGCTTGGAATGGCTGGGCGGGGAGGAACGCACCAACTATCCACTGACCCTGTCGGTGGAGGATTTTGGCGAGGCGCTCGGCCTAACGGCACAGGTGGCGGAGCCAATCTCTGCAGATCGGGTCTGCAGCTACATGCAGCGGGCGCTCGAGCAGCTGGCGGAGGCGCTGGAGAGGGCCCCCGATCGGCCGGTGCGCGAGCTGGACATCCTACCGGCCGACGAACGCACGTATCTACTGGAGGAGCTGAACCGGACGGCGGCGCCTTATCCGTCGGACCGGTGCATCCATGAACTGTTCGAGCAGCAGGTGCGGCGCGCCC
>NZ_JAMYKV010000139.1:0-1734 GCF_040317535.1 Mesorhizobium sp. M1409
ACCCCGTTTTACGGGGCATGCACATGCGGCATTTCGATTCACTCAAAACTTTCCCCGGACAGCCCTGCCCCTTGCGGGGGAGATGGCCGGCAGGCCAGAGGGGGGTGCCTTGGCTCGGCGCTGGCCACTGGAACGGCTCAAGCGCCTCATACCCCTCCGCATCAACCCCGACATAAGCGCCAATGTCGAAATCCCGCGCACCATCATTTTCAAAACCCGACAGCGCGGCATGCTCGGCAAACACCTCCGCCGGCGCCGCATAGGAAAACGCCTCGCCAAAGCCCATCCTTTTGCCCACCTCGGCAACAATCCGCCAGTCGGGCCTAGCCTCGCCGGGCACCGGCAGAAAAGCGCGCTGGCGCGAGATGCGGCGCTCGGAATTGGTGACGGTGCCGTCCTTCTCGCCCCAGGCGGCGGCGGGCAGCCGGACATGGGCGTGGCGCACGGTGTCGGTCTGGGACAGCACGTCCGACACCACGACGAATGGGCACGCCATGATCGCCGCTTCGACGGCGTCGGCGTCCGGCATTGAATCGACCGGGTTGGTGGCCATGATCCATAGCGCCTTGATGCGCCCATCGGCCAGCGCCTGGAACATCTCGACCGCCTTCAGGCCGGGCTTTTGGGCAATGGTCGGTGCATTCCAGAATCGCTGCACGCGGTCACGATGTTCCGGGTTTTCGATCTCCATGTGAGCGGCCAGCATGTTGGCCATGCCGCCGACCTCGCGACCGCCCATGGCATTCGGCTGGCCGGTCACCGAAAACGGCCCTGCCCCCGGCTTGCCGATGCGGCCGGTGGCCAGATGGCAGTTGATGATGGCGTTGACCTTGTCGGTGCCTGAAGACGACTGATTCACGCCCTGGCTGTAAACCGTCACGGTTTTCGCGGTCGCGGCGAACAGGCCGTAGAATCGGCCAAGCTCGTCCTCGCTCAGGCCCGTGGCGGCGGCGGTGCCGGCAAGGTCGAGCGCGGAGGCGGCGAAAAGCGCTTGCCCGAAGCCGGTTGTGTGCGCCGTGATATAGGCGCGGTCGAGCGCATTGTGCTGGCCGAGATAGGCGAGCAAGCCGGTGAACAGGGCAACGTCGCCATCCGGCGCGATCGCCAGGTGCATGTCGGCGATGTCGGCGGTCATCGTGCGACGCGGATCGATCAGCACGATCTTCATCTCCGGCCGCTTTTCCCGGGCCGCCGCGATGCGCTGGTAGAGCACTGGATGGCACCAGGCGAGGTTGGAGCCGACCAGCACGATGAGGTCGGAAAGCTCCAGATCCTCATAGGTTCCCGGCACCGTATCGGCGCCGAAGGCACGGCGATGGCCGGCGACCGAGGAGGCCATGCACAGGCGCGAATTGGTGTCGATGTTGGCCGAGCCGATAAAACCTTTCATCAGCTTGTTGGCGACATAGTAGTCCTCGGTCAGCAACTGGCCGGAGACATAGAAGGCAACCGAATCGGGGCCGTGCTCGGCGATGGTTTGCGAGAAGGTCGAGGCGACGAGGTCGAGCGCCTCGTCCCAGCCGGCGCGGCGGCCATGGATCTCCGGATGAAGCAGCCTGCCATCGAGGTCGATGGTCTCGGCCAGTGCCGAACCCTTGGAGCAGAGCCGGCCGAAATTGGCCGGATGGTCGGGGGGGGGGGGGGGGGCGGGGGGGGGGGCCGCGCCCCCCCCCCCTGGTCGATGCCTTTCGGCAGCGTGCGCATTTCGGCGACGCGGTCGGAGATCTTCTGGCC
>NZ_JAMYKV010000140.1:0-1674 GCF_040317535.1 Mesorhizobium sp. M1409
CGCTGGCACAGATCTGGGCGGAGCTTCTCAGGGTCGAGCGGGTCGGACGCCACGACAACTTCTTCGAGCTCGGCGGCCATTCGCTGCTGGCCGTGCAGTTCTCGAGCCGACTGTCGCAGGTTGTTGGCGTCGAGCTGCCGCTGGCGAGGCTGTTTGCCAAACCGGCGCTTTCCGATCTGGCGGCAAGCATCGTCGAGCTGTTGAGCCGCTCCGGTCCGCAAGACCTGCCGCCGATTGTGGCCGTGTCGCGTCATGAGCCTCTGGTGCTGTCGTTCGCGCAGCAGCGGCTATGGTTTTTGGCGCAGATGGACGAACGCAGCACGAACTACCACATGCCGCTGGCCCTGCGGCTGCGTGGGGTGCTCGACCGCAGCGCCTGGCAGCGCGGCCTCGACCGTTTGTTTGCCCGCCATGAGGCGCTACGCAGTGTCTTTGTCGCGTCGGAGGGCAAGCCCCTGGTCGCGGTTCTGCCGCCGGATGCAGGGCTGCCGGTGCTGGAGCACAATCTCAAGGGCAGGCCAGATGCTGAGGCGGCGCTTTTGGATCTGTGCCATGAAGAGGCCCTCACGCCGTTCGATCTCGCGCGTGGGCCGCTGATCCGCGGGCGTCTGATCCGGATCTCGGATGAGGAACACGTCTTCCTGCTGACCCAGCACCACATCGTCTCGGACGGCTGGTCGATGAGCGTGCTGGTGGGTGAACTCAGTCAGCTTTACCGGGCGTTTGAGGCTGGACAGGACGATCCTTTGCCGCCGCTGGCAATCCAGTACCCGGATTATGCCGCCTGGCAGCGACAGTGGCTGACGAGGGACCGGCTGCAGAGCCAGGCGGACTATTGGCGCGAGACCCTCGCCGGCGCCCCGGCCCGTCTTGGCTTGCCGACGGACCGTCCGCGGCCGGAGCAACAGTCGTTTGCCGGAGCCAGTGTGCCCGTTGTCATCGATGCGGATTTGACGCGGGGTCTGAAGCGGCTGAGCCGGCAGCATGGCACGACGCTGTTCATGACGGTGCTGACGGCGTGGGCTGCGGTGCTGTCGCGCCTGTCGGGGCAGGACGACCTTGTCATCGGCGTGCCGAGCGCCAATCGCGGCCGGCGCGAGATCGAAGAGCTGATCGGCTTCTTCGTCAACACCCTGGCGCTTCGGCTGGACCTGTCGGGCGAGCCTAGCGTGGCGGAGCTTCTGGAGCGGACGCGGCGCATAGCGCTGGCGGCGCAGGAGCATCAGGACCTGCCGTTCGAGCAGGTGGTGGAGATCGTCAAGCCGCCCCGGGCTCTCGATCACACGCCGCTGTTCCAGGTGATGTTGGCCTGGCAGAACAATGCGATCGGGTCATTGGATCTGCCGGGGCTGAGTGTGGAGGCTGCGGGGGAGGGGCTCGATCAAGTCCAGTTCGATCTGGAACTGAGCCTTTGCGAGCATGGCGAGGAGATCGCCGGAAGCTTTGGCTATGCGACGGCGCTGTTCGACCAGGCGACGATCGAGCGGCAGCGTAATTATCTGCTGGCGCTGCTGCGGGCGATGGTCGCCGATGCAGGCCAGCCGGTCGGCCGCATCGACATCCTGCCCTCCGACGAGCGCGCCTACCTGCTGGAGGAGCTGAACCGGACGGCGGCGCCTTATCCGTCGGACCGGTGCATCCATGAACTGTTCGAGCAGCAGGTGCGGCGCGCCC
>NZ_JAMYKV010000141.1:0-1632 GCF_040317535.1 Mesorhizobium sp. M1409
CTAGCCCGGATATCTCACACTGTCTTTTGGCGTAGGTCTGAAGCGGGGATTTTGCGAGCGCGTGAGTTGCAGGCAAGGGCTGTCGCCGCGCGAAGCGGTGGTTGTGGTTCGGCGATATCCTTGTTGTTGACGGGAGGGTGGATCGGGGCGCTCAGATGGCGGCTGCCGATAGTCTGGCGTAGGTCAGGGCCCACTCGCGCTGGAAGGGGCAGGCGGAGTTCATGGCCAGCTTGATGCGGCGCACCGAGACGTTGACCAGGGCGCCGATCTTGAACAGTTTGAGGCGGATGGTGGCGCAGCTTGCCCTGGCGAGCCGTGTGTCCACCAGGCCGATGCGGCGCAGCGCGCAGATCAGCACATAGGCCATCGAGGCGAACCAGAGCCTGAGCTGGTTGGCGCGCAGGGTGGCGGCAGAGGTGCGGTCGGCGAACAGGTCGAGCTGGCATTCCTTGATGCGGTTCTCCATCTCGCCGCGGGCGCAGTAGAGGTCCTCGTAGAGGCATTGCGCCGGCCAAGCCTCGGCGGCGAGCGAGGTGACGACAAAGCGCGGGTTGGCCTCGCCTTGCGTCCACTCGGCCTTGGCCACGACCCGGCGCCGGCCGCTCCAGCTCTTGCGCGTGGTCCACAGGAAGTCCTTGAAGCGGCGGGCCGGCCGGCTGGTGAGGGCACTTTCCACCCTGGCCGCGTCCAGTTCAGCCGCGATGTGGCGGGCCAACCGAACATTGCGGGCCAGGCCGAACAGGTAGTCGACGGCGTTCTGCTCGCACCAGGCCATCAGCTCCTCACGAGCGAAGCCGGAATCGGCGCGCAGCACGATGCGAACCTTGGGCCAGCGCTGGCGCAACTGGCGCACGATGCGCTCGATCTCCTGAACCGCGCCGGCGGCGGCGTCGATGTTGGCGGGCCGCAGCTTGGCGCACAACAGGTGATCGCCGCAGAAGACGTAGAGCGGCAGGTAGCAGTAGTTGCCGTAGTAGCCGTGGAAGAAGCGCCCCTCCTGGTTGCCGTGCAGGGGATCGTCGGTGGCGTCCAGATCAAGCACGATCTCTTCGGGCGGGGCGGCGTGCGCGCCCATGAACAGCTCGACGAACAGCGCCTCGATCGCCGCCGGATCGTGGCTGATCTTGTGATAGCGCGAAGGCTGCGGCCGGCTCAGCTCCAGCCGGTTGAGCGTCGACTTGCCGGCGACGGCCGCGCATTTCTTGTGACGCCGCGCCTTGAGCTTGCCGGCCAGCACCGCCAGCACCGGATCATGGCGCAGTTCGTCGTGGTCGTTGAGGTCTTCATAGCCGAGCGCAAGCGCGAAGATCCGCTGCCCGACCAGCGTCTTCACCGCATGCTCGATCAAGCCCGGATTGCGGGCATCCACGAAGCAGCGGGCAAAGCGGCCGACCAGTCCGATCGCCCGCTCCGTCAGCCCCAGCAAAAGCGCCCCGGCATCCGACGTGATCGTCCCGCCGTCAAAACCGGCCACAACGGCGCGCTTTTCAACAGCTCCAAAATCAAACCGTTCTGCGCTACACTCTGTTTGCATCGGGGAACACCTCTGCCTAGGGTAAGTCTTTGTCGCAGAAGCATTTTCCCTGATTCGGAGCCCCGATGCACCTCAACTCTGTGAGATATTCGGGCTAG
>NZ_JAMYKV010000142.1:0-1625 GCF_040317535.1 Mesorhizobium sp. M1409
CTAGCCCGTCTTATGCACGACGATGGGGCTTTGAGGCTGGCGGATGTAGCTTAAGCGATTGATTTGGCGTAGGATTCGGTTGCTTAGGCCAACCCTTCCACCGCATCTCGCGAGCCACACCCGCCATGACCGAGGATACGTTGCTGCCGCTGTCTTTTCCAGCCGTCGGACGCAAGAAGGTCACAGCTGCGTTTGACGGCGGACGCATCACCTCGGATGGCGGCGTCATGCTTTTGGCCGCGGCCGAGCGACGCCTGCAACTGGCCGACAGGCTGGCCGCTGCGATCCACGATCCGCGCGATCCAGCGCGCGTGACGCACGCTATGGCCGACATCCTGCGTGCCCGGATCTTTGCCATCGCCTGCGGCTACGAGGATGCCAACGATCTCGACCGGCTGCGCACCGATCCGGCCTTCAAGCTCGCCTGCGGGCGGCTGCCCGACAGCGGGATTGATCTGTGCTCGCAGCCGACCTGTTCGCGGCTGGAGAACCTGCCCGACCTCAGGACCGTCATCCGGCTCGGCTGGGTGCTGGTCGATCTGTGGCTGTCGAGCTATGCCGCGCCGCCGAAAAGCGTCACGCTCGACATCGATGATACGCTGGATGTCGTTCACGGCCATCAGCAGCTCTCGCTCTTCAACGCCCACTACGACGAGCGTTGCTTCCTGCCGATCCACATCTACGACGCCGCGACAGGACGCCCGGTCGCGATGATCCTGCGTCCTGGCAAGACCCCGACGGGCAAGGAGATCCGCGGCCATCTGCGCCGTCTCGTGCGCCGCATCCGCGCGCGCTGGCCGACCACCCGCATCCTGATCCGTGGCGACAGCCATTACGGCCGGGCGCAAGTCATGGCCTGGTGCGAGAACAATGCGATCGACTACCTCTTCGGCCTACCCGGCAACAAGGTTCTGCAGCGGCTCGTCGACGAGAGCGCCGACGACATCCGCACCCGCCGCGCGCTCGAGCGCAAGTCTGTGCTGCGCGGCTATGCCGAGACCCGCTACAAGGCGAAGTCCTGGAAGGCCGAACGCCGCACCTGCGCTCGCATCGAGGCAACCACCCTCGGCCTCGACATCCGCTTCGTCGTCACCAATCTCGACAAAGGCTCCGCCGAGCACATCTACGACGTGATCTACTGCGCCCGCGGCCAGGCCGAAAACCTGATCAAGATGCACAAGAGCCAACTCGCCTCCGACCGCACCTCCTGCCGCTCACCGATTGCCAATCAGGTCCGTCTTGTCCTGCACACCGCCGCATACTGGTTAATGCTCACCCTGCGCGAGGCGGTGCCCACGACCCATCATCTGCGCAACGCCGAGTTCGCTACGCTGCGGCTCAGGCTGCTCAAGCTCGGCGCCCGCGTCATCGAAACCGTCTCGCGCATCCGCCTGGCCTTCGCCGCCGCCTGTCCCGAGGCAAGTCTGTTCCGGGCGATCGCCAGCAATCTGCTACCGGCAGGACCATGACCGCCGGGGCAGCGGGCCCCGCCGAACCACACAGCTTCCACCCTCCAGCGCGTTCACAAGTCCAGACACAGCCGCGGTGAAAAAGACGCCGAGCCGCCACCTGTCCGCCGCTCAGCGGCAAACAAACCCAGATCCGTCATGAATAAGACGGGCTAG
>NZ_JAMYKV010000143.1:0-1602 GCF_040317535.1 Mesorhizobium sp. M1409
TCAGTTCAATCAGGCTTCAATGTAGTCGCGACCCGTGCGTGCCCGCCCAATCGCGCCCGCGACCACACAGAACCCTCCAGATTCACTTGGTTCGGCGGCGGCGAATCGAGGGGACGGCGAATGTCCAGGCCACGCGAGAAGCGCGAGACGGGAAAGCAGGATCTGTTCCGCTCCAGGCTCGATCAGATCATCAATATGAAGCACGAGCTGGTGCGGCTGGCGCTGGCGATTGACTGGCCGGTGCTGGAGGAGCGTTTCGGCGCCGTCTATTCGGACGGCCCCGGCATGCCGCCGCTGCCGACCCGGCTGATGGCAGGGCTGGCCATCCTCAAGCACACTTTCAACCTGTCGGACGAGGTGCTGTGCGAGCGCTGGGTGGAGAACCCCTACTTCCAGTATCTTTGCGGCGAGGAATTCTTCTGCCACGCGCTGCCGTTCGATCGCTCGTCGATGACGCGCTGGCGCAGCCGCATGGGCGAGGAGCGGATCGCGGCGCTCTTGCAGGAAAGCCTCAGCCTCGCGGTCAAGACCGGGGCGATGAAGCCGTCCGACACGCGCCAGGTGATCGTCGACACAACCGTGCAGCCGAAGAACGTGGTGTTCCCGACCGACGCCAAGCTCATCCACCGGGCGCGCGAGCGGCTGGTGCGGCTGGCCAAGAGGACGGGGCTCAATTTGCGCCGGACCTATGTGCGGGTCGGCAAGCTGGCGCTGATCAAGCACCAGCGCTATGCCCACGCCAAGCAGTTCAAGCGGGCCAACAAGGCGCTGCGCAGGCTTAACACCTACCTCGGCCGGACCATCCGCGACATCGGTCGCCAGGTCGCCGGCGATGCGAGGCTGGACGCGCGCTTCAACTGGCCGCTCTACCAGGCCGCCACCGTTCTCGAGCAGCGTCAGCGTCAGCGCGGCCGCAAGATCTACAGCCTGCACGCGCACGAGGTGGAATGCATCGGCAAGGGCAAGGCGCACATGCCCTACGAGTTCGGAGTGAAGGTGTCGGTGGCCACCACGCTGAAGCGCTCCAAGGGTGGTCAGTTCGCTCTGCATGCAAAAGCACTGCCCGGCAATCCCTATGACGGCCACACGCTGGCAAGCGTCATCCCCGACATGGAAGAGACCATCGGCAACCAGATCGGCCGCATCCTCGCCGACGCCGGCTATCGCGGCCACAACGCACCCCAGAGCCACAGGTTCAGGGTCTTCACAAGCGGCCAGAAACGCCGCGTCACTCCGGCCATCAAACGCCAGATGCGGCGGCGGTCGGCGGTCGAGCCGGTGATCGGCCACATCAAGGCCGAGCACCGCATGGGCCGCAACTACCTCGCCGGCCAGCACGGCGACGCCGTCAACGCCATCCTGGCCGCCGCCGGCTACAACTTCTCCCTCCTGCTCAGGTGGCTGAAGGTTTTTTTGTCCCTCTTGATCGCTCGGCTTCAACTCCGGCCCAAGCCGCTCGCCGCTTAGAGCGGGATGAAATGAGACTGAATCGGCTTGGGATTCCCTTAGGCGTGCAAATCTGATTGAACTAAACCGCTGCCGCGGTAGCTGATGCGCGGGTCTGGCCTGAGGAGGCCCCTGTCTGAGAAGATTTGGTGTCGA
>NZ_JAMYKV010000144.1:0-1554 GCF_040317535.1 Mesorhizobium sp. M1409
CGCGGCAGGTGAACTCACATGGGCTCGTCAATGTAAAGCGGGTTCAAAAACGCATGTTCGGCACTCCCATCGATCCAGTATCCAGGCTCGAGCTCATCATCTGACTGGAGCACTTCCACCAGTCCAAACTCACATACGGTCGCCGCTTTTTATCGGCCGCACCAAAATCCCTCTTTCGTAGGCGGAGGCTCGGTAGGACAAAACCCTTCTTCTCGTCGGCGCGTGACGCCACATTCACCCTTCGGTTTGTCCTGTCTGGATCTGCCCGCACCACTGCGGGAGATTGAGGCGATTTTCATCAGTCAGGCCGCCTTCAGCTTTGCGCCTTCAATGACCACTCCATGAACGGCATATTTCCAGAGAGCTACAAGAAGCTTTCTTGCCAGCGCGACTATCGCGGTTTTCTTCCCGCGCCCCCCGTTTCGTTGCACGCGCTCCATGAACCATGTGCTGAGGGCCGAATTCGGCTGATGGTGTAGCCATAGCCATGCCAGCTGGATCATGACTGTCCGAAGTCGCGGGTTACCAGCCTTCCCGACACCTTGTTCATGATCTACAGAGCCACTCTGCCAAGGGGTAGGCGCCAGGCCAGCGTAGGCAGCGACTTGGCGGCGATTATCGAAGTTGCGGAAGAGCGCCTCCGACCAGAGAACCGCAGCGACTTCAGCACCAATACCCTTAAGCTGCACGATCATGGACGCCGGGTTCGGCATAGAGTCGCTCACGACATTGAGCAACGCGTCCCGTTCTGCTTCAACCTCCTTGATCTGTGCAAGGAGGATTTCGAGACGATCAAGTTCCCGTAAAATCTGTGCTTTAACTTGACGTGGCAGCGGGTGTCCGTCGCCCGTTCGCAGTTCCTCCAGTCGAGCGCGGCGATTTCGGTAGATCGGTTCGTAGTCGCCAATTCCTTGTGCGAACAGCAAGCCTTTGATCCGGTTTACGTGCAGGATTCTCTCTGCGATCAGCGTCTTTCGCTCTCGGCAGATTCGACGACGATCCTCTTCATCACGAGTGGGAACCCTGACCATCGCACACACCCTTGGTTCACCTCGCTTGTAGGCCAGAAGCGTCCGCACCAAGGTTTCCCCATCAATTTTGTCGGTCTTCGCCCGCCGATGTTTTCGGGACGTCAGAACCGAAGCAGGATCAACTACCCAGCTTTCTATTCCATTCTTCTCAAGTGTGCGGTGGATCCAGAATCCGTCGAGACCGGCTTCTTGGATAACGACCACGGGATACGTTTTGCCGGTGCGCGATCGCCCCTTCTGTTGGAGTTCTGCGAGCCTTTTCAGGAGATCCGCAACATCGCCTCCCAGAACTGAGTGCTTCGACATTTTCTCTCCCCCTCCCGGCGAAAGAGATGTGATCAACCACCGTGTTCTGCTCAATTCCAGCGACACGAAGATCGCGCAGAGTTCGGTGCGAATGGCGATCGAAGTTTCAAATTGACCGGTTTGCATGCCTGGCTCCCGAGTGGTGTTTGTAACAACCACACATTCGCAAGAGCGGTGGCTGCTATCCAGTCGCCCATAGGATCTTCTCCCGCACGTG
>NZ_JAMYKV010000145.1:0-1459 GCF_040317535.1 Mesorhizobium sp. M1409
GGTTGTAGCCGGGGCAGGCTATCGGGTTTGACGAGCAGTTCGATGCTGCGCGCGAGGCCGGGTTGCCTGCGGATCAACCCGCCGCGCTCGAGGGTGAGCACCATCTGGTGGACGGAAGGTGCGGTGACGCCGAAGAAGCGCTGCATGTCGCGTTCGGCCGGCGATCGACCGTTGAGCAGACCGTAGGTCCAGATGAAGGCAAGATACTGGCCCTGCTTTTGTGTGAAGCGGGGTCGGTCTGGCGACTGTCCGTCAACTAATTGATTCATTTTTTGATTCTTCCGGAACCTCCGCAAGCGAAGGAGGCCTTCCGGATGAATGTACGCTATCGCGTCGATCTCGACCAACCCGAACGCGACGCACTCACAGCGATGCTGCGCAGCGGCAAGCATCCAGCGCGCAAGCTCAAGCGAGCCCAGATCCTGCTCGCAGCCGATGCCGGCCTGGGCGACGAGACCATTGCGACGACGGTAGTGGTCGGTGGCTCCACGGTCTACCGCACCAAGCGCCGCTTCGTGGAAATGGGCTTGGAGGCGGCACTCAGCGAAGAGCCGCGCCCCGGGGCGGAGCGCAAGCTGAGCGGCAAGGAGGAAGCCTTGCTGGTGGCCACCGCCTGCTCCAGCCCGCCGCCCGGGCGGGCCCGCTGGACCCTTGAGCTGCTGGCCGATGCGTTCGTCAAGCTGACCGAGCACGAACAGCTGTCGCGCGAGACGGTGCGTCGGCGCCTGGCCGAGAACGATCTCAAGCCCTGGCGCAAGGACATGTGGTGCATTCCCAAGATCGATGCAGAATATGTCGCGCGCATGGAGGACGTGCTCGACCTCTATGCCGAAGCAGCAGATCCGAAGCGGCCCGTGGTATGCTTCGACGAAAGCCCGACCCAACTCATCGGCGAAGTGCGTCAGCCGATCCAGGCCGCGCCGGGAAGGCTGGAGCGCTACGACTGCGAGTACAAACGCAACGGCACCGCCAACCTGTTCGTCTTCCTCGATGCGCATCGTTCCTGGCGCAAGGTCAAGGTCACCGAGCGGCGCGCAGCACAAGACTTTGCCCACTGCATGCGCGACCTCGTCGATATCCATTACCCGCAAGCCGAACGCGTCAGGGTGGTGCTCGACAATCTGTCGACCCACACGCCCGCCGCGCTCTATCAGGCCTTGCCGGCATCAGAGGCGCGACGCATCCTGCGACGGCTGGAGTTCCATTACACGCCCAAACACGCGAGCTGGCTCAACATGGTCGAGATCGAGATCGGCGTTCTGCGCGGCCAGTGCCTCGATCGCCGGATCGACAGCTACGATCGCCTTGTCGCACAGACCGCTGCCTGGGAGCACCTGCGAAACACCAGCCGCGCCCGCATCAACTGGATGTTCTCAACCGAACAAGCGCGCCTTAAATTGGCCAAGGCCTATCCAAAGCCAACGGCCAAAGAGTCATAATCCCTGTGCAGAGGTACTAG
>NZ_JAMYKV010000146.1:0-1289 GCF_040317535.1 Mesorhizobium sp. M1409
CCTCGAGATTGTCGATCAGCCTTTCGAGAACGGTGACCTCGGTTGAGCCGAAGAGGCGAGCCGCCTTGACGGTGTGGCCAACTGCACCGCGCCCGTGCACGAGCTGCATGACCCTGGTGGCGGCAATCAGAGCGGTTGCGGCCAAACGTTCGAGTGCATCGCCGTCGGCAAGCAGGCTTTCCTCCAGATCGATGGCCTGTGACTTCAAGGTCCGGAACAGCTGTTCGATGATCCAACGCTTGCGGTAGAGATCGACGACAGCGATGGCATCGGCGAACGTGTTGACGGTGTGGGTGGTCAAAAGCCGCCAGACCACCGCATCCTTGGGGGAAGGCGGATCAATCTCGCGCACTTCCACGATGTTGAGCGGAAGTTCGCGGGGATCGCGGGGGTCGGCGCCAAGGCGTGGCTGGCGCAAAGTGACCGCAGCCAGGCGAACGGCCAAGCTGACGGTGCGCGCCGACCGGCCGGGACGTGCCTGCAGATCAAAGGCGATACGACCGACTTCCGGCGTCCTGGCGATCTCGCTGAACAGACGGCCCTGCTCGCCCAAAGCCCGATCCCGCACGGCACGGATGAGCACATGCGTGCGCGCGTCAGGCAGCCTTGCAAACACCTCGTAGATATCGGCCTCGCGGTCGCCGATCACGGTGACAAGCGGCGTATCGGTCAGCGCCCGGCACGCTGCTTCGGCGGTGGCGATCCATTTGTAGCTTTCCTTGGCTTCGATCGGCAGGGCTTGATAATTGTCCTGCTTGCGCCCCTCGCGTCGCCAGATCGTGGCGGCCGCAAGGCCCAAAACGCTGCCGTCCACGGCATCCACCGCCAGCGCCGGATGCACGAACAGCCCGACATCCTTGCCGTTGCCGACACGGCCAAGGCCTCGCTTGCGCGAAGCCTTGGCCTCATAGTTGATCTCGCTGCTGTCCTCGATGATCAACACGTGGCGCCCGGCGGCCGCTTCGGCCGTTCGTGCCGCCGCCGTGCGCAGGATCTCCCGCACCGTCACGTGGGGATTGCGAAATAGGCGCGTGAAGGCGACCTTCTCGGCGCGCGTATCGGCAAGCCGGCGCATGCCCGCGCTAAGGCGCATGAACATTCGCTCCAGCACCATGCCCCCCTTTTTTGCAGGCGCAGGTCACCGAAGTATCCCAGACAGGTCTTGGCCATCGTCGAAACCTCCAGAATCAACAATGCCAGCTACAGAATCACAGACGATTCAACTTCTTCAACCCCTATCTGGCGCCTTCAAGAACTGCGCCGAAGCAAATGTGTGCGCACGCTAGCCC
>NZ_JAMYKV010000147.1:0-1278 GCF_040317535.1 Mesorhizobium sp. M1409
GCAGGGCTGTCCGGGGAAAGTTTTGAGTGAATCGAAATGCCGCATGTGCATGCCCCGTAAAACGGGGTTTGTCCGTCTTCTCTCTGGTTGTCGAGACTCAGAAAAGGAACGGGGCATGCGCTTTGCACCTAGCATCTTCGGGCAGCTTCTTGAAGCGGTGGATCGCCGTCAATTCCAAGCCATTGTGGATCGTCACGCCGGCGATGCCTACGACAAATCGTTCAGGAGTTGGGATCATCTGGTGGTGTTGATCTATGCCCAGTTCTGCGGCAGCGACAGCCTGCGTGGCCTGGAAGCCGGTTGGAACGCCAACAGCCAGCATCATTACCACCTGGGCAGCGGTCCGCTGATGCGTTCGACCTTGTCGGACGCCAACAGACGGCGCCCGGTCGCCATTTTTGCCGAGGCCTTCAGCCTGGTGGCGGGCCTGCTCGACCGGCAGACGCGGCAAGAGGGTAAAGACATGCTGCGGCTGATCGACTCGACCCCCATTCCGCTCGGCAAGCTGTGCGAGTGGGCCAAGTCGAACGGACGCATCCGCGGCATGAAGGTCCATGTCGTCTATGACCCGAAGGCCGACCATCCGCGCGTCCTCGACATCACCGACGCCAACGTCAACGACGCCCAGATCGGCCGCCGGATCACTATCGAGCCCGCGGCGACCTATGTGTTCGACAAGGGCTATTGCCACTATGGCTGGTGGACGGCGATCGCCGAGGCCGGGTCGGTCTTCGTGACGCGGCCCAAGACCAACATGGGGCTGGCGCAGGTGTGCAACCGCCCCGTGGCCGAGCCGCAGGGCGACGGCTTCCTGGTCCTGGAAGACAGTGAGGTGAGCCTGGTCAGCAAGGGCGCTTGCAAGCTGCCGATACGCCTGCGGCGCCTGCGCATCCAGCGCCAGGAAGGCGACACCATCATGCTTTTGACCAACGACATGGAGCGCTCCGCAGTCGAGATCGGGCAGCTCTACAAAGGCCGCTGGCAAATCGAGCTTCTGTTCCGCTGGATCAAGCAGCACCTCAAGATCGGCAAGTTCCTGGGCAACAACGGCAATGCAATCCGCCTGCAGCTCTTCGCGGCGATGATCGCCTATGCGCTGCTGCGCATCGTCGCGCGCACCCGAGGTGTCGCCATTCCAATCCTGCGGTTCACAGAGCTGGTCGCCCAATACCTGTTCGGGCGGCGAAAAATAAACGCCATCGACAAGCCGCCGCCGGTCAATCCGAGCCGACCAAGAGACCGATCCTCCCTCAATCAGATGGCCTTCATATATGAATA
>NZ_JAMYKV010000148.1:0-1105 GCF_040317535.1 Mesorhizobium sp. M1409
GCCGCCAGGAGCGGCGACCGCATGTGAGGTGGATGAGGCCCGGCGACCGGGCCGCGTCACGTGATCGGGCTCAGACCTTGGACCGTGCGAAGGAGGAAAATCACACTTGACCATGTAATCCCCATGTGAGGCATATTTGGGCCGGATCGTGCGGATCACGCGCAGCAGTGCCGGAACGATATCGAGGGCCTCACTGACATGCTCGCCGATGCGATGGAGGGGGAAGTCCGCAACAGGAGCAGACTGTGCTCTCCGGCTCGATCACTTCCTCGCAGCGCGGCAGATGCTTCGGCAGGGCATGCCAAATGATTTTCAAGAGATCACCTCTTTTACCGCGAAAGCAAAAAATATGACCGCTCAGCGGATCCTTCTTCAAGATCTCCTGCACGCGTAGAGCAAGGCTGGGAAAGCCGCAGCGCATGTCGGTGTGACCCGTCGCCAGCCACACTCGCACCCCCGTCGGAATTGGGATCATCGCAGCGTTTCCAGGCCGCGCATGATCCGAAGCAGCGCTTCCACGTCACGTCGGGCTCGACGATGACCCTGCGGCCAGCCCGTCAGCCGGTTCTGGACCTTTCTCTGGCTGCTCCGGTACGATCATCGCTGGCACGAAACCGCAGACGCCATCTTCGCCAAGCCGACCCTCGCGATGCGCCTTGCGCCAGGCAAACAGCAGTGGGGTGGAAATCCCGTGACGCCGCGCTGTCGCGGATGCTTGCCGCGGAGCCGAATAGCTCTCCTCGACGATCCGCAGCTTCTCCCCCTCCGACCAGCGGCGCCGGCGGCCAGTGTCAACAATCTCGAGACGAGTGACTTGGCGACAGTCAGTAGCGATATCCATACCGACAGTCAGCTACACCCTCCGTTCGCCCGCAAAGCGGCCCTCCTCGGACGCGTACTTTGTTTCCCGCCGTGGACCGTTGCAGCGGCGTGGCCTAGCCGTGCCGCGAAGTCGCGCCCTCTCTTGAAGGTCTGGGCTGCCAGCGGCGGCGGCAGGATATATTTCGATGTAAACGTCGCCTCGGCTTTGGACACGCGAACCCGGGAGTGGCGGGCCCCAGGGGCACCTAGCTCGAGGCCCGCATGCGGCGGGCCCGAGCTAGGC
>NZ_JAMYKV010000149.1:0-997 GCF_040317535.1 Mesorhizobium sp. M1409
CGGTCCAAGGTCTGAGCCCGATCACGTGACGCGGCCCGGTCGCCGGGCCTCATCCACCTCACATGCGGTCGCCGCTCCTGGCGGCAGCACCAATATCCCGCTTGCGGCGGGCGCAGGCTCAGGAAGACGAAACCATTCTGCCGATCGGCTGTTGAGGCCATGCATATTTTCGGTTCGCCCACCTGGATCCGAAAGGCTGATCAGGCCTTTGCGGAATGTAGGAAAAGGGTGATGGAAGCGGTCATGCGGTTTTCATGTGCGCTCCCTCGATGATGACGCCGGCGGTCGCGTACTTCCACAGCGCCACCAGCAGCTTGCGGGCGAGCGCGACGATCATTGCCTTCTTGAGGCGGCCGCCGTTGCGCGCCACCCGTTCGCTGAACCAGCGGGCCAAGCTCGAGGCCGGCTGATGGCGCAGCCACAGCCAGGCAAGCTCGACCATCGTCGTTCGCAGCCGCGGATTGCCTGCCTTCGACACGCCTTGTTCGTGATCGATCGTGCCGCTCTTCCATGGGGAAGGTGCCAGTCCCGCGTAGGCGGCCACCTGCCTGCGGTTGTTGAAATGCCGGAACAGCCCTTCGGCATGGAGGATAGTCGCGAATTCCGGCCCGATGCCCTTCAGCTTGAGCAACATCGCCGCCGGCGTCGAGGCGCCCACCGCCGTCGCGGCGAGCAGCGCGTCGCGCTCGGCCTCCACGGCCTTGATCTGGCCGAGCAGCAATTCGAGACGGTCAAGTTCGCGGCCGATCTGGGCCTTCATGCGGGCCGGAAGGGCGCGGCCATCGCCGGTCCGCAGTTCTTCCAGGCGATCGCGCCGGTCGCGGCGCAAAGGCTCGTAGTCGCGGATGCCCTGGCTGAAGAGCAGGCCTTTGATGCGGTTGACGTGCTCGACCCGTTCGGCGACCAGCACCTTGCGCTCGCGGTTGGTCCGGCGGCGATCCTCATTCTCGGGCGTCGGCACCCGGACCATCGAGCAGACGCGCGGCTCACCCCGCTT
>NZ_JAMYKV010000150.1:0-945 GCF_040317535.1 Mesorhizobium sp. M1409
ATATATGTGGCGGAGGCAGTCGGACTTGGCCCGCCCTGACGGGCGTCAGGGCGGCTCCGCCACATAATCTCGCCCGACGCATAAAAACGGTTATGTGGCGCGCAACATAACCGTTCACCGGCGATCTTTATGTCTTCCGCGGCCGCAGCGGCAATCTGATCAAGATTATCTGGCATGATGGGCTCGGCATATCGCTGTATGCAAACTAACTTGCTTCATACTACCCTTTCCTTGAGATCGGAGCATTTTGAGGAGTTGAGTTGGCGGATGGCCTTTGCCCGATGGGCAAGCTGGTTCCATCGGCTGCGGTCCGGGCAGTTCATAGAGGCCGATATAGCCGTTGTAGGCATGTCTGTTCACGATGCCCCATCTTGCCCATCTGACTAGGGTGCAGTTCGGTGATTCCAAGTTTTGCGCAGGCTTCTGCTTTTCGCATGGGCATGCAAACCGGTCAGGGAAAGACCTGGACCGCGTCGCGTCCAATCGCTGGGCACGGTGCACAAGATCAGCGGCTATCGCTCTTCCGACAAGAATGGCGAGTGGCTCTCCATGTCGGATGCGGCCGCGAAGCTCGGCGTGTCGCACGTCAAAATCCGCCGGTTCATCAGGGATGGCTGCGCATTTCGCAAAAGCCGGACAGGGGTTCCGCTAATTCCCGGACAGCGATTTCGCTAATGTCGGGACAGTTTGGCGGCGACGGTCCTCGGGTGCCTTGTTGCGTTCATGGATGATTGATTTCGCCGTTTTCGGCGCCGGTCAAGAGGGGCGCTGCCTTTTGCTTTCGCATGCTGTCGCCCTGGAGCACGATGCGGTGGGCGTTGTGCACGATCCGATCGAGAATGGCGTCGGCGACGGTGGGGTCCGCGAATGCTTCATGATGCACCTTTCCTTGATCGCCTGGTCCATTGCAGTCGGCGTTGAAGTTGATCGATCTGGTCGCGGGAA
>NZ_JAMYKV010000151.1:0-940 GCF_040317535.1 Mesorhizobium sp. M1409
TGGCGCTGCATGGCCGCGCCGATTTTGGCGAAATCGGGCTGCGTCAGCGGCTCGACGGTACCGATGTCGCGGAAGAAGGCAGTCATCGACGGCTCGACAAGCACGAGCATGCGCACCTGCTTACCACTTTCGTTCGAGTAATCGTGCGACTCCATCGGTCCGATACGGACCGCGCTGCCTGGATCGGCGACTACCGTGCGCGGCGCTTCACCAGCCTCGAAGTGGCGGATCCTCAGTTCACCCTCCAGGATGTAAAACATCTCCGGTGAAGGGTGGGCGTGCGGTGGGGTACCGGAGCCGGGAGGCACCGTGACCTCAAGCATTTCAAGGTTCGAGCCGGCAACGCCGCCCAGGAAGCGGATGCGGTCGGCGATGACCCAGACGGTTTCGCCGCCATCGAATGGTACTACGTCAATCGTCATGATTTCTCCTTCGGTTTTGATGACACGCCCGCTTGAGGATGGCTCTGGCCGACTGCGGACAGGATCAGCTCGAGCGCCCAGGATGCGGTTTCGCCGGCCTGGGCGCCGTCGAGACCGCCATAGTCTTTCAAAACCTCCCAAGCGGAGGCTGAGAAGAGGAGATGCGCCAGCGCTTCGATTCTGCGGGTTTCGGCTGCCGGAAGCTTGGCGGTTGCGGCATTGAGAGCATGTGCGAAATGGCGGCGGCGGTCGAGAACCGTGCCCATGCGCATGTCGCGCCCTGTCCGCGAATGCAGAGCAACGCGCATCGCAGCTTCATGCTGGTCAAAACGTGGAAAGGCTGTTCGTGGCCCGTCCAGCAGCTCCTGCAATGTCTGCGGACTGGTGATCGCGCCGATCCGGGCGTTCAGCCAGGGCCAGAATGCCGCCAGCAGGTCGTCCTTTGTGGCAAAGTGACGGAAGACGGTACGCCGCTGCACCCCAGCCTTTTCGGCGATCGCCTCGGCGGTGATCTCATC
>NZ_JAMYKV010000152.1:0-857 GCF_040317535.1 Mesorhizobium sp. M1409
TAAATATGAGCATCTCTTGTATGAAGTGGATGCGGAGCACGTCTGTTGGTTGACGCTGAACCGGCCGGATAAAGCTAACGCCATGAATGAACGGCTGATCGCTGAGCTCCATTCTGGCCTGCTTCGGGCCGATGACGATGATAACGTCAACGTAATCGTGATCCGTGGGGCCGGCAAAGGCTTCTGTGGCGGCCACGACCTCGAAGACGACGTGAACGATGACCGGTCATCGATCTACAGCTACCGTCTCAAGTATTTCAAGCAGTTTGATGAGTTCTCGACGCCTTGGCGGGTTACCAAGCCGGTGATTGCTTCCATGCACAAGTTTGCCGTTGGCAAAGGGTTCGAGCTCTCGCTCTTTTGTGATTTGTCCATTGCTACCACGGACACATTGATGGGCTACAGTGAAGTGCGCTTCGGCGGAACCGGTCATTGCATGTTCATGCCATGGCTTGTTCACATGAAGACGGCGAAAGAGCTCCTGTTGACTGGCCGCAACGTTTTGGCCCCTGAGGCCAAAGAGATGGGGCTGGTCAATAAGGTGGTAGCTCCTGAGGAATTGGAGGAGGTCACGCGGCGGACGGCCACGCTCATGGCGCGGATCCCGAGGGACATGCAGAGGGTGCACAAAATGTACCTCAACAGGGTCTACGAAATCCAGGGTCTCAAGACAGCGACCGACTATTATCTTGAGGTGGTGGCCATTATGGGCCAGTCGCCGGTGCCCGAAGGCGCCGAGTTTACAAGGGTAACGGCCGAGAAAGGCTTGAGGGCGGCGTTGAAGGAGTCTAACGCCCGTTACGAAGGACTCTAATCCACCAAATGACAGCTGCCCTCGGCGTCTGGCCGCGGGCAGC
>NZ_JAMYKV010000153.1:0-826 GCF_040317535.1 Mesorhizobium sp. M1409
CAGCCGCCATGCTGCACTGCAACATTACTATCTCGGAGTCCGCAATGACAGATATCAGGTCATCGCGCATCGAATGCCTCGACGGGCTTCGGGCGCTCGCGGCGATCTGGGTCCTTGTCGGGCATTGCCTGCTTCTGACCGGCTGGCGTGTTCCCATCGTCGGCGAGCCGGATCTCGGCGTCGATCTCTTCATCATGCTGTCCGGCTTCCTGATGGTGTTCCACTATCAGCTGCGCCAGGACAAAGAGCCCTGGCAAAGACCGGGAACCTGGCTGAAATTCTGGGCGCGACGCTACTTCAGGATCGCGCCGCTGTTCTACGTCATGCTTTTGCTGGCACTCGCGCTTGGCCCCTATCTCTACGGTTCCAGGATAATCATCGACGATTTCCTGTCGAGGTCGCACCAGGCGCCCGAGCGCTATCTCGACAGCGGCCCGAAGAACATCGTCGCGCATCTGACGTTCCTGTTCGGCCTGCTGCCAGGCTTCGCCTACCGCACGCCGCTCCCCGACTGGAGCCTGGGACTGGAGATGCAGTTTTACGCGGCCTTCCCGGCCATTATGCTGTTGGTGCGCAGGTTCGACTGGATAAGAAGCGCCGGGCTGGTCGCCGCGGTTGGTTGCATCATCGTGTTTGCGCTGGGCCGATTGTCGGTCCATTTTCCGATGCCGTCGTTCCTGGCGCTGAAGATGCAGATATTCCTGTGCGGCATGCTGCTGGCGGGCGTCGTGCATCAGAGCCAGCCACGGCCGATCCTGTATCTGGCACTGGCGCTGCTTCTGGCGGCGCTGCCGTTTGGCGGCGACTACGGACTGGGCAAGCTGCT
>NZ_JAMYKV010000154.1:0-770 GCF_040317535.1 Mesorhizobium sp. M1409
TAGTCGGCGCCGCCGATCTGATCGGCGCCGCGCTTGGTCATGTTGACGAGATGAGGCACGATATCGCCGTCGATCTCCTTCGGATTGACGAAATGCGTCATGCCGAATCTCTCGCCCCAGGCCTTCTTGTCGTTGTTTAAATCGACGCCGATGATCATGTCGGCGCCGGCGAGCTTCAGGCCCTGGATGACGTTGAGGCCGATGCCTCCGAGACCGAAGACCACTGCGGTCGCCCCTTGCTCGACCTTGGCGGTGTTGATGACAGCACCGATGCCGGTGGTGATGCCGCAGCCGATGTAGCAGATCTTGTCGAAGGGCGCGTCCGGGTTGACCTTGGCCAGCGCGATCTCGGGCAGCACGGTGAAGTTGGAGAAGGTCGAACAGCCCATGTAATGAAAGATCTTGTCCTTGCCGATCGAGAAGCGCGACGAGCCGTCGGGCATCAACCCTTGCCCCTGCGTGGCGCGGATCGCCGTGCACAGGTTGGTTTTTCGCGACAGGCAGGACGGGCACTGCCGGCATTCCGGTGTGTAGAGCGGGATGACGTGATCGCCCTTCTTGACCGAGGTGACGCCCTTGCCGACATCGACGACGATGCCGGCACCCTCATGGCCGAGGATCGCCGGAAACAGGCCTTCGGGATCGGCGCCAGACAGCGTGAATTCGTCGGTATGGCAGATGCCGGTCGCCTTGATCTCGACCAGCACCTCGCCCTCGCGCGGACCGTCGAGGTCGACCTCCATGATCTCCAACGGCTTTCCGGCGGCGAC
>NZ_JAMYKV010000155.1:0-729 GCF_040317535.1 Mesorhizobium sp. M1409
TAAAGCTCGCCCACCGCCCCGAATGGAACCGGCGCGCCATGGCCGTCCAGAAGATACACCCGCGTGTTCGCAATCGGACGGCCGATCGGGACAACTGACCCGTCAAAATCAGCCGGGCAATTCCAGGCCGTCGCGTCGATAGCTGCTTCCGTGGGACCATATAGATTGTGCAGGCCGGTCCAAGGCAATATGCGCCGAACCTTGTGCGCAAGGGGGGCAGCAAGTGCCTCACCACTACACATGAGACGCTGCAGCGATGTGCAGCGATCAACACCCTTCGTGTCCATAAAGTTGACCAGCATGGATGGCACGAAATGTGCCGTGGTGATGCTTTGGCCGACTACCAAGTTTACAAGTGCTTCGGGATCTTTGTGTGCAGCCGGAGGCGCCAGCACCAGGGTCGCCCCTTCAAGCAACGTCCAGAAGAATTCCCAGGCCGAGACGTCGAAGCCAAAAGGCGTCTTCTGCAAGACGACATCAGTCGCATTGAGAGCGTAGGCTTTTTGCATCCAGATCAGGCGATTGACAATAGCCCGATGCTCATTCTGTGCCCCTTTGGGCGCTCCGGTTGAGCCTGAGGTGTAGATGACATAGGCGAGATGGCGGGGGGTGAGGCCGAGGGCGTAGGGATCGGGATCGGAAGGGGGCAGCCCGGCCCAGGCGGACGTGTCCGTCTCCAGATCGACCACCGTCACAGCGGCCATCGCCGCAGCGCCGAGGGCTTCGCGG
>NZ_JAMYKV010000156.1:0-701 GCF_040317535.1 Mesorhizobium sp. M1409
CATGTGCTCATCCGCGCTGTACGGGATCGGGCCTTGGGTACGCGGGGCGAGCGCCTGTTCAGCGCGATCGCCAAGACCCCGGAAACCGGCCGCATTGCCTTCGAACTGCAGGCCCGACCCGGCCGGCCGGCCCGCACCGTCGAACTGGCCGTTCGCTTCAGCGCGGTGAGCTTGCGCCAGCCCCGCCTTGGCGCCGACAGCCGCGATCCGCGCGAACTTATGCTCAACATGGTGGAAGTGCGTGAGATCGATCCACCCTCGGCCAAGGAAGCGGTGATCTGGCGGCTTCTAACCACACATTGCGTCAACACCCTGGCCGGCGCCATTGCTATCGTCGAGATGTATCGCTCGCGTTGGATCGTCGAACAGCTGTTCCGGACCGTGAAGTCGCAGGCCATCGATCTGGAGGAAAGCCTCATCGCCGATGGCGATGCACTCGAACGCCTGGCCGCCACCGCGTTGGTCGTCGCCACCAGGGTCATGCAACTCGTACACGGACGTGGTTCGCCGGGCCTCGACTTCCAGGCCGCACGCCTCTTCGATCCCATCGAGATCTCCGTCCTGGAAATGCTCATCGCCAAACTCGAAGGCAAGACCCAAAAGCAGAAGAACCCGCACCCCACGCACACGCTCGCCTGGGCCGCCTGGTGTATCGCCAGGCTCGGAGGCTGGAACGGCTACGAAAGCGAGCGCCCGCCAGG
>NZ_JAMYKV010000157.1:0-698 GCF_040317535.1 Mesorhizobium sp. M1409
CGCCCACCGCCCCGAATGGAACCGGCGCGCCATGGCCGTCCAGAAGATACACCCGCGTGTTCGCAATCGGACGGCCGATCGGGACGAGTGATCCAGCAAAGTCTTTGGGACAACTCCAAACCGTCGCACAAACAGTTGTTTCGGTGGGTCCATAGGCGTTGACGATAGAGGCTGCAGGAAGGCCCCGGATCAGTTCGGCCCTCGGCAACTCCCCAGCAAGAATGACAACTTGCGACGCCAGACCATCCAGATTCTGGCTTCCCTGAAGCAGTGCGGGGGGCAGCGTCGCATGCGTGATGGCTTCGTTTCGAAGGTAATCCGACAGCTTGCCACTTGCTTGACGGATCTCGTCCCCAGGAAAATGCAACGCAGCGCCTGAGCCAAACGCCATGACAAGCTCCCAGGTGCTTGCATCAAAGCCGAAGGAGGCGAACTGCACGATCCGGCTGTTTGAATGAACCCCAAAAAGCGCAATTTGCGCCAAGCTCAGATTGACCACCCCCTGATGCTCGACCATGACGCCCTTTGGGGCTCCGGTTGAGCCTGAGGTGTAGATGACATAGGCGAGATGGCGGGGGGTGAGGCCGAGGGCGTAGGGATCGGGATCGGAAGCGGGCAGCCCGGCCCAGGCGGACGTGTCCGTCTCCAGATCGACCACCGTCACAGCGGCCATCGCCGCAGCGCCGAGGGCTTCGCGG
>NZ_JAMYKV010000158.1:0-681 GCF_040317535.1 Mesorhizobium sp. M1409
AGGTGTGCCGTTGAAACATGTTCTTGTCATTGACGATGATGCCGCAATGCGGCGCCTCATCGCCGAGTATCTCACGATGCATGCCCTGAAGGTAACCGCAGTCCACGATAGCAAGCAGTTTGACTATGTTCTTTCACGTGAGCCAGTCGATCTCGTGGTTGTTGACCTTAACCTAGGCCGGGAGGATGGACTTGCGATCGTCCGCAATCTGGCGACAAAATCGGATGTTCCTATCATAGTGATCAGCGGCGACCGGCTTGATGAGGCGGAAAAAGTGGTTGCACTGGAGCTCGGCGCAACCGATTTCATTCCCAAGCCTTTCGGGATGCGCGAATTCTTGGCCCGCATTCGAGTAGCGCTACGCCAGCGCATTTCTAGTCCGCGAACCAGAGAGCAGCGCTCATTTCGCTTTGGGGCCTGGAAGCTCAGCGTGAAGCAGCGGCGACTGATCTGTGCGGAGCGTGGCGAGGTCAAGCTTACCGCATGTGAGTTCAATCTCTTGATCGCATTTCTGGAGAACCCCCGCAACGTGCTATCCAGAGAACGGCTTTTGCTCGCGAGCCGTGTGCGTGGAGAAGAGGTGTACGATCGAAGTATCGATGTCCTAATCATGCGCTTGCGCCGAAAGCTGGAGGCTGATGCGGCCAACCCTCGCCTGGTCAAAACATCCCGTGGCGCAGG
>NZ_JAMYKV010000159.1:0-660 GCF_040317535.1 Mesorhizobium sp. M1409
CTTCGAAGACCAACGACATCGCCGGCGACGGCACCACGACCGCGACCGTTCTGGCGCAGTCGATCGTCCAGGAAGGCCACAAGGCGGTTGCCGCCGGCATGAACCCGATGGACCTGAAACGCGGCATCGATCTGGCCGTGACCGAAGTCGTCGCGGCGCTCGGCAAGGCTGCCAAGAAGATCAAGACCTCCGAGGAAGTCGCCCAGGTCGGCACCATCGCCGGCAATGGCGACGAGTCGGTCGGCAAGATGATCGCGGAAGCGATGCAGAAGGTCGGCAACGAAGGCGTCATCACGGTTGAGGAAGCCAAGACCGCCGAGACCGAGCTGGAAGTCGTCGAAGGCATGCAGTTCGACCGCGGCTACCTGTCGCCCTACTTCGTCACCAACGCCGACAAGATGGTGGCAGAGCTCGAGGACGTCTACATCCTCCTGCACGAGAAGAAGCTCTCCAACCTGCAGGCCATGCTGCCGGTTCTCGAAGCCGTCGTGCAGACCTCCAAGCCGCTGCTCATCATCTCGGAAGACGTCGAAGGCGAGGCCCTGGCCACGCTGGTCGTCAACAAGCTGCGTGGTGGCCTGAAGATCGCCGCCGTCAAGGCGCCGGGCTTCGGTGATCGCCGCAAGGCCATGCTGGAAGACATCGCCATCCTCACCGGTG
>NZ_JAMYKV010000160.1:0-655 GCF_040317535.1 Mesorhizobium sp. M1409
GTGCGCTCGTCGGGAAGCCTTGCAAACACTTCGTAGATGTCGGCTTCGCGATCGCCGACCACCGTCATCTGCGGCGTGTCGGTCAGCGCCTGGCATGCCGCCTTGGCGGTACCGATCCATTTGTAGCTTTCCTTGTCTTCGATTGGCAGCGCCTGGTAGTCATCCGCCTTCTTTGCCTGGCGCCGCCAGATCGTGGCGCCTGCAAGGCCAAGGACCGAGCCGTTCACGGCATCCACGGCCAGCGCCGGATGTACGAACAGCCCGATATCCTTGCCATTGCCGGCACGACCGAGACCGCGCTTGCGCGAAGCCTTGGCTTCATAGTTTATCTCGCTGCTGTCCTCGATGATCAGCACGTGGCGGCCGGCGGCCACTTCGCTGGTTCGCGCCGCCGCCGTGCGGATGATCTCTTGCTTGCTCACGTGGCGATTGCGAAACAGGCGCGTGAACGCGACCTTCTCGGCGCGCGTGTCAGCCAGCCGGCGCATGCCCGCGCTGACACGCGCAAACATGCGCTCCAGAACCATGCTCCCCTTTTTTGCAGGCGCAGGTCGCCGAAGTATCCAAGCAACGAAGCCATCGTCGAAACCTCCAGAATCAACAATGGCAGCTACAGAATCACATACGATTCAACCGCATCAAGCCATTTTCCGGC
>NZ_JAMYKV010000161.1:0-645 GCF_040317535.1 Mesorhizobium sp. M1409
CATCGTCGACGACGTGCCGCAGGCCAACAATGACGGCCCGGTGACGCCGGCCGAGGATACGGCGGTGGTCATCGACGTGTTCGCCAACGATGTCGCCGGCGCCGACGGCGTCGATCTTGCCAGCGGCATCGCCAAGGCGAGCGATCCGGCGAAGGGCAGCGTCAGCTACAATGGCGACGGCACCTTCACCTACACGCCGACGGCTGGCCAGACCGGCTCGGACAGCTTCACCTACACCATCACCGACAAGGACGGCGACACCTCGACGGCGACGGTGACGATCACCCTGGCCGCCGATTCGACCCCCTCGGTGGTGTCGACGACCAACCTGACCGTCGATGAGGACGGCTTTGCCAATGCCGCCGTCGACACCACGACGGCGCGCGTCGACGAGACCAACTCGACCGAGAGCCTGACCGACACCAGCGGCTCGGCCAAGGTGACCTTCGGCAACGACGTGCCGGTCAACCTGGCGACCTCGATCGTGCTGGTCGACACGCCGGCCCTCGACGGCCAGCTGCAGACGCTGGCCGGCAATCCGGTGGTGTTCGCGCTCGACGCCGGAACCGGCGACCTGGTCGGCAAGGACGGCGGCACGGAAGTGATCCGCATCCATCTCACCGGCGCCACCTTGACCAACGCGGC
>NZ_JAMYKV010000162.1:0-641 GCF_040317535.1 Mesorhizobium sp. M1409
CCAGATCTGTGCCAGCGTCGTCTCGATCTCGCCCTGCGGCGCCTCATAGGCCGCCCGCGCATAGGCGTCGTCGTCGGGAGCCGGCAGCCCCTTGCGGTCGAGCTTGCCGTTCGCCGTCAGCGGCAGCGCCGCAAGCTGCACGAAGGCCGATGGCACCATGTAGTCCGGCAGCCGCGCGCTTAAGTATGCGCGCAGGGTGGCGGCAAGTGTGCTTCCATCCTCGTGGTCCGATCCGGCCTCGGCCGCAACCACATAGGCGACGAGCCGCTTGGCGTCGGCGCGGTCCTCGTGCGCCACCACTGCCGCCTCGCGCACCCAGGCGTGCTCGCAAAGCCGCGCCGCGATCTCGCCCGGCTCGATGCGGAAGCCGCGGATCTTCACCTGGTCATCGTTGCGCCCCAGAAACTCCAGATTGCCGTCCGGCAGGTAGCGCCCCAGATCGCCGGTCCGGTACATGCGGGCGCCAGGCTCGCCGCTGAACGGATCGGCCAGGAACCGCTCCGCTGTCAGCTCCGGCCGGTTGAGGTAGCCACGCGCAACGCCGGCCCCGCCGATGTAAAGCTCGCCCACCGCCCCGAATGGAACCGGCGCGCCATGGCCGTCCAGAAGATACACCCGCGTGTTCGCAATCGGACGGCCGA
>NZ_JAMYKV010000163.1:0-611 GCF_040317535.1 Mesorhizobium sp. M1409
TCGTGCCGACCTGGGCAACTTCCTCGGAGGTCTTGATCTTCTTGGCAGCCTTGCCGAGCGCCGCGACGACTTCGGTCACGGCCAGGTCGATGCCGCGCTTCAGGTCCATCGGGTTCATGCCGGCGGCAACGGCCTTGTGGCCTTCCTGGACGATCGACTGCGCCAGAACGGTCGCGGTCGTGGTGCCGTCGCCGGCGATGTCGTTGGTCTTCGAAGCAACTTCGCGGACCATCTGCGCGCCCATGTTCTCGAACTTGTCTTCAAGCTCGATTTCCTTGGCGACGGTGACGCCGTCCTTGGTGATGCGCGGCGCGCCGAACGACTTGTCGATGACGACGTTGCGGCCCTTGGGGCCGAGCGTGACCTTCACCGCGTCGGCGAGGATGTTGACGCCGCGCAGCATGCGCTCGCGGGCATCACGGGAAAATTTTACGTCTTTGGCAGCCATTTTTAGCTCCTGGCAGGGGCTTTGATTGAGCCCGGGAATTCAGTTGATGAAAAGGCCTGATATCAGCCGATGATGCCCATGATGTCGGATTCCTTCATGATCAGAAGGTCTTCGCCATTGAGCTTGACTTCGGTGCCCGACCACTTGCCGAACAGGATGCGGT
>NZ_JAMYKV010000164.1:0-611 GCF_040317535.1 Mesorhizobium sp. M1409
GCGGCGGAGGCAAGTCGGACTTGGCCGGCCCTGACGGGCGTCAGGGCGGCTCCGCCACATAATCTCGCCCGACGCATAAATGCGGTTATGTTGCGCGCCACATAACCGTTTGCCGGCGATCTTTATGTCTTCCGCGGCCGCAGCGGCAATCTGATCAAGATTATCTGGCATGATGGGCTCGGCATGTCGCTGTATGCAAAACGGCTCGAGAAGGGCCGGTTTCTATGGCCGTCGCCGACGGATGGTACGGTTTCCATATCACCGGCAGCTTGCCTACATGCTCGACGGGATCGATTGGCGCAACCCGCGTCACACGTTCCGCCCCCAGCGCGCGGGCTGAGTTTTTCTTTGAGTTTGCGCCATTTTCCGCGAGTCAGCGGACGCGTTTTATGATTCACTCAAGGGCATGGTTGCCACCGCCCAGGATGCTGTTCCGGACGATATCGGCGCGCTGAGAGCAGCGCTGACTGCGGCGCTGGCCAGAGCCGAAGACGAGGCCGCGCGCGCTGCGCTGGTCGAGGCCGAGCTGGCGGTCGCCAGGGCCAAGGCATCGGATGATGCGGCGCTGATCGCGCATCAGCATCTGACGATCCGGAAGCTGCAGCGGGCGC
>NZ_JAMYKV010000165.1:0-605 GCF_040317535.1 Mesorhizobium sp. M1409
GTAAGCGGTGCGCCAAGGCACCTTTCCCGAAATCGCCTTGATGGTTAGTCTCTCGTTCGTCGGCGCGCCGGCGCCGATCACTCCGAGTCATAATGGGTGACGTAGTGGAGTTCGCGCAGAGCGGGGATGACGAGGGCGATGTCTTTGTACGCCTCGTGCTCGATGAAGTGCGCGGTCTCGGGTCCTGGCCTGGGCTTGCCGAGGACGGGCCTCCCCTTTTTGTCGACGCAGTAGATCAGGATCGGCAGCAGCAGGCCGTGATGGGGGTTGTTGAGGTCGAGTAGCCGTTTCCATTTTTTGATGTTGAGATTCATGGCCGCGTAGAACCCCTGGCACCACGGCCGGGCGTCGATGCCGCCCCTGGGCTTGGTGGCGAATCGGGGCGCATAATCCTGCGGTCTGTCGAAGAGCGTCTCGTTGATCCGGTTGTGGATCCTGGCGACGCTGGCAAACACGGCCCGATCTGTTGCAGAGCCTTTGGCCAAGACGTCGCGCGGCAACCCCATGAGCGGGCACATCCAGTCTTGCGGGTCCGGGAACCGCGGCCCGGTGACCGCTGCCGTTACGAAGCCATCCAGCGCCGACATGGTCCGCACCAGCGGGCG
>NZ_JAMYKV010000166.1:0-601 GCF_040317535.1 Mesorhizobium sp. M1409
GCCAGCACGATGTGGCGGATGCCGAGCAGCGAGGCGATGATCGAATGGCGCCTGGTCTGGCGCAGCACCCCTTGCCGGGCATCGATCAGCACGATCGCCAGGTCGGCGGTCGAGGCGCCGGTCGCCATGTTGCGCGTGTACTGTTCGTGGCCGGGCGTGTCGGCAACGATAAACTTGCGCTTCGGCGTAGCGAAGAAGCGGTAGGCGACGTCGATGGTGATGCCTTGCTCACGCTCGGCCTCGAGACCGTCGACCAGCAAAGCGAAATCGATGTCGTCACCGGTGGTGCCATGCTTGCGCGAATCGCGCTCGAGCGCGGCGAGCTGGTCCTCGAAAATCTGCTTGGTGTCGGAAAGCAGGCGCCCGATCAGCGTCGACTTGCCGTCATCGACGGAACCGCAGGTCAGGAAGCGCAGCAGCGACTTCTTCTCTTGCGCCGCCAGATAGTCGCGAACGCCGTCGGTGGGTGCGAGGCTCTTTGCCATGATGTGGCGCATGGTCAAAAGTACCCCTCGCGCTTCTTCTTTTCCATCGAGCCGGCTTCGTCGCGGTCGATCAGGCGCCCCTGCCGTTCGGAGGTGCGCGCGGTCAGCATTTCGCC
>NZ_JAMYKV010000167.1:0-597 GCF_040317535.1 Mesorhizobium sp. M1409
AAGACGAGGCCGCGCGCGCTGCGCTGGTCGAGGCCGAACTGGCGGTCGCCAGGGCCAAGGCATCGGATGATGCGGCGCTGATCGCACATCAGGATCTGACGATCCGGAAGCTGCAGCGGGCGCTGCATGGTCAGAGTTCTGAACGCTCAGCCCGCCTGCACGACCAGATGGAGCTCACCTTCGAGGAACTCGAGAGCACGGCCACGGAAGACGAGATCGCCGCCGAGCAGGCAGCGGCCCGGACCACTGAGGTGGCACCTTATGTGCGCAAACGACCGGCGCGCCAACCATTTCCCGAGCATCTGCCGCGCGAACGCGTGGTCGAGCCGGCGCCGACCGCTTGCCACTGCTGCGGCGGTCATCGGCTGCGCAAGCTGGCTGAGGATATCACCGAGACGCTGGAGGTGGTGCCGCGGCAATGGAAGGTGATCCAGCACGTTCGGGAGAAGTTCACCTGCCGCGACTGCGAGGCGATCAGCCAGGCTCCGGCGCCGTTCCACGCCACCCCGCGCGGCTGGGCCGGTCCCGGCCTGCTGGCGATGATCCTGTTCGAGAAGTTCGGACAGCATCAGCCGCTCAACCGCCAGGCTGAACGCT
>NZ_JAMYKV010000168.1:0-594 GCF_040317535.1 Mesorhizobium sp. M1409
CTAGAGCGGGATGATTTTAGGTTCGGTCATAGCCGGCCTCGAGGAAGTAATTTCGGCATTCGTTTGAAGTGACAATTTCGAGGGTTTGGCCAATAGCGTCGCAAACGGCCTCGACGGTTCGCCGTGCCGCTTTGCGCAGCCAGTGCTTGAGCTTGGCGAACAGCTTCTCGATGGGATTGAGGTCGGGTGAGTATTTGGGCAGGAAGAACAGCCTTGCGCCGGCGGACCGGATGGCACGGCGCACGGCTTTGCCTTTATGCGAGCCGAGGTTGTCCATGACGACGATGTCGCCGGGCTTGAGGGTGGGGACGAGAACCTTGTCAACGTAGAGCTGGAAGCGTTCGCCGTTGATTGGTCCGTCGATGAGCCATGGCGCATCGACGCGGTCATGGCGCAATGCCGCCAGGAAGGTCATGGTCTTCCAGTGGCCGTGCGGCACCTTGGCCTTAAGGCGCTGGCCGCGCGGTGCCCAGCCCCTGAGCGGGGCCATGTTGGTCTTGGTCCAGGTTTCGTCGATGAAGACCAGGCGGGTGGGATCGATCCGACCTTGGTACTGAACCCACTGCGCCCGCCGCCGCGCGACATCGGGGCGAT
>NZ_JAMYKV010000169.1:0-560 GCF_040317535.1 Mesorhizobium sp. M1409
GCAAAGCCGATCATCTCGCGCAAGAGATCGGAATCCGGAGTCTTCTCCACGAGCGCGCGCAGGTTCATCATGTCGTCGGTCATCGATGGTTCCTTCGAATCAGGTTGGAGTCAGCAACCCGACCTTACCGGCGAACCGTCGATGACCACCGCAAAGCCGCTCGCTCGCTACAGCGCTATCGAGAGCGCGCTCGCGAGCGGCTTCGCTACCGCCGAGCTACACCACCTGTGGGGAGTACGTCATGCCAAGCTGATAATTGCTTGTGGGTGCAAGTCCCATCCGGCCAAAGCCGTAGCGGGCAAGCCGGGACCGAGTCTTGCGGGCGTCGCGGCAACGCGGGGTCTGAAGTGTAGACAGGAGCCATGCGGGGTGCGGGAATGAGCCTCGAAAGGTGGATGTTCGCGGAGGCCGAGTGTGTTCCCTAGTCACGAAGGCAATATGAGCATCGTCGTTACGCGAGACGTTGCCGCTCCGTCGGGGTCGATGGCCGGATCACGCATGGAAGGTAATCATCGGAACATGAGAGGCCCGACCGGGTCCGCTGGATTGGTCTCCAGCGG
>NZ_JAMYKV010000170.1:0-535 GCF_040317535.1 Mesorhizobium sp. M1409
CCTATGTGCGCGATGACCGACCGTTCGGCGGCGCCGATCCGCCGGCGGCAGTGTTCTACT
Source organism: Mesorhizobium sp. M1409 (assembly GCF_040317535.1). Classification (NCBI taxonomy): domain Bacteria; kingdom Pseudomonadati; phylum Pseudomonadota; class Alphaproteobacteria; order Hyphomicrobiales; family Phyllobacteriaceae; genus Mesorhizobium; species Mesorhizobium sp. M1409. The sequence goes on from NZ_JAMYKV010000170.1 coordinate 61, forward strand.
ATTCCCGCGATCGTCGAGGCGAACATCCCGCGGCGCATCTCGCCGGCTGGAGCGGCATTCTGCAGGCCGATGCCTTTGGCGGTTATGGCGATCTCTATGCAACGGGTCGTCAGCCGGCGCCTGTTCTGGAAGCCAGCTGCTGGGCCCACAGCCGGCGCAAAGTGTTCGAGCTGGCCGATGTCGAAGCGGCGGCGCGCAAGAAGGCGCGCGGCGAGAAGCCCAACCTGGTCTATCCGCTAGCGGTTGAAGCCGTGAAGCGCATCGATGCCCTGTTCGATATCGAGCGCGGGATCAACGGCCTGTCGCCGGCCCAACGCCACGCCGTGCGCCAGGAGCGGAGCGTGCCGCTGGTCACCGAGCTCGAGCGCTGGATGATCGAGACGCGCGACAAGCTCTCGCGCGGACACGATCTGACCAAGGCCTTCAACTACATGCTGCGCCGCTGGTCATCCTTCACCCGGTTCCTCGACGATGG
>NZ_JAMYKV010000171.1:0-532 GCF_040317535.1 Mesorhizobium sp. M1409
CGGCACGGCTTCATCCGCGGCTGGAACGTCACGAGCGCGGCGGCCTATGACGGCGCGCAGCTTCGCAATGTCCTCAACCGCGCCAACACCGGTTCGACCGTCTGGGCCGACACGGCCTATCGCTCGAAAAAGAACGAGGAGTGGCTGGAGAAGAACGGCTACGTCTCTGACATCCACCAGAAGAAACCGAAGGGTCGGCAGATGAGCGAGGCGACGTCGCGGGCCAATGGGCGGAGATCGAAAACCCGCGCATTCGTCGAACACGTCTTTGCGCAGCAGAAATCCAGGATGGGCCTGTTCGTGCGCACCATCGGCATTGCCCGCGCCAGGACGAAGATCGGCATGGCCAACCTTGCCTACAATCTCACCCGCTTCGTGTGGCGCGAGGGGCGAACTGCGTCCGCATAACGGGCGAATGCGGCGAAAACCGCCGACGCAACGCCGAAATTAATCAGCCATCTACCCAGGCAAGGGGCGAAAACCTTGTCATAAAGTCAGATTCGGCCAACCGCGCCGGTTTGTCCGCCTTGCC
>NZ_JAMYKV010000172.1:0-527 GCF_040317535.1 Mesorhizobium sp. M1409
GATGGCCCGCTTCGGCCAGCCTCATGAGATCGCATCTGCGGTCCATTTTCTGGCGAGCGACGCATCAAGCTATATGACGGGAACGGTACTGTTGGTGGACGGAGGTTATACCTGCTGGTAGCGCCCCTGTCTTCGGGAGGGTCTCGACGACAGTTGGTTGTGAGGCAAGAAGACAGAAGCCCCACGACTGTCAATCACCACGGAATCGGGACCCTGGTTTTTCGCGCAAAAGGGACCCCGGTTGAGGGGTATTGAAGGGCACGTCCGTTAGCGCCCGATCAGGCGAAGCTGGTCGGGGTTGCACAGCCTGATCGGGTGCGGCTGATTAGCTCTTCGACTTCAGCTTTGAGAGCGGTTCTTGAAGCGCCAGGACTCGTTTCCGGTCTCGACGATCTCGCAATGATGCGTGAGCCGGTCGAGCAGCGCGGTGGTCATCTTTGCATCCGCGAATGCTTCATGATGCACCTTTCCTTGATCGCCTGGTCCATTGCAGTCGGCGTTGAAGTTGATCGATCTGGTCGCGGGAA
>NZ_JAMYKV010000173.1:0-519 GCF_040317535.1 Mesorhizobium sp. M1409
AGCTGCTCGAACTGGTCGAGCTCGAGGTGCGCGAGCTTCTGACCAAGAACGAGTTCCCCGGCGACGACATTCCGATCGTCAAGGGTTCGGCTCTGGCTGCTCTTGAAGATTCGGACAAGAAGATCGGCGAGGACGCGATCCGCGAGCTGATGGCGGCGGTCGATGCCTACATCCCGACCCCGGTTCGTCCGCTCGACAAGCCGTTCCTGATGCCGATCGAGGACGTGTTCTCGATCTCGGGCCGTGGCACGGTCGTGACCGGCCGCGTCGAGCGCGGCGTGGTCAAGGTCGGCGAGGAACTCGAGATCATCGGCATCCGTCCGACGACCAAGACGACCTGCACGGGCGTCGAGATGTTCCGCAAGCTGCTCGATCAGGGCCAGGCTGGCGACAACATCGGCGCGCTGCTGCGCGGCGTTGATCGTGAAGGCGTTGAGCGCGGCCAGGTTCTGGCCAAGCCGGGCACGGTCAAGCCGCACAAGAAGTTCGTGGCCGAAGCCTACATCCTGACCAAGGACG
>NZ_JAMYKV010000174.1:0-505 GCF_040317535.1 Mesorhizobium sp. M1409
TCACTCTTCGAAGTCCTGAGTGACAAGTGTTTTCTCGTCAAAGGTTCGATGATCTATGGCGACATCGCCGATCTTTCCCAGATAAACAGTTGGAATGGTGGCGTCGCTGGTGGTCTGTGAGTGACAAGCCGGTCACCATTTATGTCGCGAGCGTGTTCGAGAAGCCGCATTCGCGGACCGTGCTGACCACCAAAGATAAGGCCAAAGCCCTGGCAGCCGTCGCGGGGCCTGGCGAGCGCCCTCTTCCTGCGGCTTGCACAAGATCGCGCCCTGCACGTGACCTGAGTTTCGCTGGTGTTGCCCCACCGAATGAAGGGTTTAGCTGTCGGGGGCGGCGCGCTTTCCACATTGCGCTGTACCCGCCCCCGACAGCGCCTCCCAGTCTGGGCCTAAGCGGCCATGTCGAGGATCTTTATGCCATGGCGCTGCATGGCCGCGCCGATTTTGGCGAAATCGGGCTGCGTCAGCGGCTCGACGGTACCGATGTCGCGGAAGAAGGCAGTCA